>JAEUOS010000015.1 GCA_016790695.1 Burkholderiales bacterium
CGACCTCGGCATCCCGATCCTGCTGGTCACCCACGACCTCGACGAGGCGCGCCTGCTGGCCGACCGCATGGCGGTGATCGACGCCGGCCGCGTGCTGCAGTCGGGAACGCCGGAGGCGATTCATCGCGCGCCCCGCAACGCCCGCGTCGCCGACCTGGTCGGCATCCAGAACCGCTTTCACGGCTGCTGGCTGGGCCCCGCCGCGCATCCCGGCCGCGGCCGGATGCGCTGGACCGCCGGCGCGCAGGACGACGCGCGCGCGCCCGTGCTGGAGGTGCGCGACAAGGGCCGCCTCGCCCCCGGCCAGCCGCTCCACTGGGTCATTCCCGGCGAGGGCATCGGCCTCGTCGACGCGGTCCGGGGCGGCGACGCGTTCGCGGCACGGGTCGAGGCGGCCCGTCACCTCGGCGAGATCAGCCTCGCCACGCTCTCGCTCGACGCGCTTCCCGGCGTCGCATTGCGCCTGACGCTCTCCGGCGCGGAGCGGCGCAACCTGACCGTCGGCGCACGCCTCGCGGTGCGCCTCGATCTCGACCAGGTGCATGTGATGCCCCGGCGCACCGAGCCCCGCTCCCAGGACCCCCCGGAGGTCGACGACCGATGAACGCGATCCCTGATGACGCGACGCGGGCGGCGCTCGCGCGTCTGTATCCGGGCCTCGCCACCGTTCTCGGCGGGGCGCGCCCCGCGCTGCCCCTGACGGTGGCGCGGATTTCGTCCGGAACCCGGGTGTTCGATGCCGGCCAGCCCTGTGAGGGCTTCCCGCTGGTGCTCGAGGGTGGCGTGCGGGTCGCGCGCGGCACGGCTGACGGACGCACGCTCGAACTCTACCGGGTCACCCCCGGCGAGATGTGCATCGTCTCCGCCGGCTGCCTGCAAAGCGGGCGGGCCTTGTCCGCCTTCGGAGAGACGTATCTCGAGACCCGCATGGTGCTCCTGGGACAGGCGGACTTCCTGGCGGCGACCGCGGACGAGGCCGCGCGGCGCTTCGTCTTCGGTACGTTTGCCGAGCGCCTGGCCGACCTGTGCGAACTGGTCGAGGCGGTCGCCTTCCACCGCGTCGACCGGCGCCTGGCCGAGCTGCTGCTCGGCCACGGCCGCGAGCTCGACACCAGCCACGCCGCACTGGCGCAGCGCCTGGGCACCAGCCGCGAGATCGTCTCCCGGCTCATTGCGCGCTTCGCGCGTGCCGGTTACCTCGAGAGCGGGCGCGAGCACATCCGCATTCTCGATGCCGCGGCGCTGCGCGCGGTGGCCGCCGGCGCGCCGGGCGCGGCTGTGTGACCGCGGTCACCGACCGCCCGGCCGGCGCCGCCGACAATGCCCTCGTTGACTGAACCAACGCCGACGAAAGGGAACGACATGAAGGCAAACGTGGGTGGTATCGACCGGGCGCTGCGCATCGTGGCGGGGCTGGTGCTGATCGGCCTGACGCTGGGCGGGCAGATCGGCGCCTGGGGATGGATCGGCATCGTGCCCGTGCTCACCGGGGCATTCCGGTTCTGCCCGCTCTATCCGCTGCTCGGGCTGTCGACCTGCCCGATCGAGCGCAAGCCGGGCTGAGCCCGCGCGCCGGCGCGTCGGGCGGCCGCGACTAGAGCGCGACGCCGAACAGGCGCTGCGCCTGCTCGCGCGTGTAGTAGCCGCGCGCGATGTCGCGCTCGATCTCGGCCCGGGGACGCGCGCGCGCATCGCCGTAGCCGCCGCCGCCGGGCGTCGACACCTCGATGAGATCGCCCGCCGTCAGCGCGATGTTCTGGTCCTTCGACAGGTGCGGCGGCACATAGGCGGTGCCGCCGCGGACGATGCGCACGCGATTGACGCCGCCGTCGGCGCCGCCGAGCGCGCCCTGCGGCCCGGTGCGGCCGTGGTCCATCACCATCGAGGCGACCGCCTCGCCGCGCCGGATGCGGATCCTGTAGTTGACGCCGAACCCGCCGCGGTGTTCGCCCGCGCCGCCCGAGCCCTCGTGCAGGGAGAACTCCTCGAACAGCACCGGGTAGCGCTGCTCCATGATCTCCACCGGCGTGGTCTTGGAGATGCCGATGGTCGAGCAGCCGTTGGAGATGCCGTCGCCCCTGGCGCTGCCGCCGTAGCCCCCGCCGGAGATCACGTACATGACGTAGGAGCGGCCGGTCAGGGGGTCGGTGCCGCCGACCCCGAGGTTGCCGCTGGTACCGGCGGGCGCGGCGAACAGCTGGTCGGGGATCGCCCGCGCCAGCGCCGCGAACACCGCCTCGGCGATGCGCTGGCTGACCTCGGCGGCGCAGCCCGAGACCGGCCGCGGATAGGTCGCGTACAGGAAGGTGTCGTGCGGCTCGGCGATGACGAGCGGCTCGAAGGTGCCGGCGTTGATCGGCACGTCGGGAAAGACGTGCTTGACGGCGAGATAGATCGAGGACTTGGTGGTCGCGATGACCGAGTTCATCGGCCCGCGGCACGGCGGCGAGGAGCCGCTCATGTCGAAGGCCAGGGTCGCGTCGGTGGCGCCGCCGCGTTTGGTGACGCGCATCGCGATGGTCAGCGGTTCATCGACGACGCCGTCGGAATCGACCAGCGCGCGGCCCTCGTAGACGCCGTCGGGGATCGCGGCGATCCGCGCGCGCATCCGCGCGCAGGCGCGGCGGCGCAGCTCGGCGATGCCGGCATCGACCGTGTCGGCGCCGTAGCGCTCGAGCAGCGCCGCGAGGCGCTTCTCGCCGGTCGCCAGTGCCGCGGCCTGGGCCTTGATGTCCCCGATGCGTTGGTCGGCGACGCGGATGTTCGAGAGGATGATCGACAGGATCTCGTCGTCGAGCACGCCCTTCTTGTACAGCTTGACCGGTGGCAGGCGCAGGCCCTCCTGCTCGACCTCGGTGGCGTTGGCAGAAAAGCCGCCGGGCACCATGCCGCCGGTGTCCGGCCAGTGCCCGGTGTTGGCGAGCCAGCACCACAGCCGGCCCTGGTGGAAGAACGGCTTGACGAACTTGACGTCCATCAGGTGGGTGCCGCCGAGGTAGGGGTCGTTGACGATGAAGACGTCGCCGTCCTCCAGCGGGATGCCGCGCGCGCGCACCCGTTCGATCACCGCCTGCACCGAGAACTGCATGGTGCCGACGAACACCGGCAGGCCGAGCTCGCCCTGCGCGATGAGTTCGCCGTTGTCGCGATGGTAGATGCCGTCGGAGCGGTCGAGCGCCTCGGCGATCACCGGCGAGAACGCCGCCCGCACGAATGCCAGGTCCATTTCGTTGCAGACCTGGTTGAGGCCGCTCTGCAGCACGGCCAGGGTCACCGGATCGAGGGCCGGCTGCGTGCCGGCCGGTTGCGGCGTGGTGGAATGCATGGCGTTAAACCTCGAGGACCAGGTTGCCGATCGCGTCGATGCGGGCGCGCACGCCGGGCTCGATCACGGTGGTGCAGTCGAGCTGCTGGACGATCGCGGGACCGGTGAACGACGCCGCGTGCGGCAGCCATTCGCGGCGATAGACGGGCGCGGCGACACGGCCGCCGGCGAACCAGACGCTGCGCTCGGCGATGCGCGCCTCGGCGAGCGTCGGCCGCGGCGCCGCGGCCGCGATCGCGGCGAGCGACAGCGGCCGGCGCCGGCCGATCACCGCCGTGTGCAGGTTCACCAGCACCGGGCGGATCTCCTTGAGTTCGACGCCGAAGCGCAGCCAGTAGGCCGCCTCGAACCGCTCCCGCAGCTGCGCCAGCGAGAGCGCGGCGTCGGGAACCGCGACCGAAAGGATGTGGCTCTGGCCCTGGAACTGCATGTCGGCACTGTGCACCGCATCGATGCGCTCGACCGCGACGCGCTCGCGCGCGATCATCGCCTCGCCCTCGCGCAGCTGCGCGGCGAACACGCGCGCGACCTCGCCCTCGGCCAGCTCGCCGAGCGGCCGGTTGACCGTGCGCACGTAGTCGTGGCGCACGTCGGCGACCGCGCAGCCGAGCGCGTTGGTGAGCCCGGGGCGTGCGGGAACGATCACCTTGGGGATGCCCAGCTCGCGCGCCAGCGCGCAGGCGTGCAGCGGCCCGGCGCCGCCGAACGCGAACAGCGCGAAATCGCGCGGATCGTGGCCGCGGCCGAGGCTCACCATGCGGATCGCGCCCGCCATCTTGTCGTTGGCGATGGTGAGGATCGCGGCCGCCGCGGCGTCGTCGTCCAGGCCGAGCGGCGCGCCGACGTGCTCGCGGATCAGCGCGCGCACCCGCTCGAGCGGCACCGGCTCCTTGACCGAGAGCAGCTTGTCGGGATCGAGCCGGCCGAGCACCAGGTTGGCGTCGGTGATCGTCGGGCGGGTGCCGCCGCGCGCGTAGCAGATCGGGCCCGGCGTCGCGCCGGCGCTCTCCGGCCCCACGTGCAGCATGCCGGCGGCATCGACATAGGCGAGCGAGCCGCCGCCGGCGCCGATCGTGGTCACGTCGACCATCGGCACGTGGATCGGCATTGCGTACTCGAGTTCGAGCTCGCTCGACACCGACGGCAGCCCGTCCTGGATCAGCGCCACGTCCGTCGAGGTGCCGCCCATGTCGTAGGTGATGAGGTTGGGCTCCCCCGACGCCGTGCCGGTGTAGGCAGCGGCGATCACGCCGGACGCGGGGCCGGACATCACCGTGTTGACGGCCGCCTCGGCAACCATCGAGGCCGCGACCGTGCCGCCGTTGCCCTGCATGACCAGGAGCTCGCGCGCGAAGCCGCGCGCCTTGAGCTCGCCGGCAAGGCGCTCGATGTAGCGCGCGAGCACCGGCTGCACCGCCGCGTTGACGGCGGCGGTGACGCCGCGCTCGTATTCGCGGTACTCCGCGACCACCGCGTGCCCCGTGGTGACGAAGTCGTTGGGCCAGAGCGCGCGCACGATCTCCGCGGCACGCCGCTCGTGCGCCGGGTTGATGTAGCTGTGCAGGAAATGAATCACCACCGCCTCGCAGCCCGCCGCGCGCAGCGCGCGCGCGGCCGCGTCGACCCCGGCCTCGTCCAGCGGGGTGAGCACCGCGCCGGAAGCGTCCATGCGCTCGGCGACCTCCAGGCGCAGCTCGCGCGGGATCAGCGGCGCGAAGGTGCCGGTCAGCCCATAGGGCGTGGGCCGGGTGCGCCGGCCGAGCTCGAGCACGTCGCGGAAGCCCCGGGTGGTGATGAGACCCACCCTGGCGATCTTGCGCTCGAGCATCGCGTTGGTGGTGGTCGTGGTGCCGTGGATGATCGCCGCCAGGCCCGCCGGGTCGGCGCCGGCGGATTCGATCGCCGCCAGCACCCCGAAGGCCTGGTTGTCGACCGTGGTCGGCACCTTGGCCAGGCGCACCTCGCCGGTCGCGTCGTCGACCAGGATCAGGTCGGTGAAGGTACCGCCAACGTCAATGCCCGCGAGCTTTGTCATGAAATCCGGATGGTTGCAATGAACTGACGAACTGCCGATCGTTCAAGGCCCGGCCTGGATGCGCTCTGCGCTCCACTGGTCCAGGGCGTCGACGGTCGCCTGCCCCGATGCAAGCTTGATGAACACCTCACGCATCGTTCCCCGCGGCGCCACGACGTCGTGTCCGTTGAGGCGAAGAGACAACGGGCAGGCGACAAATGCCGTCCGCCCTGGCCCAAGATTCGCACGACCCGCGGCGAATGAACATAGATGTCTGCTTATTCACCCACTAAGCACGGGGCCGTCTCTCCGTTCGCCATCGGCCGTGCGACAGCCCAAGCCCCGATGCCGCGTGTTCCGCCCCGCTTCGACCGCCGGCGACGACTCGTCCGCGGGAGCAATCACGCCAGCCAGCCAAGCGAGTGCGGAACGCGGCGACGCCTTCTGCCTCAAGGGACAATCGAACAGCGTCTCCAGCCGGCGTCGTCGTGTCCTGCCCGGATCCGGTCATTCGTTCTTCAATCACCTGCCTGGAGGTCTTCACGGCCTGCAATGCGTGCAGTTCGCCCGCCGTCCATGGCTACCGGAAGCGCGCTCAGTTCCTCTCCAGCCCCACTTCGTCGGCGGTCTTGCGCCACACGTCGAGCTGCTCCTTGAGGAGCGCGGCCATTTCGGCCGGCGTCGAGCTCTGCAGCTGGAACGCGATGCGGTCGAGGCCCTCGCGCACGTCGCCGCGACCGGCAACGGTCCGCATCGCCGCAGCCACCCGCTCGACGACCTCGGGCGGCAGCTTCGCCGGGCCGAACAGGCCTGCCCAAGGCGTGATGGTGAGCCTGCCAAGGCCGGCCTCGACCGCGGTCGGCGCGTCGGGGGCAAGCGGACTGCGCGAGGAGAGCAGCGTGGCCAGCACGCGCAGGCGACCTTCCTTCACCTGCGGCATGGCGCTGCCTGGCGTGCCGATCATCACCTGCACGCGCCCGGCGATCAGGTCGGCAGTGGCCGGTGCGTCGCCCTTGTAGGGGATGTGCTGCATGTTGAGCTTCTCGACCAGCGCCAGCTGCGCGGTGGCGAGGATGCTGGTGCCGTTGCCGGTGCCGTAGTTGACCTTGCCCGGATTGGCGCGCACGTACGCGAGGAACTCCGGCACCGTCTTCGCCGGCAGGCTCTCATGCACGAACAGGAAGAACCCGAACCGGCCGACCATCGAAATCGGCGTGAACGCGGTGATCGGATCATAGGGCGGCTGCTTCCTCATCACCGGCGCGGCGTTCAAGCCGGTGGTGGTGGCGAAGAGCAGCGTGTAGCCGTCAGGTGGCGAGTTCTTCACTGCGTCGCCGGCGATCGCGCCGTCGGCGCCGCCGCGGTTGTCGATGATGAGCGGCTGGCCGAGCGCCTGTGACAGCGCCTGCGTGACCGTGCGCGCGGCGAGGTCGGCGGCGCCGCCGGCCGGGAACGGCACGATCAGCCGGACCGGGCGATTCGGGTAGGGTTGGGCAACGGCGGCCGCGGCGGACAACGCCAGCAGCGCCGCACCCAGGGCGTGGGACAGTCTCATGATGGTCTCCTGCTTGATCAGGGCGCCGCGTAAGGGCGGCGGCCGGCCGATGTTAAACCAGTCCCGCCGCATGCAGGGCCTTGACCTCCTCCCAGGCGCGGCGGATGAAGCGCGCGCACGCGACGTTCTGCTCGAACAGGTCGTAGCCGTGGCCGAGCGCATAGTCGGGGAGGTTGATCATCTCGGTGGTGAGGTAGCGCAATCGGCTGCCGGGCGTCTTCACGTGGTGGCGCAGCACCTTGCGGATCGCCTCCTTCGACGGTTCGAGCATCCAGGCATGCCACGGCGAGTGCCATTCGCCGGGCGCGGGCCGCGTCGCCGGATAGAGGATCCCGCGGCCATAGCTGCCGTACTGCCGGGTGTCGCCCGCCGGCACCCCGGGCGCATGCCGGTGCGAGAGGTTCATCGGCTGGTTCGGCGCCACCGTGCGCAGCTGGGTCCAGCGCACGATGCCGAGCGCGAGCCATTCGTCGACGAGGCTGCCGTCCTCGAACGGGTCGAGCACCATCCGCCCGGATTCGACCGCCTCGCGCACGCCGGAGATGTCCTGCTCGAAGCGATTGCCGATCTTGAACACCACGTGGCTGTAGTCGACGTTGAAATTGAACGGGATGCCGTGCGCGAGCACGCGCCGGGCGACTGGCGTCACGCGCGCGAAGTCCTCGTTCCACATGTTCACATGCAGCTCGAAGCACGGCTCGACACCCAGCGTCATCGCGGCGTCGTAGGTTTCCAGGTAGTGGGTGACGATCTCGTCGTCGGTGAGCAGGTGGCCGTCGGCATGCTGCGCGAAGGTCATGATGTTGTGGCAGGCGGCACCGACCTCCTTGCACAGGCGCAGGTTCTGCGCGAGCAGCGCCTCGTCGCGTCCGAGCCGGTAGAACCAGCTGCCGGTGTGCACCGGGAGATCGTACTTCGCGATCGCCGCCAGGTACGCGTCGAGCTGTTCCGGCAGCGGCAGCCGGTCGAAATAGTCGAACACGCCCGACGCCTTGACCATGCGGAACTGCTCGTCGATCGGCGCCTCGACGAGCGACACCGGATGCGCGCGCGAGGATGCCTGCGCGCCGCGCCCGTTGCAGCCCAGCAGCAGTCCGCCGTCCATGGTTTCCCTCCCGATCCGGTCTAGACCGCCAGATACTGCGCCTGCACCTCGGCGTTGGCGGCGAGCGCCGCCATCGTCCCGGAGAAGCGGATCGCCCCCTTCTCGATGATGTAGGCGCGGTCGGCGACTTCCATGGCGAAGTGCAGGTTCTGCTCCGAGAGCAGGATCGCGACACCGGCGGACTTGAGCCCGCGGATCGCCTCGGCCATCTGGTCGACGATCACCGGCGCCACCCCCTCCGACGGCTCGTCGAGCAGCACGCAGGCGGGATTGCCCATCAGCGTGCGGGCAATGGTCAGCATCTGCTGCTCGCCGCCGGACATGCGCCCGCCGGGCCGGTGCGGCATCTCGCGCAGGTTCGGGAACAGGCGGCCGATCTTCTCGAAGTCCCAGGTGGGCGCGCCCGGCCGCGGCGCCTGGCGGCCGACCTCCAGATTCTCGAGCACGGTGAGTTCGGTGAAGATGCGCCGTTCCTCGGGCACGTAGCCCAGCCCCATGCGCGCGATCCGGTGCGTCGCGAGCTGCTCGATGCGCCGCCCCTGGAACTCCACCGTCCCCGCGCGCGGCCGCACCAGGCCCATGATCGACTTCATCGTCGTGCTCTTGCCGGCGCCATTGCGGCCGAGCAGCACCACCACCTCGCCGGCCCGGACCTCGACCGACACGCCGGCGAGGATGTGCGCCTGGCCATAGTAGGTGTGCAGGTCGGTGGCCTTGAGCATCAGTGGCGGCTCCCGAGGTAGATGCGCTGGACCTCCGCGTCGGCACGCACGGCGTCCGGCGCGCCGGCGGCGATCAGCTGCCCCCGGTTCAGCACGATCACCCGGTTCGCGTGCGCGAACACCACGTCCATGTCGTGCTCGGTGAACAGCACGCCGATGTTGTCGGTGCGAACGATCTCGGCGGCCAGCGCCATCAGCGCAACGCGCTCGCGCGGCGCCATGCCGGCAGTCGGCTCGTCCATCAGGAGCAGGCGCGGCCGGTTCGCGAGCGCGACGGCGAGTTCGAGACGCTTGAGGTCGCCATAGGCGAGCACCGAGCACGGCCGGTCGCCCTGCTCGCGCATGCCGACGCGCTCGAGCAGCCGGTCGGCCGCGTCGACATGCGCATCGCGCGCGCGCCGCCACAGTCCGCCCAGCCCCCCATGGTGCGACAGGAGCGCGACCTGGACGTTCTCGCGCACGGTCATCGAACTGAACGTCGCGGTGATCTGGAACGTGCGGCCGACGCCGAGGCGCCACACCGCGCGCGGCTTCAAGCCGACGATCTGGCGGCCGGCGAACTCGATGCTGCCGGCGTCGGGGGCGAGCTGCCCGTTGAGCATGTTGAAGCAGGTCGACTTGCCGGCGCCGTTGGGCCCGATCATCGCCAGCAGTTCTCCCGCCGTCACCTCGAAGCTGACATTGCCGACCGCGCGCACGCCGCCGAACGACTTGGTCAGGCCCTCGACCTTGAGCAGCACCGTCATCGCGCCGTTCCCGCCTTCATGCCGCCTCGCGCGCGAACAGGCGCTTGACCGAGCCGGCGACGCCGAGCGGGAACGCCAGCACGAGCACCAGGATGGTCAAGCCGAGCGCGGCGCGCCAGTAGGCGAATTCGCGCGCGATCAGGTCGGAGAGCCAGGTGAAGAGCCCGGCACCGACCACCGGCCCGGCCAGGGTCTGCACGCCGCCCAGCAGCACCATGATCAGGCCATCGATGGAGCGGCCGACGCCGATGGCCTCGGGCGAGATCGACCCCTTGGAGAAGGCGAACAGGCCGCCGGCGACCCCGCACACCAGTCCGGCGAGCATGAATGCCTTCCACTGCACGCGGAACACGTCGATGCCGATCGCGTCGGCACGCAGC
Organism: Burkholderiales bacterium; assembly: GCA_016790695.1. GTDB lineage: Bacteria > Pseudomonadota > Gammaproteobacteria > Burkholderiales > JAEUOS01 > JAEUOS01. The sequence continues at coordinate 9,848 of JAEUOS010000015.1, forward strand.
GGCGAGTCGCGCCCCGCGCGCATCGCGTAGCCGAACGGCGCGAGGAGGACGCGCCACAGGAGCAGCACGCCGGCGACCGCGCACGCGAGCGTCAGGTAATAGTAGGCCCACTTCTCCGACAACCACGGCGCCGGCCAGACGCCGACGATGCCGTTGCTGCCGCCGGTGAAGTCATCCCACTGGAAGGCCACCGACCAGACGATCTGCGCGAACGCCAGGGTCAGCATCGCCAGATAGACGCCCGACAGTCGCACGCAGAACCAGCCGAACACCAGGGCGCCCGCGGCGGCGATCAGCGGTGCGCCGACGAGCGCGGTCTCCATCGACCAGCCCGCCTGCTTGACCAGCAGGCCGGCGCCATAGGCGCCGAGCCCGAAGTAGGCGGCGTGGCCGAACGAGTGCATGCCGCCGGGCCCCATGATGAAGTGCAGGCTGGCCGCGAACAGCACGGCGATCAGGATGTCGATCGACAGCACCAGCGTGTAGGGGAAGGCCTGCGCGAAGGCCGGCAGCACGATGAGGAGCGCCAGCACCGCGAACCCGAAGCGGCGCGTGCGCGCGTCGGCCGGACTGATCGGCGCCTCGATCTCCGCCGGGTTGCGCGTCGCCGCCGCGGGCCGGCCCAGCAGCCCCCACGGGCGCCAGATCAGGACCGCCGCCATCACCAGGAACTCGACGACCAGGGTCAGCTTGGAGAACGAGAAGCTGACGCCGGCGATGGTGGTCTGGCCGATCGCGAAGCACATGGCCTTGATCTCCGCGATGATGAAGGCGGCCAGGAAGGCGCCGGGAATGCTGCCCATGCCGCCCACCACCACCACGACGAAGGCCTCGCCGATGGCAACCAGGTCGAGACCGAGATTGGCCGGCTCGCGCGGCGCCTGCAGGGCGCCGCCGAACGCGGCCAGGAAGGCGCCGAGGGCGAACACGGCGGTGAACAGCCACGCCTGGTTCACGCCGAGGGCGCCGACCATCTCGCGATCCTGGGTGGCGGCGCGGATCAGGATGCCGAAGCGGGTGCGCGTGAGCACCAGCCACAACAGCCCGAGCACCGCCGGGCCGACGAAGATCAGCGCGAGGTCGTATTGCGGGAACTGTCGCCCGAGAATCTCCACCGATCCCTTCAGGCCCGGCGCGCGCGGTCCGAGCAGGTCCTCCGGTCCCCAGAGCGCGAGCGTGGCATCGCGCACGATCAGCACGACCGCGAAGGTGGCGAGCAGCTGGAACAGCTCCGGCGCATGGTAGATCCGGCGCAGCAGCAGCAGCTCCACGACGACGCCGATCACCGCGACCGCGAGCGCCGCCACCAGCAGCGACGCCCAGAACCCCAGCACGGTGCCGCCGAAGCGCGCCACCAGCGAATAGGCGACATAGATGCCCAGCATGTAGAACGACCCGTGGGCGAAATTGACGATGCGGGTGACGCCGAAGATCAGCGACAGCCCCACGGCAATCAGGAACAGCGTCGAGGCGCCGGCCAGTCCGTTGAGGAACTGGACGGCGATCGCGTCAGGGCTCATGCGTCATGCAGGGCGGGCGGACGAACACGCCGGCCGCGGGCGACCGCGGACCGGCCCGAGGGAGTCGCAGCCGTCAGTCGGCCGGACGCATCTTCTTGACTTCGGCGTCGGACGGCAGGAACTTCGCGCCGTCGTAGTACTTGTAGTCCTTCATCTCGCCCTTGCCGCCGCGCACCGTGGTCCGTCCGACATAGGCGCCCATGGTCGACTGGTGATCCTGCGCGCGGAAGACGACCTTGCCGAACGGCGACTCGAAGTTGAGCCCGCGGAAGGCCGCGATGAGCTTCTCGGTGTCGGTGGAATTGGCGCGCTTCAACCCGGCGGCGAGCGCCTTCACCGTGGCGTAGCCGACCACCGAGCCGAGGCGCGGGTAGTCGTTGTACTTGCGATGGTAGGCGATGAAGAAGGCCTTGTGTTCCGGGGTGTCGATTCCGTACCACGGGTAGCCGGTCACGAGCCAGCCCTCGGGCGTCTCGTCCTTGAGCGGGTCGATGTACTCGGGCTCGCCGGTGAGCAGGCTGACCACTTCGCGCCCCTTGAACAGGCCGCGCGTGTTGCCCTCGCGCACGAAGCGCGCGAGGTCGGCGCCGAACAGTACGTTGAAGATGGCATCGGGCTTGGCATCGGCGAGCGCCTGCACCACCGCGCCGGCGTCGATGCGGCCCAGGGGCGGCGCCTGCTCCCCGACGAATTCGACGTCGGGCTGCGCCTTCTTCAATTGCTCCTTGAAGGTGGCCACGGCCGACTGGCCGTACTCGTAGTTGGGATAGACCACCGCCCAGCGCTTCTTCTTCATCTTGGCGGCCTCCGGCACCAGCATCGCCGCCTGCATGTAGGTGGAGGCGCGCAGCCGGAAGGTGTACTTGTTGCCGTTCTGCCAGACGATCTTGTCGGTCAGGGGCTCGGTGGCCAGGAAGAAGGTCTTCTTCTGCTTGGCGAAGTCGGTGAGCGCGAGGCCGATGTGGGACAGGAAGCCGCCGGCCAGCAGGTCGACCCGCTCGCGCGAGACCAGTTCCTCGGCCACCCGCACCGCGTCACCGGGATTGCCGCCGTCGTCGCGGATCACCAGCTCGATCTTGCGCCCGCCGATGCCGCCGGCGGCATTGACCTCCTCGAGCGCGAGGTCCATGCCCTTCTTGTACGGGTCGAGGAACGCCGGCTGCGCCTTGTAGCTGTTGATCTCGCCGATGCGGATCGGCTTTTGCTGGGCAGGCGCCGTGCCGGCCGCCGCCATGGCCACCAGGGCGGCTGCCAGGGTCGTGCTGAGTCGTTTCATCGGGTCTCTCCTTGTTGAATGGTTCAAGCGGTCGCGCCGCCGCGCGGCTGCGCCTGTTCGTCGGCAATCATGCGTGCCACCGTGCGCCGCAGGCGCACGCTGCCGGAATCGAGCGCCAGTTTGACACGTTCGGTGATCATCGGCCTGGCCTCGGCCGCCTCGATCGCCTCGAGGACGGCCTTGTCCTCGGCGAAGGCGAGCACGAACTGCTCGGTGATCTCGCGCGAGACCGCCGCGTCGCGCTGCGCGAAATTGCGCAGCTGCAGCCAGAAATAGTGCGTCGACCCCTCGGTCTCGGGCGTCAGGAAGTGGCAGGAATAGATGCGTATGCCCGCGTCGCGCGCGGCATCCGAGTGGTCCATGCCGGGCACATGCGACCCGAAGTCGACCACCGCGATCGACGGCGGGTAGAGCCAGTAGTACTGCCAGCGATCGACGTTGCCGGGCCACTTGCCGAAGCGCTGCAGGATCGGCGCGGCCGGCGAGTCGAGTGTCCAGCGCGTCACCAGCAGCGTGTCGCCGTGCTGGGTGGTCTCGACGGGAATGTCGGCCATGGCCGGCGTGCCCAGCGTGGTGGTGTGCACGTAGGTGACGTGCGCCGGGTCGACCAGGTTCTCCGTGAGCAGCTGGTAGTTGCACTTCACGTGGGTATAGGGGCCGCAATTGAGGCCCCAGGCCGGCTCCTCGCCCTGGGACAGCGCCCATTGCGGCAGCCGGTCGAAGAGCTTCGCCGGATCGGCGAGCGCGGGATCGCCGGGCCACACCCAGACCATGCCGAGGTGGTCGACGGCCGGATACGACGGGACGCGGGCCGCCGGCGGAATCCGCTCCTGTCCGGGCGCGCGCACGCACCGCCCGCTGCAATCGAAGGTCAGCCCGTGGTAGCCGCATTCGATGCTGTCGCCGCGCAGCCGGCCCATGGACAAGGGCAGCAACCGGTGCGGGCAGCGGTCGAGCAGGGCCGCCGGGCGTCCGGCGCTGTCGCGAAAGAACACCATCGGAACGTCGAGGATGGTGCGCGCCAGGAGCCGGTCGCCGACCTCGCCTGCCCAGGCGGCGGCGTACCAGCAGTTCCTCAAAAAAGCCATCGTTGCTCTCCCCGTAACGTCGGCGGCCGTGCGTCTAGCGCTGGCCGTCGAACTTCGCGATGTCGCCCACGCCGAGACCGCCCATGCGCTGGTGCACTCGTCCGCCGGCTCCCATCGCGAGGATGAAGACGATCTCGTCGGGACGCGGCGCGTCCGGAACACGCATCTCGACGCTGTCGAAATGGCTGCGCACGTACGCCGCGGTCCGATGATGCAGCGGCACGTCGATGACCGTGCCGGCCGGCGCCACCTTGATCGTCGACGGCACGATCGCGAGCGACTGGTCGAGCAGTTCGCGCATCCCGTAGCCGCCGGGCACATGCCAGAGCGCCGCGTGCTCCGATTCCCCGGCGACGCCGACGATCACGCTCTTGCCATAGGCATCGACCTTGCCCGGACCGCCGAGCAGACGGATCAGCCGCGCCGCCAGGTCGTAGCCGATCGGCTTCAGCCCGTCCATCGCCGACATCAGGTCGGCGACGTGGCGTCCGGCGAACGGATTGGCCACCACCGCCGCGATGGCACCGCGGCGCACCGGCGTGCGCCGCGGCGGCCCGCCCTCGTGGCGAATCTCCTCGACCATGGTGACGATCTTGCGCACCACGAAACCCACGCCGGCCGGCGCCGCCACTGTCCCGGATTTTCCGCGCATCCTGCTCTCCTCCCGATTCCGCTTTCATGCCGCCCGTGCCGAGGGGCCGGATGCCGATCCGATCCCGCCGATCCGTCCGCCCGCCGCCGCGGTCGCCCGCCATTGCCCCTGCAAAGCAAGCGCCGCGCCAATGACGTTGCCGCAGGCGACCTGACGCTCGGCCGCTTCGAGTCCGCGCACCAGCGCCGTCTCCACCAGGCGCGCGGGCAGTGCGCCGACGGCGGTGGTCACGAGGCGCTCACCGAGGTCGCTGTCGTCCTTCAGGCTGGATGCCGGCGCCCGCTGCACCGCCGGATGCTCGACGTTCACGGCGTTGGCGATCAGGGTGGCGGCGGCATCGGCGGCCGCCGCGGTGCGCGCGAGGACGGTCACGCTGTCGGCGATGCCGAGGCTGAAGCTGCGGCCGCGCCAGCCGCTCGTCGCGATGCCGCGCACCGCGTCCTCGTGCGCGACGGCAACGCAGCCGCCGACCGCCGGCACGCGAGGATCGGGCACGATGCCGACGCGCAGCACCTGGCCCGGCGCCAGGTGGAGCGCGATGTCCCCGCCGTTGTTCACCAGGGCCCGCGCGACGCCGTCGCGCACGAAGTGCTCGAGCACGTCTTCGGCGACGGCACCGGCGACGGCTGCCATCGGCGTCACGAAGGCCGGCAGGTGCGCGCGGCAGGCGGCCACCATGCGCCGCGCGACCGGGCCATGTGCCTCGGTGGTCGGCGTGACCGGCCGGCGCAACAGCGCGAGTTCGGCGACCAGCGCATCGAGCACGCCGCCGAAGCGCGCCCAGGCGGCGCCGAATGCCGCCTCGACCGCATCGGCCTCCCCCCAGGCCGCCACGACCAGGTCGATCGGTCCGTGGCACCAGCGCTCGCGCGCCGGGCCCAGGCGATGGCGTTGCGGTCCTGGCATCGCCTAGCCGACCACCGGCTTCTCGCCGATCGGCCAGGGGTTGCGCGGATCCTGCGCGAGCAGGCGAAAGCGCTCGTTGGCGAGCACGTCCTCGACCGACCGCACGCGGTGCATGTAGCCCCCCATCGCCGCGTAGTCGTCGAGCCGCATCGTGAACTCGATCGGCGCGACGATCGCCGGCGTCGGCACCGAGCCGAACGCGTTGTCCGGCATGCGCGCGACATCGACCATCATCATGATGCCGCCGCCCGGCCAGACATAGGCGGGCGCGCCGCCCGCAGTCACGTTGGTCAGGAGGTCCTTGATCGAGCGTGTCAGTGCGATCGGATTCTCGGTGACGCCGGCACGCAGCGACCCGCCGGCGCCGCCCAGGAACAGCACGCTGCACAGTGCGGGCTCGCAGTTCTCGCCGATGCGCTCGACCACCTTGACCAGCGCCGCGGGCATCGGCGCCGGCACGAAGGCGAGCCGGTCGTCGAGCACGAAGTAGGCATGGTCCTCGCCCGTGGTGGAGACGAACAGGACGCGCTGCCCGGGACGGGCCACCGCCGCGTCGACGCGCTCGATGATCGACAGCGGGTCGGTGATGTCGGTACCGCCCCAGCCCATGCCCGGATTGGCGACCTGGAAGTAGCGCCCGGGGGTGGAGCGCTTGCCGCGAATGCGGATGCCCGAGGGTGCCATGTCGATGTACTTGCCGGCCTGGTGCTCGGTGAGCACCCCGGTGATGTGATCGTCGACGACGATGACCTCGTCGACATGGCCTTTCCACTGCGGCGCGAAGATGCCGATCGTGGCCGAGCCGCAGCCCACGCGCATGCGCTGCTCGACTACGCCGTTGATCACCGGCGCGCGCCCCGCGGCCACCACCACCTTGGCGCCGCCCTCGATGTCGAGCTCGACCGGCTGCTTGTTGCCGAGGTCCATCATCACCTGGCAGGTGACGCGACCCTCGCGCTTCGAACCGCCGGTCAGGTGGTGCACGCCGCCCAGCGACAGCATCTGCGAACCGTACTCGGCCGTGGTCACGTGCCCGACCACCTCGCCGTCACAGCGCACGTTCGCCTGCTCGGGCCCGATGTAGCGGTCGGTGTCGATCTTGACCTTGAAGCTGCAATAGCTGAACACGCCCTCGGTGACCACCGTGACGGTGTCGACGCCGGCATGCCTGGCGGCGACGATGAACGGTGCGGGCTTGTAGTCGGGATAGGTGGTGGTCGAGCCGATGCCGGTGACGAACACCGGCACGGCGGGAGCGACCGGCGGGTTGTCGAGCGGGTTGCCGTCCCAGGGCTTGCCGTCGAAGGCGACCAGTTCGCCCTGCGCGTCGACGGCGCGGGCGGTCAGCACCAGCGGATCGAGGCGGGTCAGAACGCCCTGCCGATTGGCGTAGCGATCGCAGGCGCCGAGCCGTCCCTCGCTGATGTTGCACAGCACCGGGCACGCGTTGCAGACGATCTTGCCGGCGCCGCGCTCGGCGGGCGCCGGCTCGATGCCGGTCGTGGGGTCCGCATGGGTGGTGTTCATGGCTGTCCGAAGTCCTCCTGCCGGATCGCGCGGGGTCGGGTCTGGCGCGCCATCACCGCGCGCCGCCCCGGAGAAGGCGCAGCAGACGGTCCGGCGTGCATGGCGCCGTGTCGACCCGCACGCCGGTGGCATGCCGGATCGCGCCGAAGATCGCCGGCGCGGTGGCGATCAGTGCCGGCTCGCCGACACCCTTGGCGCCATACGGCGCGATCGGCTCCGGGTCCTCGACGATGAACGTGGTGATCGGCGGGATGTCGCCCGCGGTCGGGATCAGGTAGTCGTGCAGGTTGTCGGTCCTGCCGCTGACGTACTCCTCCATCAGCGCCAGGCCCAGCCCCTGGGCGATGCCGCCATGGATCTGCCCCTCGACCAGGGTCGGATTGATCGCGCGCCCGACGTCGTGGGCGGCGTGAACGTGCAGCACCCGCACGGTGCCGAGTTCGACGTCGACCTCGACTTCGGCGATCTGGGCGGCGAATCCGTAGGTCGCATACGGCACCCCCTGGCCGTCGGCGTCGAGCGGCACGGTGGGCGGGTTGAACGTGCCGCGTCCGGACGCGACGTCGCCGCGCGCATCGGTCGCGAGCGCACCGATCTCCAGGCGCCTGACCACGCCCGCCTCGCGGCCGACCAGGGTGGTGCCGTCCAGTTCCAGCGCCGCGGCGGGCGTCAGTCCGATCATCTCGCACAGCCGGCGACGGAGGTCGAGTGCCGCCAGGCGCGCGGCGTTGCCGGAGACGAAGGTCTGGCGCGAGGCCGACGACTTGCCGGCGTCTTCGGTGCGGTCGGTGTCGCCGTGGATCTGGTCGATCAGCGTCACCGGCACGCCGAGCGCATCGGCGGCGATCTGCGGCATGATCGTATAGGTGCCTTGCCCGATCTCCTGGGCGCCGTTGTAGAGCATGAAGCGGCCGCGCCGGTTGAGGCCGATGGTCATCGTCGACGGATTGGCGATGACGGTATTGCCGATGCCGTACCACATGCAGGCGATGCCGGCGCCGTGGCGCAGCGGGGTGCCGGCCGCCGCCTGGTTGCGCACGCCGACCGCGTCGAGCGCCCCCTGCCACGCCGGTGCCAGAACCTCGAGGCAGCGCGCCATGCCGACGCTGGCCGTCAGGGTCTGGCCGGTGGCGGTCACGCCGCCGGCGCGCAGCGCGTTGCGCAGCCGGAACGCGAGCCGGTCCTGGCCGCACTGCATCGCCAGGTCGTCCATCAGCGCCTCGGTGGCGATGCATGCCTGCGGCACGCCGAAGCCGCGAAACGCGCCCGCGATGGCGTTGTGGGTGAACACCGCGCGCGTCAGGGCGCGCACGTTGGGCACCGCGTACGGGCCGCTCGCATGCACGGGCACCCGGTTGGCCACCGTCGAGCCCCAGGAGGCATAGGCGCCGGTGTTGAAGTCCCCCGCGAAGTCCACCGCCACCAGATGGCCATTGCGGTCGCAGCCGAGCCGCGCGCGGATGCGCGCCGGATGGCGCTTCGTGGTCGAGACCATCGACTCGGCGCGCGTGTAGACCATGCGGACCGGCCGGCGCATCTTCCATGCCGCCACGGCCAGCAGCGGCTGCACGGAGACGTCGAGCTTGCCGCCGAAGCCGCCGCCGATCGCCGACGGCACCACCTGGACGTCGGCCGGGGCGAGCCTGAGCACGCGCGCGACCTCCTCCTTGTCCATGTAGGGCGTCTGGGTGCAGGCCCAGACGCGCACCCGGGTGCGCCCGCCGTCGTCGAACACTTCCGCGTAGCCGGCCTCGGGCTCGATATAGGCGTGCTCGACATGGCCGGTGCGGAACTCGCCCTCGGCAGTGAAGGCGGCGCCGGCGAGGGCGCCGTGCGCATCGCCCCGGACCACGCGCCCGCGACACAAGACATTCTCGGGCGCAAACTCGTGCAGCCAGTCCCCGGTGGCCGCAAGCGCCTGCTCCGGCGTCTCCAGCGCGGGCAGAACCTCCCACGCGATCGGCACGGCCTCTGCAGGAATCGCGCGGATCGCGGTTTCCTCGCCGATCAGCCCGAGCACCGCCTCGCCGCGAAAGCGCACGTGGCCGTCGGCAAGCACCGGCTGGTCCTTCGGTGTCGGGAAGACCGCGAAGCTGTTCTCCGGCACGTCGGCCGCGGTGATCACGCCTTCCACGGCCGGATGAGACCGGCAGAACGCCGCGAGATCCCCGATGGTGAACCGGGCGCGCGGATGCGGCGAGCGGATGACGCGCAGGAACAGGGCGCCGGCGGGGGCGCGATCGGCCCCGAACGCCTCGGTACCGGTCACCTTGGCGGGTCCGTCCAGGCGCGGCAGGCGATGTCCGACCGCATTGCCCGCCGCAGGCGGCGCCGCGTCGGATTCGGCCGTCGCCGTCGCGAGTACCGCGTCGATGATCTTGCGATACCCGGTGCACCGGCACAGCACGCCGCCGAGCGCGTCGCGCACCTCGGCTTCGGTCGGCGTCGGATTGCGGGTCAGCAGGTCGGTGGCCGCCATCAGCATGCCCGGCGTGCAGATGCCGCACTGCGCGGCTCCGTGGCGCAGGAACGCGCGCTGCAGGCGGTTGAGCCGGCCGTCCGGCGCCAGGCCCTCGACCGTCACGACCGTCCGGCCCGCAGCCTGGGCGACCGGCATCAGGCAGGCGCAGGCCTGCCTGCCGTCGACGAGCACCGTGCAGGCGCCGCAGTCGCCCGCGTCGCAGCCGAGCTTGGTGCCGGTGAGGCCCAGCTCCTCGCGCAGGGCATAGGCGAGACGCTTGGCAGGCGCGCAATGCAGCTCGACCTGCCGTCCGTTGACGGTGAGCGCGACGGCAGTCAACGCCTGGGCCGGCAGGTCCGAGGGTCGATTCATGCGACCACCTGCGCAAGGGCGCGCCGCACCAGCACCCGCGCCGCCTCGATGCGGTATTCCGCCGTGCCGCGCACATCGTCGATCGGCGCGAGCACGTCGAGGTCCGATGCCTGCACGCTCTCGGGTGCCGCCGTGCCGGGCATGCCCGGCAACCGGGCCTCCAGCGCCGGCAGACGGCGCGCGACGGCCGAGCAGGCGCCGACGGCGACGGCCGCACGTGTCACCCGCCCGGTGGCGTCGCAGGCGACGACGGCGGACACCATCGCGATCGAGATCACCAGGTAGCGCCGGTGCCCGAGCTTGAGGAAGCTGCCGCGCGCGCCCGGCGGCCAGGCCGGCACGATCACCGCCGTGACCAGCTCGTCCGGCGCGCGCGCCGTGCGCCGCGGACCGAGCAAAAACTGCGCGAGCGAAATGCTCCGCGTTCCCGCGCGCGACGCGAGCTCGACCCGCGCATCGAGCGCGAGCAGCGCGGGAACGCCGTCGGCCGCCGGCGAGGCATTGCACAGATTGCCGGCCACCGTGCCGACGTTCTGGATCTGCGCGCCGCCGACTTCGCGCGCCGCCGCCTTCAGGCCATCGAAGGCCGGCGGCAGCGACGCGGCAGCCACGTCGCTCCAGGTCACGGTGGCGCCGATGCGTACCGCGTGCGTTCCGGCCTCGATGCGGCGCAGCTCGGGAATGCGCGTGATGTCGATGATGTCCTCGGCAGCCGCGCGGGCGTCGCGCGCGGGGTGGAAATCGGTGCCGCCCGCGAGGATCGTGCCGCCGCCATCCAGCGCCGCCAGGGCCTCGGGCAGCGATCCGGGCTGGAGATACCGCGCGCGCATCATGCGCACCGTGCGCCCACAGGCGCGGCGGCGGGCTGCGCGCGCGCACCGCCGTCGGAGAACAGGTCGAAGACCAGCCCGCGCAGCCAGACGATGGCCGGATCATGATGAAAGCGCGCGTGCCAGTACTGCGTGATCGGATAGTCCGGCAGCTCGAGCGGCAGCGGCATCTCCTCCAGATCGAGCAGCGGCGCATAGATCGCGGCCACCCGCCGCGGCACGGTCAGCAGGAGGTCGGTGCCGCGCGCGACCAGCGGCGCCACGAGGAAGCTCGACACCCGCGCCGCCACATGGTCGGGCGGAATCATCGCCGCGAGCCGCTTCTCGATCTCGGCGTGGAAATGCCCGGAACTGCCGGCGCTGACGATGACGTGACGGGCTTCGCGGAACTCCTCGACCGTCACGCAGCCGGCGGCGGCACGCTCGCGGCTCGCGAGGAGCGCATAGCTCTCCTGATAGAGGCCCTGCTGGTAGATGCCTGCCTGCAGGACCGGGAAATTGCCGATCGCCAGCGAGACGTCGCCGCCGGCGAGTTCCTCGCCCAGGTCGCGGCCGTCCGCGTTGACGCTCACGAGGCGCGCGAGCGGGGCGCGCTCGCGCGCCGCCGCCACCAGCGGCGGGATCAGCGCGGCCGCCCCCAGGTCGGTGGTGGCGATGACGAATTCGCGCTCGGAGACGCGCGGATCGAACGCCGGGCGTGCGACCAGGGATTCGCGCGCCTCGCGCAGGATCACCGACACCGAGGCGAACAGTTCCTTGGCCCGCGGGGTCGGTTCCATGCCGGCCGCGGTGCGGACGAAAAGCTGGTCGCCGAAGTGCGCGCGCATCTTGGTCAGCGACTGGCTCACCGCCGGCTGCGTCATCGCCAGCCGCAGGGCGGCGTTGGTGAGGCTCTTCTCGATATGAATGGCCTCGAACACCTCGAGAAGACGCAGGTCCAGCGGCGGCGCGCGCATGTCGCTCGGCTCCGGATGGGAATGGGCCGATTGTCACGGCGCCGGAGGAGTTTCGCAACCGGCCCGCCATAAGACGCGATTATTCGCGAAGTAACCGGCGCGAATAGCCGGCGCCGCGCGCGGGCGGGAACGGACCGGCGGCGGTTCGGTCGCGCGCCCGGTCGCGCCGCGCTGCGAGGGCGAATCATCCGGGCTAGAATGCCTCGGCACCCCTCAACGCGCGAGGCGCACCATGGCACTCAACATTTTCGGCGGCAAGGAACTCGAGGAGTTCGCGAAGTCGCTCGCCCAGGAAATCTTGAAGCGGTTTCCGCCGGCAATGGCGAACGACCCGCAGCGCCTGGTCAACCCCAAGCGGCTGACCGCGGTCATCGAGGAGGTCTGCGAAAAGGCCGCGCAGTTCAAGGACGAGAAGAAGCTCGGCATGTTCAAGAAGGCCGCGCTCGGCAACACCTTCCAGTGGGAACTGAAGGAAATGGGCTACAACGAGAAATTCGTCGAGGTGGCCACCGAAGCGCTGATCGTCTACATCACGCGCCGGCCGTCGGCGGGCGGCTGACCGGCCGGCGGTCGCTCAGCCGGCGTAGCCGGGGATCCTGGCCGGATCGACGGCGTCGATCTGCTCCGGCCGCATGAACTGCTGGGCGTATTTGAGATAGACCTTCTCGCGGATGAACACGTCGAAGAGGTCGGGATCGATGTGCCCGTTGAGCTTGAACTTGCCCAGGATCTCGAGCGATTCGGTCAGCGTCTTGCCCTTCTTGTAGGGCCGGTCCGGCGCGGTCAGCGCCTCGAAGATGTCGGCGATGCCCATCACCCGGGCCTGCACGCTCATCTGCTCGCGCCGGAGCCCCTTCGGGTAGCCCTTGCCGTCCATGCGCTCGTGGTGGCCGCCCGCGTACTCCGGCACGTTCCTCAGGTGCTTCGGCCACGGCAGCGCCTCGAGCATCTTGATGGTCGCGACGATGTGGTAGTTGATCACCTCGCGCTCTTCCTGCGTCAGCGTGCCGGCGCGCACGGTCAGGTTCTTGACCTCGTCCTCGGTGAGGAACGGCGCATCCTCGCCGTCGACGTCGATCCAGCGGCGGGCGGCGATCTCGCGCACCCGGGCGACGTCCTCGTCGCGCATGAACTCGCCGCCGATGTTGACGCGCCGCACGAACGCGCGGTCGTCCTCGAGGCGGCGCAGCCGCTCGGCATGGGTCGCCGCGTCGATCCGACCGCGCAGCAGGTCGATCTCCGCGTCGCGCCGGAGCACCTCGAAGCGGGTGTCGATCATGTGCACCCGGTCGAACAGGGTCTGCAGCTTGGTCGCCTTGTCGACCACGTGCACCGGCGTGGTGACCTTGCCGCAATCGTGCAGCAGGCCGGCGATCTTCAGCTCGTAGCGATCCTTCTCGGTCATCGCGAAGTCGCGCAACGGCCCGACCTCGGTCGCGGTGACCGCCTCGGCGAGCATCATGGTCAGCGTCGGCACGCGCTGGCAGTGCCCGCCGGTATACGGCGACTTCTCGTCGATCGCGGTGTTCATCACGTTGATGAACGACTCGAACAGCTGCTCGAGCTGCAGTATCAGGTTGCGGTTGGTGAGGGCGATCGCCGCCTGCGACGCCAGGCTCTCGGCGAGCCGCTGGTCGGCGTCGGAGAACTGCGTCACCTCGCGGGTGGCCGGGTCGATGCGATTGAGCAGCTGCAGGACGCCGATGATCTCGTTCTCGTGGTCCCGCATCGGAATCGTGAGGAACGACGTGGAGCGATAGCCGGTCTTCTTGTCGAAATTGCGCGTGCCGGAGAAGTCGAAGCCGTCCGCGGTGTAGGCGTCGGCGATGTTGACCGCCTTCCCGGTCAGCGCCGCGTAGGCGGCCACCATCGACATGTTGGGCGCATTCGCCTCGTCGTAGAGCTTGATCGGATAGAAGGAGATCGGTTTGCCGGTCGTGCCGCCGAGGGCGATTCCGAGCGAGTCGTTGAGCACGATCTCGAACTGCAGGCGCTCGCCGTCGAGCAGGCGGTAGAGCGTTCCGCCGTCGGCATTGGTGATGCCCTTGGCGGCGCGCAGGATCTTCTCGAGCAGGGCATTGATGTCGCGCTCCTGCGAGAGCGCGGCACCCACCGCATTGAGTTGCTCAAGGCGGGTGAACAGGTCTTCGACGGTGGCCACGAGGGTCGTGCGCTGCGGCACGCCTGCGCTACTTGATGCAGACCGTGCGGACCTGCTTGATGTCCGTCACGCCCATGAGCACCTTCTCCATGCCGTCCATCTTCAGCGTGCTCATGCCGTCCTCGACCGAGGTGACGAAGATGTCGGCGACGCGCGCCTTCTCCTGGATCAGCTTCTTGACGCGCTCGGAGGCCACCATCAGCTCGTGCAGCCCGACCCGGCCCTTGTAGCCGCTGCCGCCACACTTGTCACAGCCCTTGGCCCGGTACAGCGTCAGCTTGCCGTCCTTGCCGTATTCCTGCAGCCAGTAGTCGTAGAGCTTCTTGAACTGCCCCTGCGGATCCTGCTTCCAGGCCGGCGTCTTGACCAGTTCCTCGGCGTACTCGGTGATGAACGACTTGAGCTCGTTCGCGTCGGGGTTGTACGGCTCCTTGCATTCCTTGCACAGGCGCTTCGCGAGACGCTGCGCGAGGATGCCGAGCAGCGCATCGGCGAAGTTGAACGGGTCCATGCCCATGTCGAGCAGGCGGATCACCGCCTCGGGCGCGCTGTTGGTGTGCAGCGTGGCGAACACCAGGTGGCCGGTCAGCGATGCTTCGATGCCGGTGCCGGTGGTCTCCGCGTCGCGCATCTCGCCGACCATGATGATGTCGGGATCGGCACGCAGGAAGGCCTTCATCACCACGGCGAAATCGAGCCCCGCCTTCTTGTTGACCTGCACCTGGCGCAGCCCCTTCTGGGTGATCTCGACCGGGTCCTCCGCCGTCCAGATCTTGGTGTCGGGCGTATTGAGGAACCCGAGCACCGAGTGCAGCGTGGTGGTCTTGCCGGAGCCGGTCGGGCCGCAGACGAAGAACAGCCCGTACGGCTTGGAGACGGTCTTCTTGAGCGCCTCGAGGTTCTTCTTGGTGACGCCGAGGTTGTCGAGCGGGATGGGCTCGCCGGCCGCCAGGATCCGCATGACGACGTCCTCGACGCCGCCGGCGGTGGGGATGGTCGCGACGCGCAGCTCGATGTCGAGCGGGCCGTACTTCTTGAACTTGATCTTGCCGTCCTGCGGGCGGCGCTTCTCCGAGATGTCGAGGTCGCACATGATCTTGATGCGCGCGACGATCGCGTTTCGGTAGCTCGCCGGGATCTCGATGTAGGGTCCGAGCGAGCCGTCCTTGCGGAACCGGATCTCCGTCTTCGCCTTGCCCGGATAGGGCTCGATGTGGATGTCCGACGCGCCCTGGTGGTAGGCGTCGATGATGATCTTGTTGACCAGCTTGACCAGCTCGTTGTCCGCGGCCGCGTTGACATCGTCGCCGGTGTCGACGATCGGCTCGTCGTCACCGTCGGTGATCGCGCCGAGGATCGAGTCGATGTCGCCGCCGCTGACATCCTCGCCGAAGAACAGGTTGAGGGTCTGCTTGAACTCGGTGGCGGTGGTCACCTTGTAGACCACCTTGGAGGCGCGCGGGAAGATGTTGTTGACGATGCGCGAGCTGCGCACGCGCTCGGGATCCAGGCAAAGCACGACCAGGCCTTCCTTGGCGTCGTCGACCGGCACCCACTGGCTCGACTCGACGTAATCGCGCTTGAGGTTCTTGAGAAGATCCGCCGGCTTGACGCGATCGGCCTTGTATCCCTCGTAAGGCACGCCGAAGAACTTGGACAGCGCGGCGCCGAGCGCCGGCACCTTGACCTGGAACTCGCCGATCAGCACATCCTCGACGTCGATTCCCTTGCGCCGCGCCGAACGCGTCGCCAGCTCGAACTCCTGCGCCGAGAGCACCGCGTCGGCGACCAGGTAGTCGTACTTGGTCTTGACCGGCTGGGCGGCCTTCTGGCGCTGGCGGAACGCGATCGCCAGCGTCTGCGTCAGGCCGATCGCGCCCTCTTCCTCGAGCTGACCGAACGGCTGGCCCGACTTGTTGTTGATGATCTGGACGACGCCGATCAGGTCGCCCGACTGCGCGTCGACGACCGGCGCGCAGAGCACCTGCTTGGTGCGGTACCCGGTGCGCTTGTCGACCTCCTGGAGGAAGCGCAGGTTGGGGTTGTGCGTCTTCAGTTCCGCGTCATCGTAGACGTCGCGGATATTGATGAGCTTCTTCGACAGCGCGACATAGCCGGCGATGCTGTGCTCCGCGATCGGCAGCTTGAGATCCTTGAAGGAGTTGAGCCCGGTCTTGACCTTCGAGATGATCGACGCCTTGTCCTCGCCGACGGTATAGATCGTCAGCCGGTCGGCGTTGAACAGGTTGCAGATCTCCAGACTCACCTCCAGCATGATCTCGTCGACGTTGTTCGTCGCGTGAATGCGGTTGGTGACCGTCTGCAGGTTCTTCTGGAAATTGAGCTTGAGATTGACGTCGGCGGGCTGCGCGGCCGGCTTCGGACTCAGTACAGCGCTCATGATCGGCTCCACGTCGGACGCGCCCGGTTCACGGCGGCGCCACAGAAAATGTCAGGCTTGGCCATCTCAGGCCGCCTTGCGGCCGGCCCACAACCCGCCGTCGAGCAAGAATACCTTGAAGCCGCGGTGGGCGAGCAGGAATGCGGCCGCCGCGCTGCGCCGGCCGCTCTGGCAGTAGACGACATACTCGCGCGACTTGTCCAGCACGTTGAACGCGTTGCGGATTTCGGCCAGCGGGATGTTGATCGCCCCCGGCAGCCGGTCATACTGGAATTCCGACGGATAGCGAACGTCGAGCCACTGCGCGCCGCCGCCCACCTTGGCGGCGGCGGTCTCATGGCTGATGCGATTGAGCAGCGGCTCCTTGAGGAGCGCAACGAAATCGTGCTTGGCCAGGCGCAGCAGGACGCCCGGCAGCTTCATGGTCACCGTCGCGTTGCGCTTGGCATCGGATACCAGGGCCTCCTCGCCGAACGCGTCGCCGCTCTTCAGGTCGGCCAGGTTCACCACCACCCCGCCCACCAGGCGCGTGACGACCGCCCGGCCCGACTCGATCACGTAATAGTAGTCGCCCTCGTCGCCCTCGCGGATGATCACGTCCCCCTGATTCACTTCGAGGCGCGCGAAACGGTTGAGGAGCTCCGCGATATGCGCCGGCGGCAGGTTCGCGAAGGCGCCGCTGCGCAGGTTGGACATCGAGAAGACGCCGGACATCACCTTCCACTGCGGCAGCGCCGGCGCTTCCTCCTGGGCCAGCACCTTCAGCCGGCCGGTCCGCGTCGCGTCGAACTCGGCGAGCTGATCCCAGGTCAGCATGATGTCGAGGAGATCGCGGTCGATGCGGATGATCTCGAGCGGGGTCAGCGCCAGTCCGGAGACAACCGGCTTGCGGCGCGCCAGCGAGGCCTTCGCCGCGGGACTGCCGGCAACGACGGTTTCGCTGCTGCCGTCGGCGAAGAGCAGCCGCAGTTCCCCCTTGGCGAGAAACGCCAGTTGCGATCCGATATCGTGCCCCTGGAACGGGTCGACGCCGGCATCGCAATGGTCGACGTAGCAAAGGTCGGCGAATTCCTTCAGCCGCGCCGGCGATAGCGATCCGAGCGGCTCGAAACGCCGCAGCAGTTCCTCTGTCACGCCGGTGTCGGTCATGGGGCAGTCAGAACTCGAAAACCTGGCCGTTCTGCAGCATGCGCGGCTTGTAGTCGCCGGCGAATTCCTCGATTTCCTGCATCGTCAGCTCGATCTCGCCCGGCTTCAGGTGGGTGATGAAGATCTCGGCAGACCGTTCGAGCTTCGCGAGTTCCTCGGCCAGCAGGCTCGGGCACAGGTGCTTGGAGGCGATCGCCAGCTGCTTCTCGCGATTGCAGAACGCGGTTTCGATGACCAGGTATTTCAGGTTGGGCAGGCGGTTGACGATCTTCCAGAGCGGATCGTTGATGTAGGTGTCGCCGGTGAATACCAGCGAATTCTTGCCGCTGTCGATCTGGTACCCGACCGCCGGCACCGTGTGATTGGCCGGCAGGGCCGTGAACGTCCGCCCGTCGATGACCAGCTTCTGCCCGACGCGAATGCGCTCGTAGCGCATGAACGGCACATCCGCGGTCGGAATCGCCGTGAAATCCGGCCAGACGCTCCAGTTGAAGATGTGCTTCTTGAGCGTGTCGAGCGTTTCCTCGATGCCGTAGATCGTCAGCGGCTTGTCGCGCATCGCCCCGACGGTGTCGACGATGAACGGGATGGTGGCGATGTGGTCGAGATGCGAATGGGTCAGGAAGATGTGGTCGATCATCGACAGTTCGGTGAGCGACAGGTCGGCCACGCCCGTGCCCGCGTCGATGAGCACGTCGTTGTCGACGCGCAGCGCCGTCGTGCGCAGGTGCTTGCCGCCGATGCCGCCGGAACAGCCGAGGACCTTTACTTTCATCTGATCGACGCCGCGCAGAAGGACCTATTTCTCGTCAAAGGTGGTCACGCCGTCCCAGTTCGGGCCCGGCGGATTCCTGCGGAACTGTATCACGCGCTCGGCGTACTTCTCGTACAAATAGCAGTCAGGATTCATGCGCTGCAGGTTGAGAAGGTTCATCTCGACCTGATCCCAGGCCTGGGCCCGATAGGCCTTCAGCGCGTCCCGCCAGATCTTCAGCTCGTCCTTGAGCTTCTTGTCCGCCTCGGATTCCATGCACAGCGGTTCGTAGATCGCCACCGGCTCGTTCTTGCCCTTGACGCGAATGCGGTCAAGTTCCTTGAAGATCACGTCCTTGACCACCTTCTCCGTCGCTTCTCCGACCAGGATCCCGACCCCATACTCCTTGGTCCGACCTTCCAGGCGCGACGCCAGGTTGACCGGATCGCCCATCACGGTGTACGCCTTGCGCACTTTGGATCCCATGTCGCCGACACGGACATTCCCTGAATTCACGCCGATGCCGATCTTCAGCGTCGGCCAACCCTTGGCGCGGAACTTCTCGTTGAGTTCGGCCGCAGCCTTCTGCATTTCCAGCGCCGTCAGGACGCCCTGGCGCGCATGCTCTGCGTCCGGCACCGGCGCCCCCCAGAATGCCATCACCGCATCGCCGATGTACTTGTCGAGGGTGCCACGATTCTTCGAGATCACCGCCGACATGCCGGTCAGATAGTCGTTGATGTAGGAAGCAAGGTCGCCCGGCGAGAGGCTTTCCGAGATCGTGGTGAAGCCGCGCACATCGGAGAACAGGATCGTCAGGTCCGCCGCCTTCGGTTCCATGCTGTACTTGCTTGGATCGCGCGCCATCTCGTCGACCAGTTCGGGCGGGACGTACTGGCCGAACAGTGCCGTGAATTCCCGCTTGCTGCGCGACTCCACAAAATAGCCGTAGGCCATGTTGAGGGTGAACAAGGCCGCGGTCAGCAGAAGGGAGGCCGCCAGCGGCAGCACGAGGTCCATCCTCGTGTAGACAAAGTAGTTGAAGCCGATGATCAGGAGCATGCCGGCGATGGCGACGCCGGTCGCGCGCATCGGCGACAGGAAAGGCAGCAGGAGCGCAAGCACGATGCCGCCGAACGAAAGCAGAAGCACCTCGGCGCCGAGCGTGAAAGGCGGGCGCTCCTTGAAGTTCTGCGACATCATCCCCGACAGGAGGTTGGCGTGGATCTCCACCCCGGGGTAGGCCTCCCCCACTGGCGTGGAGCGCAGGTCCAGCAAGCCTGGAGCCGTGGTTCCCCACAGGGCGATCTTTCCCTTCAGGTCGGCCTGAGCGACCTTGCCTTCATAGACGTCGGCCAGCGAAATGTAGCGGAACGAGTTGCCCTTCGGACCACCGCGTCCGCGATACGGCACCAGGGCGCTGACGGTCTTGTCGACCGGTATGCGAAACGCGCGCACGCCCGACCCCGTATTGGACTTCATCTCGAGCCACTCGAGTCCCTGGTAGTTCTTGGACAGGAAGCGCTCGGGCGGATACCCGGGCTCGAGATTCGGCGACCCCAGCAGCGCACGGAACATCGCCAGCGAGAGCGACTCGTAGTAACCGCCCTCGTACTCCGAAATCATCGGCACGCGACGCACCACCCCGTCGAGATCGACGATCGGGTTGAACAGGCCGGAGGCGAGCGCCGACTTCTGAAAAACCTCGAGATTGGCGCCGTGCCCGTTCCACTTGAACCAATCGATGGTGCGGCCCTTGAAGGTGCCGCTGGGCATCACCGGCGGCGGCAGCGTCCCGCTCTTTTCCGCGTTGTCCTCGGACGACAGGTAGTAGCCGAGGACGACCGGCTTGCCGGCCATCGCCTTGGCAAAGCGCGCGTCGTAGTCGAGCGCCGGCCGCAGCCGCTCGAGTTCGCCGCGAAACTGTTCGTTGTCCTTGAGCGCACCGTCGCGCGCCAGCGACTCCAGCGTCCGGATCCCCGAACTGACATCGGGCTCGGCAAAGACCACGTCGAAGCCCACCATCACCACGCCGTACTGGGTGAACAGCTTGTCGATGAGCTCGGCCATCTTGTCCCGGCTCCAGGGCCAGCGGCCGAGCTTGCCCAGGCTCTTCTCGTCGATATCGAGGATGACGATGCGCTCGTCCGGCGTCGCCGGCATGGTGAGACGAACGCGCGCATCGTAGATGATCGCGTCGAGCTGGGAGATGATGCGGATGTTGAAGAACTCAGCCGCATGCACCAGGAAAAGCGACAGCACCAGAAGCCCGAGCCCGATGCGGACGATGTGCTGCTTCACTGTCGCGTCTCCCCTCGGGCGTCACGCCCGCGCTGGCCGCCTGCCGCGGCGGCGCCGCCCGACTACTTGTAGAAAAACTCCATTTTCGTGCCGGCTATCTCCACGACGTCATGGTCGTTGAGAGGATGCGCCTGGGCATCCAGTGTCTTGCCGTTGACGATCGGGAAGTTCGCGCCTTCGACGTGGGTGATGAAGTAACCCTGCGGACGCCGGGTGATCACCGCGACCTGGACGCCCGGCTTGCCCAGCGTGGTGAGCGCCTTGGTCAGCAACAACTCCTTGCCGACGTTCGCCCCCGAGAGCAACTGGATGGCGCCCTGCCGGGCCGGGGCGGCCGGTGGAGGTGGGGCGACAGGCGCAGCCGCCTGCATCGCTGCCGTGGCCATCGCCGCAGGCGCCGCGGCAGGCGCCGCCGCGGCCACCGGTGCCGGCCGCGGCATCGAACCGGGGCGCAACACCATGGTCTTCTCGAAGTCGGCCGCCGCCGCAGCCTTGGGCTGCTCGTTGATGTACTTGAGCTTGTACTTGCCCAGTTCGATCACGTCGTTCGGCTGGAGAAAGTGCTTCTTGATCGGCGCGCCGTTGACCAGCGTGCCGTTGGTCGAGCCGAGGTCTTCAAGGAAAGAATCGTTGAGGATCGTGACGATCACAGCATGCTCGCCGGACACCGCCAGATTGTCGATCTGGATGTCGTTGTGCGGCTTGCGGCCGATGGTGGTGCGCTCCTTCGTCAAGGTGATTTCCTTGAGCACCAGCCCGTCCATGCTGAGGATTAGCTTCGCCATAGCACGTTCCTTTTTCTCTTTCGCTGTTGACGCCTAAGCGACCTGCGATCGCGTAAGTTTACTTGAACCACCTGAGAAACCTGCCGAACAAGCCCCTGGCGGCAGGGTATTCCCGCAGAACCTTCACGAGCAGCACCGATACGTTATCACGCCCACCGTTGTCATTGGCCATTTGAACGAGCTGCTGCGCGGCCAAATTGAGGTTGCCGCCGAGCGTTTCGAGCGTCAGGGCGATCTCCTCGTCGGGCACCATGTCGGACAGGCCGTCGGAGCACAACAGGTAGATGTCGCCCGGACGCGTCTCGTAATCGTGGATCTCGGCCTCGACTGTCGGGTCGATGCCGAGTGCCCGCGTGACGAGATTCTTGTTCTGCGAATGCTTGGCCTCTTCCGGCGTGATCATGCCGCTGTCGATCTGCTCCTGCAGCAACGAGTGATCGCGGGTGATCTGCGCGAATTCGCCCGCGCGCTGCCGGTACAGGCGCGAATCGCCGATGTGCGCGACGGTCACCTTGTTGTCATAGAACAACGCGACCACCAGCGTGGTGCCCATGCCTGAGTACTGCGGCTGCGATTGCGCCGCGGAAAAGATCGAATGGTTGGCCTTGGCAATCTGTTCCCGCAGCATGCGCGCCGCGTGGGTGCGCAATTCGGCACCACTTTCCGGGTCCGGCTCGAACGGCGCGCGCTGACCGATCGCCGCCTGCAGTTCCGTCATGAGCACCGTGGTCGCCATGCCGCTGGCGACCTCGCCGGCGTTGTAGCCGCCCATGCCGTCAGCCAGGATGGCCAGACCGTTGCGGGCATCGTTGGCGATCGAGTCCTCGTTGTGGGACCGCACCATCCCCGGATCGGAATGGCCGACGATCTCGATCGCGTCTGCGAGGTTCATGCGCTTGCCTTACAGGGAGATATCGACGTCGGGCGGCGGCTTGGCGGGCGACGCAGGTGCCGGCTTCGTCGCGCCCGCCGGCGGCTGCGCCTGCAGGATGACGGTCTTGTCGGCATCCGCCGGCGCCTGCAGGATGACGGTCTCGCCGGCATGCGCACTGGCAGCCGGCGCGGGGCTCGCGGCTGGCGCCGCCGGCGCCGATGGCGTTGGCGCGGCAGCGGCCGGCGCAACGGGTGCGGCCTGGAGAACAACCGTTCCTCCAGCGTGCGGATTGGGCGCGGCCGGCTGCGCCGGGGCGGCCGCAGGAATCGACTGTGTCGGCGGGGCCGTACCGCCGGAGCGCTGGGCCGCAGGGATGTTCATGCCGGTTGCGGTCGATGGCGTCTCGCCGAACGGACGCAGCGCGGCGGCGAACTCCTCGCCGGTCTGGAATCGCTGGTCGGCGTCCTTGGCCATCGCGCGGCGCAGCACGTCGGCGAGCCCTTCGGGCACCGCCGGATTCAGGGTGCGAATGTCGACCGGATCCTCGTTGGCGATCTTGAACATCAGTTGCGCCATCGAGTCGCCGACAAACGGCAGGTGCCCGCACAGCATCTGATACAGGCTCACGGCAAGCGAGAACAGATCGGATCGCCCGTCGACCTTCTTGCCGGAGAGCTGCTCGGGCGACATGTAGGACGGCGTGCCCAGCACCATGCCGGTCTTGGTCTTCGACGAATCGGTCACCCGGGCGATGCCGAAGTCGGTCACCTTGGGGTTGTCGGACTCGAGGTCGTACATGATGTTCGCCGGCTTGATGTCCCGGTGAACCACATTCTGCCGATGCGCATAGCCAAGCGCGTCGGCGACACGCGCGGTGATCGACACCACGCGCGGAATCGGCAGCAGGGTCTCGGGCTTGGTGAACGGCACCAGGTCCTTGCCCTTGAGCAGCTCCATGGCGATGAAGCACAGGTCGTGCTCCTCGCCCGCGTCATAGATGGTGACGATGTGCGGGTGGTTGAGCCGGCCCGCGGTCTCGGCCTCGCGGAAGAATCGCGACTTCGCCTCGTCGAGTTCGTCCGCCTCGAACTCCTGCGACAGGGCCATCGTCTTGATCGCCACCACCCGGCTGATCTTGGGATCCCGCCCCAGATAGACCACGCCCATCGCACCCTTGCCCAGTTCCTTCTCGATCTGGTACCTGCCGAGCATCGGCTTTTCGCCCGCACCGGCGCCGTCGAGGATGCTGGTGTTGGTGCGCCCCGAGGCGCCGCCGAGAATGACCGTCTCCGACAGATTCTTGGCCCGGACGATCTTCTGTTCCAGGTCCTTGAACTTCGGATCGTAGGTGGCCATGTGCTCGTAGACCGCCTGCGCCTTGTTGAACTGCCGCTTGCGCTCGAAGTCAAGCGCAAGGTTGTACAGGTTGTCCATCAGCGCCCCGTCAAAGGGCACCTTGCGAAACTTGTCGAAGGCCATGTCGAGCTGACCCTGGCCTTGGAAGGCCAGTCCGAGCATCCGGTTCGATTCGGCCGATTCGACGTCGGACTTCTGCTTGCCGGCCTCGGTGACGATGAAGCGTTTCGTGGTCAGCAGCAGGTGGCCGACCAGGAGCAGCGTTGCCGGGACCATCAGCTGAATCCAGATCGCGGCGGAAACCATCAGCGCGAAATGCGTCGCCAGCAGCAGCACCAGGATGGCAAGGGTGATCATCGCGGCGGGACGCGCCTTCAGTCGCGGCAGAAGCGCGATGAGGTAGGCGGCGACCAGCAGGAACACCAGGAACTCGACGAACGCCGACCACGAGGGAGACACGAAGAAGTGCTCGGAAAGGATCGACGACACCGTGTGCGCGGAGATCTCGACCGGTGCGAACCCCGGCGACACCGGGGTGGTGAAACTGTTGCCGACGCCGGCGGCCGTGGCGCCGATGAGGACGATCTTGCCCGCATATTCGCTCGCCTGGATCTTGCCCGACAGCACATCGAAGAACGAGTCGACCTTGAAGGCGCGCTTGTCGCCGCGATCCTTGTAGAAGTAGGTGAGCATGCGGGCGTCGCGATCGGTGGTGATCGCGAGCTTGCCGAGCTTCAGCTGCTCGCCCCAGGAAACCTTGATGTCGGCGATCCCCAGATTGAGCGACTTCGCCGCCACCATGAGCGCGAACGACGGCACATAGCGATCGTAGTACTGGAGCAGCAGCGGCTCGGCGCGAATCGCGCCGTCGCCATCCGGCGTCTGGGTCAGATGTCCCTGCGCGGCGGCGGTGACACCAAGAATCTCGATCGGGTACTGGATCTGGCTGGTCGGGATGATGTCGGTTCCATTCTTGTCGACCAGGGTGAAGTTGGCGACATACGGCGGCAACTCCTTATCCGGCTTGCCGCGCGGCTCGCCGACGCGCAGATCGTTCGCGAGGACCACGCTCTTGGCGCGCCCCATGCTGTCGGCAAGCTTGCGATCGGTATTGAGGTCGGCCTCGGCCTGCTTGAGGAGCGCGCCGAACTGCCCGAATTCCGCTTGCGCCTGCGCCGGCGATCCGTCGCCGCCTTGCGCACCGGCCGGTTGGGGCTGGCCCCCGCCGATCTTGCCGAACACGTCGATCAGCTTGTTGATGTAGACCAGCCCGGGATCCTGCTGCGGCTCGAAAAAGAATACCGTGTGGCCGATGACCTTCGCCTTGGCCGCCACCAGCATGTCGATCATCTTGGCGTGGATATCGCGGCTCCACGGCCAGCGACCGATGTTCTTGATGCTCTCGTCGTCGATGGCGATGACCGCGATCTGGTTGTTGGGCGCCTTCGAGGACGCCTGCACGCCGAGGTCATAGGCCTTGCGATCGAGGCTGCGCATCAGGTCGCTGCCCACCACGTAGACGCCGACAAAGAACACCAGCGCGATCGCCAACCCCAGAAACCAGTCGGATTTCCAGAAATCCCCTTTGAGTTTGGCCATTCGCTTCCCCTGAGGCGCACGCCCGATCCGCGGCGCAACCGCCCCCAAATCAATCAAACCCGCCGGTGCGGCCCCGACGTGGCAGTTCCGTCGGGCCCAAACCCCACGGCACCCTCTCCTGCACAGGAACCGCCGATTCTACGTCAACCGGGCCGAAGTACGGAATTTCGCCAATTAAACAGGATGATGATACGCGTTCTTGCAGTTGACCATCAAGTCTGATCGGCGCCAAGCCCGCTCCCCGGCGGCACAAAAACAACAGGGCGCCACGAGGCGCCCTGTCGATGTCGACAACGGCGGCGCTACGCTCTTCGCGCCGCATGAGCCTTGCGGTGCGCGCGCGCCGCAAGCCACTTTCCGACAACGACGACGAAGATCGCGCAGCCGGCCTTCAGGACCCAGGACAGCCAGGAATTGGCCTCGAAGAACGCCTTGACGGCGACGTCGTGTGAAATCGCGTCCCCGGCGACCCAGCCGATCAGGGCCGCGCCCAGGGTGACGATCACCGGGAAGCGCTCCATGAGCTTGATCATCAGGGTGCTGCCGAAGATCACCAGCGGAATGCTGATCGCCAGGCCGATGACGAGCAGGGTGAAGTCCCCCTTGGCCGCCAGGGCAACCGCGATCACGTTGTCGAGGCTCATCACCAGATCGGCGATCAGGATGGTGCGTACGGCGACCATGAGGTTGCCGCCGCCCTCCTTGGCGCCACCGTCACCCTCTTCTTCCTCGCCGGACAGCAACTGGAAGCCGATCCACAGCAGCAGCAGCCCGCCGATGATCTGCAGGTAGGGCAGCTTCAGCAGGAAGGCCGCCAGGAAGGTCAGCACGATCCGCAGCACCACCGCGGCTCCCGAACCCCAGAGGATCGCCATCCGCTGCTGCTTGGGCGGAAGCGAGCGCGCCGCCAGCGCAATGACGACCGCGTTGTCGCCGGAAAGAATGATGTTGATCCAGATGATCTGGCCCAAAGCGAGCCAGAATTCCGGGCTGTCTACACTCATTGCATGTCTCCTGTTGTGCCGCCGGGCCTGCGCTACGCCTTCACCATCGACTTGAGCAGGCGGCCCATTTCGGACGGATTCTTGGTCGTCCTGATGCCGCACTCTTCCATGATGGCCAATTTCGCCTGGGCGGTGTCTTCTCCGCCCGAGATCAGCGCACCCGCGTGGCCCATCCGTTTTCCGGGCGGCGCGGTGACACCGGCGATGAAGCCGACGACGGGCTTCTTCATGTTGTCGCGGATCCAGCGTGCGGCGTTGACCTCGTCCGGGCCGCCGATCTCCCCGATCATGATCACCGCGTCGGTTTCCGGATCGTCGTTGAACATCCGCATCACGTCGATATGCTTGAGCCCGTTGATCGGATCGCCGCCGATCCCGACCGCGGACGACTGTCCCAGCCCGATTTCGGTGAGCTGCGCGACCGCCTCGTAGGTCAGCGTGCCGGAGCGGGAGACCACGCCGATGCGGCCCTTGCGGTGGATGTGGCCCGGCATGATGCCGATCTTGATCTCCTCCGGGGTGATCAGGCCCGGGCAATTCGGGCCGAGCAGGACGGTGCGCCGGTTCTCGGCGCGCATGCGGTTGCGCAGGACGAGCATGTCACGCACCGGGATGCCCTCGGTGATGCAGATCACCAGGTCCAGGTCCGCTTCCACCGCCTCCCAGATCGCGGCCGCGGCGCCCGCAGGCGGCACATAGACCACGGAGACCGTGGCGCCCGCCTGGGCCTTCGCGTCGGCGACGCTGGCGTAGATCGGAATGCCTTCGAAGGACTCGCCGGCACGCTTCGGGTTGACACCGGCGACAAAGCAGTTCGCGCCATTGGCGTAGGCCTTGCACATCTTGGTGTGGAACTGGCCGGTCTTGCCGGTGATTCCCTGGGTCATCACCCGGGTGTTCTTGTCGATCAGGATGCTCATCTCTTCCTCGATGTTTGCGAGCAATCGGGCGCCGCGGGGCTCGACGCCTGGCAGGACCCTACTTCGCCGCAGCCACCACCTTTTGCGCCGCCTCCGCCATCGTATCGGCGCTGATGATCGGCAAGCCGGAGTCGGCCAGCATCTTCTTGCCGATGTCCTCGTTGGTCCCCTTCATGCGCACCACCAGCGGGACGGACAGGCTGACGGCCCGACACGCCGCGATCACCCCTTCGGCAATGGTGTCGCAGCGCATGATGCCGCCGAAGATGTTGACCAGAATCGCCTTCAGTCCGGGATTCCGCAGCATGATCTTGAACGCCTCGGTGACCTTCTCGGCGGTCGCCCCGCCGCCCACGTCGAGGAAGTTCGCCGGCTCGCCACCGAACAGCTTGATGGTGTCCATGGTCGCCATCGCCAGGCCCGCGCCGTTGACCAGGCAACCGATGTTGCCGTCGAGCTGGATGTAGGCAAGGTCGAACTTCGATGCCTCGATCTCCGCCGGATCCTCTTCGTCCAGGTCGCGGTAGGCGACGATCTCCGGGTGACGGAACAGCGCGTTGGCGTCGAAGTTGAACTTGGCATCGAGCGCCTTGATCGCACCGTCCGCCTCGAGGATCAGCGGATTGATCTCTGCCAGCGACGCATCGGTTTCCATGTAGCACGCATAGAGCCTCTTCAGGACATCCCTGGCCTGATCGAGCGACGCGGCCGGCACGCCGATGCCCCGCGCCAGGCGGTCGGCCTGCCCATCGGTGAGGCCGACGGCAGGGTCGACAAACTCCTTGAGAATCTTCTCGGGCGTCGCGTGGGCCACCTCTTCGATGTCCATGCCGCCTTCGCTCGATGCCATCAGAGCGACCTTCTGGGTCGCCCGATCCGTCAGCGCTGCGACGTAATACTCCTTGCGTATGTCGGCCCCGTCCTCGATCAGGAGCCTTCGCACCTTCTGTCCGTCGGGGCCCGTCTGATGGGTGCGAAGCTGCATGCCGAGGATCTGGCCCGCCCGCTCGCGCACCTCGGCAAGCGACTTGGCCACCTTCACGCCACCGCCCTTGCCGCGACCGCCGGCGTGAATCTGCGCCTTCACGACCCAGACCGGCCCGCCCAGCCTCTCTGCGGCCGCTACCGCTTCGTCGACGGAGAAGCACGCGATGCCGCGCGGCGTCGGCACCCCGAACTTGCGCAGCAGTTCCTTGCCCTGATATTCATGGATCTTCAACGGATTCCCCCAATGTCGCACCGCAGCGACCGGCGCCGCTGCCGACACAATTTACGGCGCCAGGACGGGCATTTCCTTGGCATAAGTCAAGTGCCCGGAGCCGCTACGTCAACAAGAATGCCAGGGACAGCGCCGGCGTGCCGTCATGCCACGATGTCGCGGATCGACCTTCCCGCGACAACGGAAGGCGACCATCGCTTCCGGACTACCGACCGATGCGAACCCGCGTACCCTGTGCGAAGCCCCTGCAGACGGCCGGATGGCCCCAATCCACCCCATCCCGCCCGCGTCGGGCAGCGATGGTAGCACAGCGCATGGCCCCTCTCCGGGTGTCGGAGAATGGTCAGGGCGTGTCGTCGTCCCTGGTGCAGCGCGGCACCACCTTGTGGATCACCGCCGCCGGAAACCCTCGCGCGTGCAGAAAGCGCATCTGGCGTGCGCGCTCCGCCATATCGGCAGGCGCGTGGCCGAACTTGCGCTGCCAGACGGCAGCCGCACGCTCGAAGTCACCGCGCCGGAGCTCCGCGACCAGACTTTCTGCCTCGTGGCCCACGCCGCTGGCGCGCAAGTCATGGGCCACGCGCTGACTGCCGAAGCGCGCGCCGCGAACCCGTGCAACGCCTTCGGCGTATCGCTGGTCGGACTGCAGGCCGGCTGCCGCCAGCGCGCCGAGAACAGTCTCGACCACGGCAGCATCCGCCCCCTCGTTCAACAACTTGCGCCGCATTTCGGCGCGACTGTGGTCGCGCCGCGCGAGCATGCCGAGCGCGCGGTCACGCACGTGCGCCTCCGGATGCGGTGCCGCGCCGTCGGCGTCGCCCGACGCGTCAGGCGGCGGCCTGCGCTGCGGGCCCACCCTTGACTCCCAAGGCCTCGCGGACGCGCCCCTCGATCTCTGCCGCGATGTCACGATTCTCGCGCAACCATGCGCGCGTGTTGTCCTTTCCCTGGCCGATGCGCTCGCCCTTGTAGCTGTACCACGCGCCCGACTTGTCGATGATCTTGTGCTCGACGCCAAGTTCGATGATCTCCCCCTCGCGGGAGATGCCGGCACCGTAGAGAATGTCGAAATGCGCCTCCTTGAACGGCGGCGCCACCTTGTTCTTGACAACCTTGACGCGGGTCTCGTTGCCCACGACCTCTTCGCCGTCCTTGATCGAGCCGGTGCGCCGAATGTCCAGGCGCACCGACGCGTAGAACTTCAGCGCATTGCCCCCGGTGGTGGTTTCCGGGTTGCCGAACATCACGCCGATCTTCATCCGGATCTGGTTGATGAAGATGACCAGCGTATTCGTGCGCTTGATGTTCCCGGTCAGCTTGCGCAGCGCCTGACTCATCAGGCGCGCCTGCAGGCCGGGCAGCTGGTCTCCCATCTCGCCTTCGATCTCGGCCTTCGGCGTGAGCGCGGCGACAGAGTCGACCACCACGATGTCCACCGATCCGGAGCGCACCAGCATGTCGGCGATCTCGAGCGCCTGCTCGCCGGTGTCGGGCTGGGATATCAGCAGATCCTCGATATTGACCCCGAGCTTCTGCGCGTAGGACGGGTCCAGCGCGTGCTCGGCATCGATGAACGCCGCCGTCCCGCCGAGCTTCTGCATCTCCGCGATCACCTGCAGCGTGAGCGTCGTCTTGCCGGAGGATTCCGGTCCGTAGATCTCGACGACGCGGCCGCGCGGCAACCCGCCGATGCCGAGCGCGATGTCGAGACCGAGCGATCCGGTCGACACGACGCCGATCTCGTCCTCGATGCCGCGATCGCCCAGCTTCATGATCGAGCCCTTGCCGAACTGCTTCTCGATCTGCGCGAGCGCCGCCGCCAGCGCCTTGCTCTTGTTGTCGTCCATTGCCTGTCCTATCGCCGTCACGGTACCCATGGGATTCTCCGGTTTACCAGCAATTTCCTGCTGGCGCGCTATACTGTAAGTACGTACACTGTGTTTTCATACAGTTCCAGTCTAGCGTGAATCGGCAAGGAGCGCAAGCAGGCCGGTCAGCGCATGAATCACAGACTGGCGCCGGACCGCGGTGCGGTCGCCGTCGAAGATGCGCGTCTCGGTCCGCGCCGGTCCGGCAGCCGCAATCCAGCCGAAGCAGACCATGCCCACCGGCTTGGCGGGCGAGCCGCCGCCGGGCCCGGCCACGCCGGTCACGGCCAGGGCGACGTGCGCGCGGGAGTTCGCGAGCGCACCGCCGGCCATGGCGGCAGCCACCTCTTCGCTCACCGCGCCGTGCCGCTCCAGTGCTGCGGCGGTCACGCCGAGCAGCGATTCCTTGGCCGCGTTGGAGTACGTGACGAAGCCGCGCTCGAACCAGGCCGAACTGCCGGCGATCGCGGTGACGGTCTGCGCAACCCAGCCGCCGGTGCAGGACTCCGCCGCTGCCATCATCCAGCCGCGCGCGGCCAGTTGTTGCCCCACGCGCGAAGCAAGCGCGTCCAGTTCGGGATCGTTCATTGCGTCAGTCGAATCCACAGGGAGAAGGCGAGTAGCGTGTAGCCGGCCGCGAGCAGGTCGTCGAGCATCACGCCGAACCCGTTCTTCCAGCGCGCGTCGACATGACGAATCGGAGGCGGCTTGACAATGTCGAAGAATCGAAACAGGACGAACGCCGCCGCCTGGGCGCCGAGGCTCGGCGGCACCAGCACCAGCACCAGCCAGATTGCAACGATCTCGTCCCACACGATGCCGCCGTGGTCCGCGACCCCGAGGTCGCGGCCGGCGCGCGCGCACGCCCAGACGCCGACCACCCCGGCGGCGACCACCAGGGCAAGGCGTTGCCAGTCGGGAAGCGGTTGAACGAGCCAGACGTACGCCAGCCAGCCGGCCAGTGTCCCCCAGGTTCCCGGTGCAGGCCGAATCAGCCCGCTGCCTAGTCCGAAGGCGATGATCCGAGCCGGCGAACCCAGCACCCACGCGGGCGTCATCCGCTGCCGCCCGGAAAGTGGTCGAACCCGCGCATTGCCGGCAGCACGCGGCCATCGCCGTCGACCACCGTGACGGCACGTCCGGCGGCCGGCTCGAACATGCTGCCAACCCGGGTCAATTGCAGGCCGACCGACCGGCCAATGGCGAT
>JAEUOS010000021.1 GCA_016790695.1 Burkholderiales bacterium
TAGAGCGTGACGTTGCCGGTGATGGCCGCCAGGGTGGCGGGCGACACCGTCACCGCGTGGTTCGGGAAATCGGTGGTCTCGTCGATGATGCTCGGATTGAGCCCGCCCACCGCATCGGCGAACAGATCCAGCGGGTCGAGCCGCAGGTTGCCTGCCGCGCCCTTCGGCGCGCCGAGGTCGGCGCCACCGACGAACAGCAGGTCGCCCTTGCCCGAGACCTCCGCGTTGCCGCCGTTGCCGCCGTTCACCCCGCCGCGCGCGGAGAGATTGCCGAGGAAGCGCGTTTCGCCGTCGGCCCAGACGACCACCTTGCCGCCGTCGCCACGGTCGGTCGCATCCGCTTTCAGCGTCACGCCGGCGCCGACGAAGGCGGTCTGCGCGTTCCTGAGGTCCGGATTGGCGCCCTGCCAGTCCCCGCCGACGCGGATCGTGCCGCCGGCACGCGTGCCCGATGCGTCGAGCGTCGCATTGCCCTTGACAACCACCTTGTCGCCCAGCACGTCGATGCCGCCGCCCGCGCCCGTGCTGCCGACGGCCGCCAGGTTGCCTTCGACGCGCGCGGTGCCGGTGTCGGACTCGATCCGGATGGAACCCCCGGTGCGCCCGTTCGCCACCGTGGTGCTGCCGGCCGCGAGTTCGACCTCCCCCTTGCCGCGGAGCACGATGTCGCCGGCGGCGTCGCGCGTCAGGGCATTGGCGCGGATGTCGCCGCTGTGCTTGAGCGACCCTGCGAACACCTTCACCACGCCGCCATCGGCGATCAGCTGGCCCAGGTTGAGCGCACTGTCGGTCGGCGCCTGCACCTCGAACGACAGGCCGCCCAGGTCCAGGCTGGAAAGCGTGATCTTCTGGCCGGCGGCGAGCAGGATCTGCCCGCCCGGCGCCTCGATGATGCCGCCGTTCTCGATTTTCGGCGCCACCAGCACCGCATGGCCACCGAAACCGGTGCGGATCCAGCCGTGGTTGGTGATCTTGCCGGCACCGGCATCACCCTCGAACCTGAGCTTGCCCGCCAGGAAGTCGCGATCGAGCATCTGCAGCGTGGACGCGAAAAAGGACGCGGTGTCGATCACCGCGCCGGCGCCAACCAGGATGCCGGCCGGGTTGATCAGGAACACCTGGCCGTTGGACGTCAGCCGCCCCATGATCTCGGAGATCTGCCCGCCGACCACACGGTTGAGCACCATGCTGGCGGCCGATTCCTGGGCGAATCGCACGGCATGGCCGGCACCGATGGAGAACGATTCCCAGTTGATGATCGCATTGGGCGAATTGGTCACGGTCATGGCCTTCCCGACCGTGCCGATCTGCACCGCGCCCGAGACCACCTGCGGCCCGACCGGGAGCGGCTGCGCCGCGACCGCCGCCGGGTTGTATGCGAGGCTCACCGCGAACGCCAGCGCGCCCACGCGCCACGCCTTGATCGATTGCATTCTTGCCATGTCCCGCTCCCGCCCGGCGCGCGCGCCAGATTCAACCAACTCGCTAGTTTGCGCGTCCGCCTTCGACTTCACAACGCGTTTTCGGTGAGAACTAGCCCGAACGGGCTATTCAAGGGTCCGATACGCTGTCATTTTCCCCATGCCGGGCGGCCGGACGCTTGCGGCGGATCAACAAATCCCCACGCGCGTCGCGACACCGCCGTCATGTGCCTTTCTGCTGCTTTCGGGCCGGTATCGTGCCGCGCGCGGTCGCCGGCCGCAGAAAGGCGAAATCCACGCCGTGATCGGCCTGCATCACCTGTTCGAGAAACAGCCGGCGATAGCCGCGCTCGGCCACCGGCGGAACGACCGGATGGACCCGCGAACGGTGCACCAGTTCCTCGTCGGCGACCAGCAGCTCGAGCCGGCGCGCGGCCACGGACAGGCGGATCCGGTCGCCGGTCCGGACGTAGGCGAGCGGGCCGCCGACCGCCGATTCCGGCGTCACGTGGAGCACGATGGTGCCGAACGCGGTGCCGCTCATGCGCCCGTCGGAGATGCGCACCATGTCCTTGACCCCGGCACGCGCGAGCTTCTGCGGAATCGGCAGGTAGCCGGCCTCCGGCATGCCCGGCGCGCCTTTCGGGCCGATGTTCTTGAGCACGAGGATGTCGTCGGCAGCGACATCGAGGTCCGGCGCGTCGATGCGCGCGGCGAGGTCGGCCGCATTCTCGAAGACGACCGCACGCCCCTCGTGCTCCATGAGCCCGGGGTTGGCCGCCGACTGCTTGATGATCGCCCCGCCCGGCGCGAGGTTGCCCTCGAGCACCGCGATGCCGCCCTCGCGAAAGATCGGATCGCCCAGCGGCCGCACCACCGCCTGCGCAAAGCCGGGGCCGGCGCGCTCGATCTCCTCGCCCAGCGTGCGCCCGGTGACGGTGAGCGCGTCGAGATGCAGAAGCGGCTTCAGCTCGCGCAGCAGCGTGGCCATGCCGCCGGCGTGATGGAAGTCCTCCATGTAGTGCTGACCCGACGGCTTGAGGTCGAGCAGCACCGGCGTCTCGCGTCCCATGCGGTCGAGCGCCTTCAGGTCGATCGCGTAGCCCATGCGGCCGGCGATCGCCGTCAGGTGCACGATGCCGTTGGTCGAGCCGCCGATGGCGAGCAGCACGCGCATCGCATTCTCGAAGGCCTTGTCGGTGAGGATCCTGTCGATGCCGAGCCGGCTCCGGGCCAGCGCCACTGCCTCGACGCCGGTCTGCTCGGCAACGCGCATGCGATCCGCCGTCACCGCCGGCGGCGACGCGCCGCCGGGAACGGTCATGCCCAGCGCCTCGGCGATGCACGCCATGGTCGACGCCGTTCCCATCACGGAGCAGGTGCCGACCGAGGCGACGAGCTGGTTGTTGACGTCCGCGACTTCCCCGGCGTCGATCTCCCCCGCGCGGAATCTCGCCCAGTAGCGCCGGCAGTCGGTGCAGGCGCCGACACGTTCGGAACGGTGCGAGCCGGTGAGCATGGAGCCGGTGATGAGCACGATCGCCGGCAGGCCGGCGGAGGCCGCGCCCATCAGCTGCGCCGGCACGGTCTTGTCGCAGCCGCCGATCAGCACCACAGCATCCATCGGCTGCGCGCGAATCAGTTCCTCCGTGTCCATGGACATCAGGTTGCGCAGGTACATCGAGGTCGGGGCGGCGAAGCTTTCGTGGATCGACATCGTCGGAAATTCCATCGGCAGCCCGCCGGCCATGAGGATGCCGCGCTTGAGCGCCTCGATCAGCTGCGGCGCGTTGCCGTGGCACGGGTTGTAGGCGCTGCCGGTGTTCGCGATGCCGATCACCGGCCGATCGAGCGCCCGATCGGTGAATCCGGCCCCCTTGATGAACGCCTTGCGCAGGAACAACGAAAAGCCGGCGTCCCCGTAGCTGGTGAGGCCCTTGGACATCCCCGCGGCACCGTCGGGCGCGGCTGGCGGCTGCTTCGATTCGCTTGACATTGTCGGTAGCCCTGTCGGTAGCGTCGCGACCGGACGGTCACTCGAACCGCCGCCGGCGCGTGTGCTGGGAAAGGGGCGATTGTGCATCATTCCCCTTGCCGCCCGGCGCCGCATCGGCAGCGCGTTTTGCCTGACAATAGCGGCCCGCAAGCGTCCATTGCCATCGCTCCATGACCGCAACCCCACTGTTTCACCTGGCCTTTCCCGTGCGCGACATCGCCGAGGCGCGCCGCTTCTATGGCGGCCTGCTCGGCTGCAGCGAGGGCCGCAGCGCGCCCGACTGGGTCGACTTCGATTTCTACGGCCACCAGGTGGTCGCTCACCTCGCCCCGGCGGAATGCGCGAGCGCCGCCACCAACGCCGTGGACGGCGACGCGGTGCCGGTGCGCCACTTCGGGGTCATCCTGTCGATGCCGCAATGGCAGGCGCTGGCCGACAAGCTCGCCGCCGCCGGCACCCGGTTCATCATCGAGCCGCACATCCGCTTCCAGGGCCAGGTGGGCGAGCAGGCGACGATGTTCTTCCTCGACCCGTCGGGCAATGCGCTGGAATTCAAGGCGTTCGCCGACATGAGCCAGGTGTTCGCCAAGTAGCGCGCCTCACCCATGCCACGCCAGCAATCCGAACCGGACACACGATGACCAGCCGTTCACGCATGCAGGGCGTGTTCTCCCCCGTCCTCACGCCGTTCCATGCCGACCTGTCGCCCGACCCGGACCGTTTCGTCCGCCATTGCCGCTGGCTGGTTGCGCAGGATGTCGGCCTGGCGGTGTTCGGCACCAATTCCGAGGCCAACTCCCTCTCGGTGGCGGAGAAGCGCGGGCTGCTCGACGGCCTGGTCGCCGCCGGCATTCCGGCCGGCCGCCTGATGCCCGGCACCGGCGCCTGCGCGCTGCCGGATGCGATCGAACTCACGCGCGCGGCGGTCGCCGCGGGCTGCGGCGGCGTCCTGATGCTGCCGCCGTTCTATTACAAGGGCGTCTCGGATGAGGGCCTGTATCGCGCATTCGCCACCGTCATCGACACGGTCGCCGACGACCGGCTGCGCGTCTACCTGTACCACATCCCGCCGGTGTCGCAGGTGCCGATCACCCTTTCCCTCATCGATCGCCTGCTCAAGGCCTATCCGGGCGCGATCGCCGGCATCAAGGACAGCTCGGGCGACTGGAGCAACACCGCCGCCATGCTCGAGCGGTTCCAGCCGCAAGGCTTCGACGTCTTCGCCGGCAGCGAGAACTTCCTGCTCGCCAACCTGCGCGGCGGCGGCGCGGGCTGCATCACCGCGACGGGCAACGTCAACCCGGGGCCGATCGTGCGCTTGTTCAAGCAATGGCGCGACGACGACGCGGACACCCGGCAGTCGGCGCTGGACGCGACCCGTGCGGCCTTTGCGCAGTTCCCGATGATCCCGGCAATGAAGGCGGCGATCGCGTGGAAGACCGGCCGCCCGGACTGGGCCACCGTGCGGCCGCCGCTGGTCGAACTCGACGCGCGGCAGCAGAGCGCGCTGCATGCGGCGCTCGACCGCGTCGGCTTCGTGCTGCCCGACGCGCAGGCGCTGGCCTGACCGACGCCGCCTCAGCCACCGGGAGACTGCCATGCAACAACGCTTCGACGCGATACGCCGTGCCACCCTGACCGCCGTGCTGATCAGCGCCTTCGGCGCGTCCGGCGCCCAGGCGCAGGCGACGGATCGCCCGCTCAGGATCATCCTTCCGGTCGGGCCGGGGTCCGGCGTCGACAGCATCACCCGCACGATGGCGCCGGCGCTCGCGCGCGCCCTCGGCGGACAGGCCGTGGTCGTCGAGAACCAGCCGGGTGCCGGCGGCATCCCCGGCACCCACGCGATGATCAAGTCGCCGCCCGACGGGCAGACCATCAGCGTGGTGGCGAACAGCCACGTGATCTACCCCAGCGTCTACAAGAACCTGCCGTTTGACCCGATCGCCGACATCACGCCGATCTCGGTGATCGGCTCGACGCCGATGGTGGTGCTGGTCAACCCGTCGAAGGTGCCGGCACGCAGCGTCGGCGAACTGGTCGCGTTCCTCAAGGCCAGGCCCGGCGCCTACAACTACGCGTCGTCGGGCAACGGCACGATCCTCCATCTGGCGAGCGAGATGTTCGTCGATCTGGCCGGCGCCGACGTCCGCCACATCCCGTACAAGGGCGTGGCGCCGATGCTCGCCGACACCATCGGCGGCCAGGTCGAGATGACGGTGTCGTCGCTGCCGACCGTGCAGGGGCACATCAGGAGCGGCGCGCTGCGCGCGATCGGCATCGGCAGCGCCGCACGCGTGCCGGCGGCACCGGACATTCCGACCGTCGCCGAGCAGGGCATGCCGGACTATCTCGTCGAGGGCTGGTTCGCCGCGGTCGGGCCGGCCCGGTTGCCCGCGGAACAGGTGCGCCGGCTGCATGCGGCATTCGTCGCCGCCTTCGCCGCGCCCGAGGTGCGCGAGGCCATGGCCAAGCAGGGCAACGTCATCAACCCGACCACGCCTGAGGCCGCCGCGCAATACTTCCGGTCCGAACTCGCCAAGTACGCGCGTCTGGTGCAGAAATCGGGCGTGAAACTCGACTGACGACGCGCGCTGCGGCTCAGACCGCCGCCAGTTCGGCGCGCATCGCGGCGATCTTCGCGGCGTAGTCGCCGGGACCGAAGATCGCCGATCCGGCGACGAAGGTATCCGCGCCGGCAGCGCCGATGGCACGGATGTTGTCGACCTTGACGCCACCGTCCACTTCGAGCCAGATTTCCTGGCCGCCGCCGGCGCGATGGGCGTCGATGCGCTCGCGCACCGCCCTGAGCTTGGCGAGCGCCTGCGCGATGAACTTCTGGCCGCCGTAGCCGGGGTTGACCGACATGATGAGGATCAGGTCGAGCCTGTCCATCACGTGGTCCAGGTGATGCAGCGGGGTGGCGGGATTGAGCACCAGCCCGGCCTTGCAGCCGCACTCGCGGATCAGGCCGAGGGTGCGGTCGACATGGTCGGATGCTTCGGGATGAAAGCTGATGATGTCCGCGCCGGCCTTGGCGAAATCGGGAACGATGCGGTCGACCGGGCGCACCATCAGGTGGACGTCGATCGGCGCCGGCCGGCCGTCCTTGACCGCATGCGGCCGCACCGCCTCGCACACCATCGGCCCGACCGTGAGGTTGGGAACGTAGTGGTTGTCCATCACGTCGAAGTGCACGACGTCGGCGCCGGCGGCAAGCACGTTCCTCACCTCCTCGCCCAGGCGGGCGAAATCGGCCGAGAGGATCGACGGGGCGATGCGGAAGGTCACGGGCGCGGGGACCGTAGAATGAACCAGCGCCGGATTCTACCGCCCATGCCCTCGTCCCTTTCCCTGCCAGCATGCTGATTGCCGCCGTCGACATCGGCACGTCGGGCACGCGCGCTCTGTTGTTCGACGATGCGCGATTCACCGGCGTCGCCGTCGCCGTGGAGTACGCGCTCGTCACGCCCGCACCCGGCGCCGCGGAGCTCGACCCGGCCGAGGTCTTCGCCGCGTTCGTGCATTGCCTGCGCGGCCTGGCGCAGGACGCGCCCGGGCCGATCGAGTGCGTCGCGCTTTCCGCGGCGATGCACAGCCTGCTCGCCGTCGACGCCGGCGGCAAGCCGCTGATGCACGCCCACACCTGGGCCGACAACCGCCCCGCACGCGTCGCCGCGACCCTGCGGGCAACGTCCGATGCCCCTGCGCTGTACGCTGAAACGGGTGTGCCGATCCATCCGATGTCGCCGCTGGCCAAGCTGCTGTGGCTGCGTGCCGCCGCCCCGGACGTGCATGCCGGCGCGGCGAAGTTCGTTTCGCTCAAGGAGTGGGTCTGCCACCGCCTGTTCGGCCGCTGGGTCGTCGATGACGGGATCGCCTCCGCCTCCGGGCTGTACGGTCTCGCGGCGCGCGACTGGAGCGCGCGCGCGCTCGGCATCGCCGGCATCGGCGCCGACCGGCTCTCCCGGGTGGCACGCGGCGAGACGCTGCTGCGCCTGACCGACGCCGGCGCGGCACGCACGCTCGGTCTGGCGGTCGGCACGCCGTTCGTGCTCGGCGGATCGGATGGCTGCCTCGCCAACCTCGGTGCCGGGCTGCTCGCCGGCGAGGCGCGGCGGCGCGCGGTGCTCACCATCGGCACCAGCGGCGCGCTGCGCATGGCGGTCGATCGGCCGGCACCGGACGCGGCGATGCGCACCTTCTGCTACGCGCTCGGCGAGCGCCAGTTCGTCATCGGCGGGGCCACCAATGGCGGCGGGCTGCCGCTGCGCTGGCTGCGCGACCGCTTCCCCGCGTTCGTCGCCGGACGCGCGGCACCCGGGACCGATCCCTACGAGGCGCTGACCGCGCTGGCGCAGACCGCGCCGGCCGGCGCCGGGGGCCTGTTGTTCCACCCCTATCTCGCCGGCGAGCGCGCCCCGCTGTGGAATGCCGACGCGCGCGCCTCGTTCATCGGCCTCCATGCCGGCCACGGACCGGCGCATCTGGTGCGTGCCGTCATGGAGGGCGTCCTGTTCAATCTCGGCCTGGTGCTCGACGTGCTGGAGGAACTCGCCGGCGGTCCGGTAGAGGAAATCGTGGCCGGCGGCGGCTTCGCGCGCTCGGCGTTCTGGCTGCAGATGGCGGCAGACCTGCTCGGCCGGCCCCTGGTGGTTGCCGAGAATCCGGAAACCACCGCCCAGGGCGCGGCCCTGCTCGCGCTGGCCGCCACCGGGCGCGCGCGTGACCTGGCCGCGGCGACCGCGATGCTGCCGGGCAACGGCCGGCGCGTGGTCCCGGACGCGGCGACCCACGCGCGCTACCGCGCGCTCGCGCCGATCTTCGCCGGCCTGCCTGCTACACTCGCGCCCGCCTATGCCGGACTGGCAGCGTTCCAGAACGACACGCGCTGACGGCGTGCCGGCCGGCCCGCCTTCCCTTGGACCTCCTGAACACCCGCTTATGAGTGCCCGCATCATCGATGGCGCCGGGCTCGCCGCCCGCCTGCGTGCCGGCTATCGCGAGCGCGCCGCGGTCCTGGCGGCGCAGGGCCGCAGGCCCGGCCTGGCCGTGATCATCGTCGGCGACAACCCGGCCTCGCGCGTCTATGTGCGCAACAAGGTGCGGGCCTGCGAGGAAGCCGGCTTTCATTCGCGCCTGATCGAACTGCCCGCGGCGACCACCGAAGCCGATCTGCTCGGCCGCCTGGCCGAGCTCAACGCCGATCCGGCGATCCACGGCATCCTCGCGCAGTTGCCGCTGCCCGCGCATCTCGACAGCGCGCGCGTGATCGAGGCGATCGCCCCGGAGAAGGACGTCGACGGGTTCCACGTCGCGAGCGCCGGCGCGCTGATGACCGGCCTGCCGGGTTTCGCCCCATGCACGCCGGCCGGGGTGATGGCCATGCTTGCCGCCGAGGGCATCGACGCCGCCGGCCGGCATGCGGTCGTCGTCGGACGCTCCAACATCGTCGGCAAGCCGATGGCGCTCCTGCTCTTGCAAGCCGGCGCGACCGTCACCATCTGCCATTCGAGGACCCCGGATCTCGCTGCAATGACGCGCCAGGCCGACATTCTCGTCGCGGCGGTGGGACGGGCGAAACTCGTCACGGCGGACATGGTCAAACCGTCGGCCTGCGTGATCGATGTCGGAATGAATCGCGACGCCGCCGGCAGGCTCTGCGGCGACGTCGACTTCGAGCCGGTGCGCGAAGTCGCCGGCTGGATCACGCCCGTGCCGGGCGGTGTCGGACCGATGACCATCGCCATGCTGCTCGCGAACACCCTGAAGGCTGCCGAACGAACATGACCGAAGCATCCAATCCGCTCCTGGACTTCTCCGGGCTGCCGCGCTTCGACGCGATTCAGGCCGCGCATGTCACGCCGGCGATCGACGCCCTGCTGGCCGACTGCCGCCGCACCGTGGCCGCCGTCACGTCAGATGCCGGCGCGACGCGCTGGGAGACGTTCGTCGCCCCGCTCGAGGATGTCAACGAGCGCCTGGCGCGGGCCTGGGGCGTGGTCGGCCACCTGCATGCGGTCAAGGACAGCCCCGAACTGCGCGAGGCCTACAACGAGAACCTGCCGAAGGTGACCGAGTACTGGACCGATCTCGGACAGAATCTCGCCCTGTTCGACAAGTACAAGGCGCTGC
Organism: Burkholderiales bacterium; assembly: GCA_016790695.1. Lineage (GTDB taxonomy): Bacteria > Pseudomonadota > Gammaproteobacteria > Burkholderiales > JAEUOS01 > JAEUOS01. The sequence continues at coordinate 9,553 of JAEUOS010000021.1, forward strand.
GCGCCGCCGACGGATTCGCCGCGCTTTCGCCGGCGCGCCGCCGCATCGTCGACAACGAGATCCGCGACTTTCGCCTGAGCGGCGCCGAGCTGCCGGCTGCGGAGAAGGCGCGCTTCAAGGAGATCGCCGAGGAGCAGGCGTCGCTGGCCGCGAAATTCTCGGAAAACGTGCTGGACGCGACCAACGCCTTCGCGCTGACCATCGAGGACCGGTCGCGTCTGTCCGGCCTGCCCGAGGATGTCGTCGCCGCCGCCCGCGAGGCGGCCGCCAAGGACGGCCGGGCCGGCTGGAAGTTCACGCTGCACGCGCCGTCGTACCTCCCGGTCCTGCAGTACGCGGACGACCGCGCCCTGCGCGAGACGATCTACCGGGCCAATGTCACCCGCGCCTCCGAGTTCGGCGATGCGCAGCTCGACAACACCCCCTTGATCGACCGCATCCTCGCGCTGCGCGCGGAAGAGGCCGCGCTGCTCGGCTACGAGAGCTTCGCCTGCGTCTCGCTGGTGCCGAAGATGGCAGACACCCCGGCCGACGTGCTGGCCTTCCTCGAGGATCTCGCGCGGCGCGCCCGCCCCTATGCCGAAAGCGACCTGCGCGAGTTGCGCGCGTTCGCACGCGACACGCTGGGCCTGGCGACGCTGGAGTCCTGGGACGTCGCGTACGCATCGGAGAAGCTGCGCCAGCACCGGTACGCGTTTTCGGACCAGGAAGTCAAGGAGTACTTCCCCGAACCGCAGGTGCTCGACGGGCTGTTCCGCGTCGTCGAAACCGTGTTCGCGGTGCGCATCCGGCCGGATCGCGCGCCGGTATGGGACGAGGACGTGCGCTTCTTCCGCATCGAATCCCCTGCCGGAGAGCTGGTCGGACAGTTCTACCTCGATCTGTATGCCCGCGATACCAAGCGCGGCGGCGCGTGGATGGACGATGCCGTCAACCGCCGGCGCAAGGACGGCGCCGTGCAGACGCCGGTGGCCTATCTGACCTGCAACTTCGCCCGCGGCGTCGGCACGGTCAACGGCCGCCCGCGCCCGGCGTTGTTCACCCACGATGACGTCATCACCCTGTTCCACGAATTCGGGCACGGGCTGCACCACATGCTCACCCGCGTCGATGACCTCGGCGTGGCCGGGATCAACGGCGTCGAGTGGGACGCGGTCGAGTTGCCCAGCCAGTTCATGGAGAATTTCTGCTGGGAGTGGGAGGTGCTCCGCCACATGACCTCCCACGTGGAGACCGGCCAGTCGCTGCCGCGCGCGCTGTACGACAGGATGATCGCGGCGAAGAACTTCCAGGCTGGCATGCAGACCCTGCGCCAGGTGGAGTTCTCGCTGTTCGACATGCTGCTGCACCACGACTTCGACCGCAGTTCGCAGACCCCGCTCGCCCTGCTGGCCGCGGTGCGCGACAAGGTCGCCGTGATGCATCCGCCGGAGTACAACCGTTTTCCGAACAATTTCTCGCACATCTTCGCCGGCGGCTACGCGGCCGGCTATTACAGCTACAAGTGGGCCGAAGTACTCTCCGCGGATGCCTATGCCGCATTCGAGGAAGAAGGTGTGCTGTCGTCGTCGGCAGGCGCGCGCTTCGCGTCCGAGATCCTTGCCACCGGCGGCAGCCGCCCGGCAGCGGAAAGCTTCCGCGCATTTCGCGGCCGCCCCCCGAGCATCGATGCGTTGCTCAGGCACAATGGTATGATGCCAGCATAACTCCATGATTTTCAAGGAGCATCACATGCGCGCTCGTTTGCAATTCTGCGCCGTGGCATGCGCGGCAGTCGCTGCACTCTCCGGTGGCTCGGCGCTGGCGCAGTACAAGTACATCGGACCCGACGGGCGCGTGATCTACAGCGACCAGCCGCCGCCGCCGGGGGCCAAGGGCGTGCAGAAGCCGGCGACCGCAGGCAACACCGCGTCGACCGGAGCAGGCGGCGGGCTGCCGTTTGCCCTGCAGCAGGCGGTGAAGAATTTTCCGGTCACGCTCTACACCACCAACGATTGCGACGCCTGCAACCAGGGGCGCAACCTTCTGACGCGGCGTGGTGTGCCGTTCACCGAGAAGACGGTGCGGACCCAGGACGACGTCAAGAT
>JAEUOS010000055.1 GCA_016790695.1 Burkholderiales bacterium
GCCAGGCCCGCGCGGCCGGCGCCTCCTCGCACGACTGCGAGGCCAGCTCCCTTCGACGCGGCGGCGGCCGTGTTCGATCACTCTTCCGGGGAGCCCGTCATGACGCCTTGCAATATCCCGCCGCTGACGCGCCGCGCATCGCCGCGCCGCCGCGGCGCGGGCGTCGGCGCCGCCCCGCCCGGGATTCCCGCCGCATCGCCGCGGCCCACGGGGACGCATCCGCGCAGGATGCGTTCGGCTGCCTTCTAGCCGCCGCGCGCCTTCGGGGCGCTTCCCTTCCCAGTCAGCTTCTCCGGAGCGCACCGCGCGCCGATCGCACCGGGGCCCGCATCACCAGACGCGGGCCCTGCGGGCGGCGCTTTGCCCGCGTCCTGGCCTGATGCGCTCCGGACCCGCATCGAACGCGCGCAAGCGCGTTCAGGGGGACGCTTTGCCCGAAATTCCGGGCACCGGCCGGACCGGCGTTCCTCGAAGCCCCCCGCTCCGGCCATCGGCGGCCGCGCCGCGGCCGCTTCACCCCAAGTCACAGGAGAAGTCCATGAACGCCATCCAGACCACCCTCTCCCGCCTCACCCTGGGCCCGGTGCAGACCCACGCCAACATGGCCGTGGTCCCGCTCTACGCCGTCGAGGCGAGCGCGCCCGACTATCTGCTGCTCGACCAGGTCATCGCCGGGAACGCCGGGCGCATCACCGAGATCTCCGAACACGGCAGCGTGCCCGAACTCGCCTTCGAGAACCTGTCCGACAAGCGCGTTCTCCTCGTCGACGGCGAGCAGCTGATCGGCGCACGCCAGAACCGCGTGCTCAACATCAGCATCCTGGTGCCGGCGCATGGCAAGCTGACCATCCCGGTGTCGTGCTGCGAGCAGGGCCGCTGGGCCTACACCGGCGCGCGCGACTTCAGCCCCTCCGAGTCCCCGCTGTTCGCGCGCGCGCGCGCCGCCAAGATGGCCGGCGTCTCGGCCTCGATGGTGCGCGAGGGCTCGCGCCGCTCCGACCAGCACCGCGTCTGGCGCGACATCGCGATGAAGTCGATGAGCCTCGAGGTGGATTCCGGCACCAGCGCCATGTCCGACGTCTACGCGCAGCAGCAGCACCGGCTGGAGGAATTCACCGGCGCCTTCCGTGCCGCGCCGGGCCAGGTGGGCGCGGTGGTGGCGATCGACGGCAAGGTGGCGGGCGTCGAGCTGTTCGACGCGCCGGCCACCTTCGCGCGCTTCTTCGCCAAGATGGTGCGCAGCTACGCGCTCGACGCCATCGAGACCGCGCCGGCGGCCGCCGCGACGCCGGCCGCCGAGATCGCCGAGGCCTTCCTCGCGCGCCTCGCGGCGGCCTCGGCCGCGACCTTCGCCGCCCTGGGCGACGGCGAGGACGTGCGCCTCGCGGGCGAGGACGTGGTCGGCGGCGCGCTGGTGGCCGACGGCCGCGTGCGCCACCTCGCGGGCTTCGACACCGCGGGCCTGGCGAACGACCACCAGGCCTGGCGCGCGAGCCGCGTGCGCGCGCGCTCGCGCGGGTAGGCGGTTCGCGGTCGGGCGCATCCGCCGGCCGCCGCCTGCGCGGCGGCCGGCGCGGCACGCGCGCGGCGCGTTCGGCCCCGCCGGGCTCTGGGCTAAACTCGCCGCGTCCCGGACCGCCCGCGAATCGCCATGCAACGCTCCTTCCCCGCCCTGTTCCGCCGTGCGGCGCTCGCGCCGCTCGCCGCCGCCCTCCTCGTGCTGGCCGCGCCCGCCGCCGACGCGCAGGCCCAGCGCTTTCCCGACAAGCCGGTGCGCCTGATCGTGCCGTTCCCGCCCGGCGGCGGCAACGACATCCTCGCGCGCGCGCTCGCGCCGAAGCTCGCGGAGTTCCTCGGCCAGCCGGTGGTGATCGACAACCGCGCCGGCGCCGGCGGCAACATCGGCACCGAGGCGGCGGCCAAGGCGCCGCCCGACGGCAGCACGATCGTGATCGCCTCGAACCAGGTGACGATCAACCCGTGGCTGATCCCCAAGCTGCCGTTCGACATCGAGAAGGACTTCGCGCCGGTGGCGCTGGTGGCCTCGGTGCCGATGCTGCTGGCGGTGCACCCGTCGGTGCCGGCGCAGAACGTGCGCGAGTTCATCGCGCTGGCGAAGACCTCGCCCGGCAAGCTCAACCACAGCACGCCGGGCAACGGCACGCCGCAGCACATCGCCTTCGAGGTGTTCAACCACGCCGCGGGCGTGAAGATCACCCACGTGCCGTACAAGGGCACCGGGCCCGCGATCGCCGACCTGCTCGGCGCGCAGGTGCAGGCGGCGATCGGCACCATGGCCTCGCTCGAGCCGCACGTGAAGGCCGGCAAGCTGCGCCCGCTCGGCGTGACCACGCCGAAGCGCTCGGCCGCGATGCCGGAGGTGCCGACGATCGCGGAGGCGGCGCTGCCGGAGTTCGAGGTGCCGCTCTGGTATTCGATCCTCGCGCCGGCCGGCACGCCGCGCGAGGCGGTCGCGCGCCTGTCGGCCGACATCGCGCGCGTGCTGGCGGCGCCGGACATCCGCGAGCGCCTGACCGCGCAGGGCTTCGAGGTCAGCTACCTGAACCCGGCGCAGATGGGCGAGCTGATCCGGCGCGACCTGCAGCGCTGGCAGAAGTCGATCCGCGACATCGGCCTCAAGCTCGAGCCCTAGGCGGGACGGCCGCACGAGGCGAACCGACGGCGCGCGCATGAGTGCGATCAACACCGCCCTGGCCGGCATCCGCGTGCTCGACTTCTCGCAGGTCGGCGCCGGCCCGACCTGCGGCATGCTGCTGGGCGACATGGGCGCCGCGGTGACCAAGATCGAGCCGCCCGGCGGCGACATCGGCCGCAGGCTCGGCCCGCCGTGGCAGGCGGGCGAGTCGGTGGTGTCGATGAGCTTCAACCGCAACAAGCGCTCGCTCGCGCTCGACCTGAAGCACGCCGACGCGCACGGCCTGGTGCTGCGCCTCGCGGGCCAGGCCGACGTGCTGCTGGAGAGCTTCCGGCCCGGGGTGATGGAGCGCCTGGGCCTCGGCTACGCGGCGATGTCGGCGCGCTTTCCGCGCCTGGTCTATTGCTCGGTCTCCGCCTACGGCCAGACCGGCCCGTGGCGCGACAAGCCGGGGGTCGACGGCATCGTCCAGGCGGTCTCGGGCATGATGAGCCAGGTCGGCCTGCCCGGCGCGCCGCCGATGAAGGTCCAGATCCCCGCCGCCGACGTGACGACCGGCTTTCTCGCCACCACCGCGGTGCTGGCGGCGCTGCGCGTGCGCGACACGCCGGGCCCGCACGCGGGCCGCGGCCAGCACCTCGACATGAGCCTCTTCAACAGCGCGCTGATGCTGCAGCAGTCGGCGCTCGCGTCCTACCTCGCCAGCGGCGAGCTGCCGCCGAAGAGCGGCAGCGCCGCGCCCTATGCGGCACCCAACGAGGCTTACCCGACGCGGGACGGCTGGATCATGGTGGCCGCCTACCACGAGGACCGCTGGCGCGCGTTCTGCCGCGTGCTGGGCGCGCCGGCGCTGGCCGAGCGCGCCGCGTTCCGCACCAGCGCCGACCGCGTCGCGCATCGCGAGGAGCTCAACCGCGAGATCGCGCGCCTGATGGCGGCCCGGACCACGGCCGAGTGGCAGGCGCTGCTCGAGGACGCCGACATCATCTGCGGGCCGATCGCCGAATACGACGCGGTCGCGGCCTCGCCGCAGCTCGCGCACAACGGCGTGATCGTCGAGATGCGGCACCCGACGGCCGGCACCGTGCGCATGCCCGGCGCGGCGCTCGGCGACCGCGACGCGCAGTCGCGCGTGCATCTGCCGCCGCCGCTGGTCGGCGAGCACAGCCGCGCGGTGCTGGCGGACTTCGGCTTCAGCGAGACGGAGATCGCGGCCCTGGTCGCGAGCGGCTGCGTGATCCAGCACGAGTAACGGGAGGCGCGCATGAAGTTCCAGGCGGTTCGTCTGTTCCAGGAAGGCAGGACGCGGGTCAGCCGCATGGTCGAGCAGACCGTCGACGACCTCGACCCCGGCGACGTGGTGATCCGGCCGCTGTACGCGGCGGTCAACTACAAGGACGCGCGCGCGGTGAGCGGCGCGGGCAACGTGATCAAGCGCTTTCCGTGCATCCCCGGCATCGAGGTGTCGGGCACGGTCGAGTCCTCGGCCGTGCCGGCGTTCCGCGCGGGCGACCTGGTGACGGTGCAGGGCGGGCAGGAGTTCGGCATCCGCCACGACGGCGCCTACGCCGAGCGCGTGCGCGTGCCGGCGGCCTGGGTGTCGCCGGTGCCCGCGGGCTTCGACGCGCGCGACGTGGTCGCGCTGGGCATCGGCGCCTACACCGCCGCGGTCGCGGTCGAGGAGCTGATGCAGCGCGGCGTGACGCCGGACCGCGGCCCGATCGTCGTCACCGGCGCCACCGGCGGCTGCTCGAGCTTCGCGATCGACATGCTCGCCGGCCTCGGCTACACGGTGGCGGCCTCGACCGGCAAGGCCGCCGAGGCGGGGTACCTCAAATCCATCGGCGCCGCGGAGGTGATCGGCCGCGACGCGCTCACCACGGGGGAGAAGCCGCTCGAGGAGCAGCTGTGGGCCGGCGCGATCGACGCGGTGGGCGGCAAGCCGCTCGCGGACCTGCTGCGCAGCGTGAAGAAGCGCGGCGTCGTGTGCTCGTTCGGCAACGCCGCCGGCGAGACCTTCACCAGCTCGATCTACCCGTTCATCCTGCGGTCGGTGGCGCTGGCCGGCATCAACGCCAACCACCCGCTGCCCGCGCGCGGCAGCGCGTGGACGCGCATGGCGGCCGGCGGCGACCTGCGCCCGCGGCACCTCGACACGATCTGCTTCGACATTCCGTTCAGCGGGCTGATGGACTACTGCGCGCGGGTGATCGACGGCGGCATCCGCGGGCGCGCGGTGGTGCGGTTCGGGTAGGCGGAGTCGCGCGGCCGGTGGCGGCCGCGACAGCCGCCTGCCGCCACTGCGCCGCCCATCCCTCACCAGGAACCTTTCGACAGGAGGTCCCCATGCTCGGCGCCATCATCGGCGACATCGTCGGCTCGGTATACGAATTCGACAACCTGCGCCGCACCGACTTCACCCCGCTGTTCCATCCCGAGGCCGACTTCACCGACGACACCGTGTGCACGATCGCGGTGGCCGAGGCGCTGCTGGACGGCCGCCACCCCGGCGAGGCGCTGCTCGACTGGTGCACGCGCTACCCCGGCCGCGGCTACGGCGGCCGCTTTGCCGAATGGCTGCGCCGCGGCGACCTCAAGCCCTACCGGAGTTTCGGCAACGGCTCGGCGATGCGCGTCGGCCCCGCGGGCCTGCTCGCCGCCTCGCTCGAGGAAGCGCGTGTCCTGGCGGAGCGCGTGACGGTGGTGACCCACGACCACCCGGAAGGCATCAAGGGCGCCGTGGCGACCGCGGAAGCGATCTGGCTCGCCCGCAGCGGCGCGAGCGCCCCGGACATCCGCGCCCACGTTGCCGCCACCCACGGCTACGACATGGCACGCACCACCGACGGCATCCGCCCCGTGTACCGCTTCAACGAAACCTGCCAGCAGACCGTGCCCGAGGCGCTGATCTGCGCGCTCGAAGCCACGGATTTCGAGCACGCGATCCGCCTGTCGATCTCCATCGGCGGCGACAGCGACACCGTGGCGGCGATTGCGGGGGCGGTGGCGGAGGCGCGGTTCGGGGTGCCGCAGGGGATTGCGGGAGAGGCGCGAGCGCGGCTGCCGGCGGACATGCTGGCGCTGCTGGAACGGTTGTACGCAGCGTGAGC
>JAEUOS010000065.1 GCA_016790695.1 Burkholderiales bacterium
CGATGGCCGCCACCATGACGCAAAGCGCGGCAACGGTCAGCGAGGCGCTGCGCCAGCCGAAGCTCAGGGTGAGCGGCGGCACGATGATCCCCGCGAGCGCCGCACCCACCGGCACGCCGGTCTGCTTGATCGAGAACACCAGCGCCATCATGTGCGGCGGCGTGGTGCGCACCAGCACATGGGACGATGCCGGGGTGATCGGCCCGTAGCCCGCGCCGAGCAGGATCGCTGCTGCCGGCATCCAGGCCAGCGGCAGCACCGTGATCAGCGCCATCGCCGCCGCGCACATGAGCAGGCAGACCTGGCTCACGCGCACCGACCCGTAGCGCAGGATCAGCCCCCCTGAGGTGAGCGCGCTGGTGGAGGCGCCGATGTACATCGCGCCGACGAAATAGCCGACCAGCGTCGTCGCGAAGCCGAGCTCGCTGGCGGCCGCCGGCGCGAGCACGGGCACTGCCAGCGCCGCCAGCGCCACCAGCGCCTGGATGGCGGTGGTGATGGCGAGGGTCAGGTAGGCGGAGGACAAGGGCGCAGGCGCAAGGGCGAGGCAACGGTCGCGACTTCGCGCGTCTGGGAGAGACCAGGGGCAGGGGCGCCTGGCGCGATGCTGCGTGGTATTTTAGCTTCCATGCCCCTGCGAGTCTTCATCACGGGCGCCTCCAGCGGCCTGGGCGCGGAACTGGCGCGTGCCTACGCGGGTCCGGGCGCGGTGGTGGCGATCACCGCGCGGCGGCGCGAGGAACTCGAGAGCGTGGCCGCAGGCCTTTCCGGGACGGCGGTGACCTACCCGCTGGACGTCACCGACTCCGCCGCGCTTGCCGCTGCCGCGGCGGATTTCATCACGCGCTTCGGCGTCCCCGACATCGTGATCGCCAACGCCGGCATTTCCGCCGGCACCCTGACCGAACTGCCCGAGGACCTCGCGCCCTTCGAAAGAATCTTCAAGGTCAACGTGGTCGGCATGTTCGCGACCTTCGCTCCCTTCATCGGCGCCATGCGCGCGCGCGGCGGCGGCACGCTGGCCGGCATCGCCAGCGTCGCCGGCATTCGCGGCATCCAGGGCTCGGGCGGCTATTGCGCGTCGAAGTCCGCCGCGATCACCTATCTGGAGGCGCTGCGCGGCGAGATGCGCCCCTGCGGCATCCGCGTGGTGACGATCCTGCCCGGGTACATCCGCACGCCGCTGACCGCGCAGAACCCCTACCGCATGCCGTTCCTGCTGGAGGCCGACGACGCCGCGCGCCGCATCCGCCGCCGCATCGACGCCGGCGCCAGCTACGCGGTCGTGCCGTGGCAGATGGGCATCGTCGCCAAGGCGCTGCGCCTGTTGCCCAACGCGCTGTTCGACCGCGTCTTCGCCGGCAAGGCGCGCAAGCCGCGCGCAGCCGAGGGGCAGAAGATCTGATGGCGGCAGGGTGGTGCGATGCGCTGGGCACGATTCACCCGCGCGCCGGCGCGGACGCGCGCATCGCCTGCCTCGTGCCCTCGATCACCGAACTGGTGTGCGCGCTCGGCCTCCTGCCGCAGCTCGTGGCGCGCACCGGCTTCTGCATCCATCCGCGCCCGGCGATCGACGCCGTGCCGAAGGTGGGCGGCACCAAGGACGTCAACCTCGCGCGCCTGCGCGCGCTGCGGCCGACGCACGTGATCGTCAACATCGACGAGAACGAGAAGCCGGCCGCCGAGGCGATCGCGGCGTTCGTGCCGCACATCGTCGTCACCCACCCCCAGGCGCCGGAGGACAACCTCGCGCTGTACCGGCTGATCGGCGGCATCTTCGGGCGCGCGGATCGCGCCGAGGCGCTGTGCGCCGAGTTGTCCGCCGCGATGACGGCCGCCCGCGTGCGCTGCGCGGCGCTGCCGCGCGAGCGCGTGCTGTACCTGATCTGGAAGGACCCGTGGATGACGGTCGCGCCCGACACCTACATTTCGCGCACCCTGGCCGCGGTGGGCTGGGACACCGTGCCCGCGCAGGCCGCGCGGCGCTATCCGGTCGTCGACCTGCCGGCGGCGGCGGCGGGCGCCGACCGGGTGCTGCTGTCGACCGAACCCTACCGGTTCGGCGCGGCGGATGCCGACGCGCTTGCACGCGCCCTGCCGGGGTGCGCGGTGCATCTGATCGACGGGGAGATGACGTCCTGGTACGGGCCGCGCGCGATTGCCGGGCTCGCCTACCTGGCCGGGCTGCGCGGCACGCTCGCGGGGCGTGCCGGCTGACGCACCCGCCGGGCCGAATCGGCGCTATCATGGCGCTGCCTGCCCCGGGAAAGGGGACGAGATGATGCAAGCCACCCATCGAATCGTTGCACTGACCGTCGCTGCCGCGGCGCTGGCGCCGTTCGCGCACGCCGGCACGGTCTACAAGTGGACCGACGCGCGCGGCGTGGTCAACTATTCGACCGCGCCGCCGCCGGAGGCGCAGCGCCTGGTGCGCGTCGACACCACGCCGGCGGTGGCCGCGGCGGGCGCCGCGTCTGACACCGAGTCCGCGGCCTCGCACGAGCGGCGCCTGCGCGAGCAGATGCAGCAGATCGACACGCTGCGCCAGGCGCGCGAACTCGCGCAGGCGCGCGAACAGCAGCAGCGCCACGAGATGCAGCTGGCGCGCCAGGCGGCCGACACCGAGGAGGCGCGACGGCGCCTCGCGCGCGAGCAGTGCCTGCGCGAGCGTCGCATCGATTGCGATGCGGCTCCGGGCGTCGCTTACGTTCCGGCGCCGGTGGTGGTGGTGCGCCGTGCGCCGCCGCAGAACATCCGCCAGGTGTCGCCGTTTCCGGTGTCCGGCCCGAGCCTCGGTCCCGCGCCCGGCACGATCGCCGGCACGCAGGCGCAGTTGGCGCCATTTCGGGCGGCGCCGCCGGTGCCGGTGCAGTCGGCCGGATTCCGCGTGCCGCGCTGACGCCGCGGCCCGCGCGCGGCCGGCCGGGCAGGCCGTGGCGCCGGCGTGCCGTCAGCCGACGGCGAAGGCCGCGGTGCCCGCGGCGATCAGTTCGCCGCTGTCGTTCTCGAGGTCCATGCGCACCGTGGCCACCTTGCTGCCCACGCGCAGCACCTGGGCGGTGGCGAGGAAATGCGCGCCGCGTCCGGGGCGCACGTAGTCGATGCGCAGGTCGATGGTGCTCATGTGGCGGAAGCGGCCCAGCAGCGACGTGACGGTCTCGCCGGCGTGCGCCTTGAGCACCGCCAGCATCAGCGCGTAGCCGGCGGTGGCGTCGAGCACGCCGGCGATCACGCCGCCGTGCAGGATCTTGCGAATCGGATGGCCGAGGAGTTCGGGGCGCATGTCGAAGCGCACCCGCGGCCGGTCGGGGTTGTAGGACAGCGTGCGGAAGCCCAGCACCTGATTGAAGGCGATGTCTTCCTCGAACAGCTTGCGCAGCGCCGCGCGGACCGGTGCCGGAAAGGCGTCGTCGCGATTCGGCATCCGGCGCGTCAGCGGATCAGGAGCACCGGCACCTTGCAGCCGGCCAGCACCTTGGTGGCCACCGACCCGAGCACCAGGTTCTTGAACAGCCCGCGGCCATGCGAGCCCATGATCACGATGTCGAACTTGCCCTTGGTCGCGTGTTCGGCGATCTCGTCGCCGGGGTCGCCCACCCGCATGACCTCGCTGGTCTTGACGCCGGCCTTGGCCAGGGTGTTGCGCGGGCCCTTGAGCACCTTCTCGGACTCGTCGGCGTAGTACTGCTGCACGGTTTCGCGGCCGAGATGCGCGGCCGCGTGCGGCGGGATCGGCGAATGCACGTTGATCAGGGTGACCGAGGAGTCGCGGCCGACCATGTCGAAGTGCTCGAGCAGGTAGTTCACGGCGTGCTTGGTGAAGATGCTGCCGTCGACGGCGACGAGGACTTTCATGCGTGACTCCCGGGGGGCGGTTGGGCGATGGGGCATTCTAGCCCACGGCATCGGCGGATTTCTTGAGGCGCGTCAAGTGCGCATCGTCCGGGCCGCGCCGGGCCGGGCGCGGCCTCACAGGCCGAGCTGGCGCGCCGCGAGGTCCTTCATGATCTCCTCGGCGCCGCCGCCGATCATCATCACCTTGACCTCGCGGTAGATGCGCTCGGCGCGCGAGCCGCGCAGGAATCCCGCGCCGCCCAGGATCTGCACCGCCTGGTCGGCGCAGAACTGCATCGCCTGGGTGGTGCAGTTCTTGAGCATGGCCAGGCGCGCGGCCGGCTGGCCGCCCTCGCGCACCTGCCATGCGCACTCGTAGAGGAACGCGCGCGCGGCGTCGATCCGCATGCGCATGTCGACCAGCTTGTGGCGGATCACCTGGTGCTCGACCAGCGCCTTGCCGAAGGTGCGGCGCTCGCGCGCCCAGGCGAGCGCGTCGTCGAACGCCGCCTCGGCATAGCCGACCGCGCCCGCGGCCATGCCGAGGCGCTCCATGTTGAAGTTGCCCATGATGATCTTGAAGCCGCGGCCTTCCTCGCCGATCAGGTTGGCCGCCGGGACCCGCACGTCCTGGAAGTACAGCGCCGCGGTGTCCGAGGCCCACCAGCCCATCTTCTGCAGCGGCGTGCGGGTGAAGCCCTCGCGGTCGCGCTCGATCAGGAGCATGGAAACGCCGGCCGCGCCCGGGCCGCCGGTGCGCACCGCCACCGAGTAGTAGTCGGCGCGCATGCCCGAGGTGATGAACATCTTCGAGCCGTTCACCACGTAATGGTCGCCGTCGCGCCGCGCCGTGGTGGCGAGCGCGGCCACGTCCGAGCCGCCCGAGGGCTCGGTGATGGCGAGCGCGCTGATCTTCTCGCCCGCCAGGATCGCCGGCAGCACGCGCGCCTTCATCTCGGGGCTGCCGAAGCGCGCGATCGGCGGCGCGCCGATGGTGTGCGACATCAGGCTCGCGGACAGGCCGCCGCAGCCGGCCTGCGACAGCTCCTCGGAGGCGACGATGCGGTGGAACACGTCGGCGTCGATGCCGCCGTACTCCTCCGGAAAGCCCAGGCCGAGCAGCCCGATGGCGGCGGCGCGCCGGTAGAGCTCGCGCGGGAACTCGCCCGCCTCGTCCCACGCTGCGGCATGGGGCGCGATCTCCTCGCGCACGAAGCGGCGCACGGTCGCGCGAAACGCCTCGTGCTCCCCGGTCAGGAACGGCGAGCGCGGGTCGCTCATCGCCGGGTGGTGGCGATGCCCATGAGCTTGCAGATGATGCCCAGCATCACCTCGTCGGCGCCGCCGCCGATCGAGCCCAGGCGCCCGTCGCGGAAGGCGCGCGAGACGTGGTTGTCCCAGGTGTAGCCCATGCCGCCCCAGAACTGCAGGAGCCCGTCGGGCGCGGTGCGCGACAGGCGCCCGCTCATGAGCTTGGCCATCGAGGCCAGCTCGGTCACGTCCTCGCCCTTGACGTAGAGCTCGGTGGCCCGATAGGTGAGCGCGCGCAGCGCCTCGATGTCGGTCTTGATCTCGGCCAGCTTGTACTGCACGTACTGGAAATCGAGCACGGTCTGCCCGAACATCTTGCGCTCGCGGATGTAGTCGATGGTCTCGCGCAGGATGCGCGACATGCCGCCGACCGTGCGCGCCGCCGCCCAAAGGCGCTCCTCCTGGAACTGCATCATCTGGTAGGTGAAGCCCATGCCCTCCTCGCCGATGCGGTAGCGCTGCGGCACGCGCACGTCGTCGAAGTGGATCAGCCCGGTGTCGGAGGACATCATGCCGATCTTGCGGATCTTCTTCGCGATCGTGATGCCCTTGGTCTTCATCGGCACGCAGATGAGCGTCTTGTTGCGGTGCGGCGCACCCTCGCCGGTGTTGGCGAGCAGGCACATCCAGTCGGCCTGCAGCGAGTTGGTGATCCACATCTTGCCGCCGTTGATGACGTAGTCGTCGCCGTCCTTCCTGGCGGTGGTCTTGATCGACGCGACGTCGGAACCCGCGCCCGGCTCGGAGACGCCGATGCAGGCGACGTAGTCGCCCGCGATCGCGGGCTTGAGGAACTGCTCCTTGAGCTCGTGCGAGCCGAAGCGCGCCAGCGCCGGCGTGGCCATGTCGGTCTGCACGCCGATCGCCATCGGCACGCCGCCGCAGTCGATATGCCCGAGGGTCTCGGTCATCGCCACCGCGTAGGAGTAATCGAGCCCCGCGCCGCCGTACTCGACCGGCTTGGTCAGCCCGAGCATGCCGAGGTCGCCGAGCTTCTTGAACACCTCGTGGGCCGGGAACATCTCCTCGGCTTCCCACTGGTCGACATGCGGATTGATCTCGGCATCGATGAAGCGCTTGAGGGTGCGCTGGATCTCCTGGTGCTCCTGGGTGAACTGCATCGGATGGTTCCTCGTGGTTCAGGCCTGCGTGCCCTCGAGGTGCTTGAGCACCTCGGGAAAGGCGGCCAGGTGAAAGCCGTTGAAGGCGGCGGTGCGCCCGCCGTTGCCGGTCTTCGACCAGATGCGCTTGGCATGCGGCACGGCGCCGTCGATGCGCAGCGCCACGCCGGAGATGAAGCCCGCGGCCGGCGACAGCAGGAAGACGATCGCTGCCGACACCTCGCTTTCGGTGCCGTAGCGGCCGGCCGGAATCTGCTTGTGACGCTCGCGGATCGACGCCTTGAACGGTTCGGCGTAGGTGTCCAGGCCGGAGGAGGCGATCAGCCCCGGCGCGACCGCGTTGATGCGCACCGGCGCCCACTCGATGGCGGCGGTCTCGGTGAAATTGAGGATGCCGCCGCGCGAGGCGCCCGAATGGCCCATGCCCGGCATGCCCATCCAGATGTCGGCGAGCATGTTGACGATGGCGCCGCCGTTGGCCGCCATCCACTGGTTGTAGACCTCGCGGCTCATCAGGAAGCAGCCGGTGAGGTTGTTGCGGATCACCGCGTCCCAGCCCTTGGCGGAGATGTCCTTGAGCGGCGCCGGGAACTGGCCGCCGGCATTGTTGACCAGGCCGTCGATGCGGCCGTGGGCGGCGAGCACGTCGGCGACGGTCTTCCTCACCGTCTCCTCCTCGCGGATGTCGCAGGCGTGGCAGGTGGCCGTGCCGCCGACGTCGGCGATCTCGCGCGCCACCGCCTCGAGCTTCTCGATGCGCCGGCCGACCAGCGCCACCCGCGCGCCCAGCGCGACCAGTTCGTGGGCGGTGCAGCGGCCGATGCCGGAGCCGCCGCCGGTGACCAGCACGGTCTGCCCCGCGAAGAGTCCGGGGCGGAAGATGGATTGGTAGGGCATGGTGTGCCGGAAGGGAAGTCAAGCCAAGGCGGCAAAGTCTAACCCGAACCCCTGCGGCGAACCGCTCGGGTTTGCCGCGTCCCGCATGCCGACGCAGCAGGGAAACCCGCGTATTGGAAATGCCGCGCGATGCTGGCAAAATCGGGAAGTGCAGTGC
Source organism: Burkholderiales bacterium (assembly GCA_016790695.1). Lineage (GTDB taxonomy): Bacteria > Pseudomonadota > Gammaproteobacteria > Burkholderiales > JAEUOS01 > JAEUOS01. The sequence continues at coordinate 7,321 of JAEUOS010000065.1, forward strand.
AGCATCGACCCGGCGCCGTCGGCGCGCCGGGGGTTCCGTGCGTTAAGAATCAGAGCCGTGGTTCCTGGCTGGATGGTTTTTTTGCGTGGAGGTTCGTGCGTGGTGCAGATTCTCAAGCTCACTGGCAACGGGATTCCGCAAGGGTGGCTGACCCTGGAGGAGGCGGTCCTGCACTATGCCGCCGGCGAGGTGGCCTGGGAACTCGGTCAGGAAATCGCGACCCTGCACGGCGGGCACAACGCCGTCACCGGGCTGCGCTCGCAGATCACGGTCAACTCGATCATCGGCGTCACCGGATTCGGCAAGGTCAACCCGTTCGACGTGGTGCCGCTGCTCACCAACGACAAGCTGTTCCGCCGCGACAAGTTCCATTGCGCCTATTGCGGCGGCCACTTCCACGCCGGCGAACTCGAGCGCGAGCACATCGTGCCGCTGTCGCGCGGCGGCCGCGACGGCTGGATGAACGTCGTCTCCTCGTGCCGGCCCTGCAACCAGAGGAAGGGCAACCGCCTGCCGCACGAGATCCACATGCCGCTGCTCTACGCGCCCTATGTCCCCAGCCTCTGGGAGGACATGATCCTGCGCAACCGCCGCATCCTCGCCGACCAGATGGAATTCCTCGCGGCGAACCTGCCGCGCGGGTCGCGCTTGATGGGGTAGCTGATCGGCGCAGATAGTCCGAATTGGCTATTGACGCCCTTCGCCCGATTGCCAATTATCGGTGCATGGTTTTCGCGTGCCTGCAGTGCGCGCGCGTCAATCATTGAAGGGGAAATCTTGAGAAAAATTCTCGCAATTGTCCTGTTGGCGTGCGCGCCGGCGATCGGGTACTCGCAAGCACTCGGTTCCGGTACCGTGGATTTCCAGTTCACGTCGTTCCTCGGCCCTCTGGCGACGGCTGGCAGCGCCAACCCCTATGACGAGTCGTCCTGGGGCACGCGCGGGCTTGTCAACGGGATAGGGGCGACTTCCCTGCCACCCTACTATTTGTCGTGGAGTTCGGCCAGCCACGCGTTGTCCGACATCGGCTTCGTGAGCGGATTGATCAACCTGGCGCCCACCCAAACCGTATCGATGCGCTACGAGGGTGTTCCGGTCGGAAGCCCGGAGGAAAACATCATCTCGTTTACGCCACGCGCGTTTTCGAACGTCGCCGTCGGACAGGATTTCGTGCTGGGCACCCTGACTTTCAAGAACGGCGGCTGGAACGGCGGAGCTTACTTCACCGCCGATAACGTGCCGACGCGCCTGGACTTCAAGGTGACCACCCATTCATCGGACGGGGACGCGTTCAATCAGACGATGCTTGGCACCGTGACCATGGTGGTGAACGCGCCAGGGATCAACGACACCGCGACGCTCGCCGGCCAGCAAGCCGAAGCCGACTGGATCTACGTCACGGACTACGGTTCCGGGGTTCGGTCTCGCGCCTTCCGCGTCTTCGACGACTGTTGCCGGCCACCCGGCGGGATCACCTTCGGCATGGTAGATCTGGTGGCGCGGTTCAATTCGCTCGACCTCGTGGACATCGACAATCCGGAGGGTGGTTTCCTCACCGAGTCCGTCGACCCGCTGCCGGTTGCCGCTCCGGTGCCCGAGCCCGGCGCCTACATGATGCTTCTGGCAGGGCTTGGGCTGCTTGCCTTTGTGGCCAGGCGGCGCGCATCGCACCTGGCCGACGGCGGGGTCGTGCGCTAGAGGCGCCTCGTTAGTGCGGGCGCGAAGCGTCGAAGCTCTGGCGGTCCGAGAACAGCAGCACCGAGTCGTACAGGCTCGGCCCGTAGTGGCGCAGCGCCACGTTCCTGTAGGAATGAATGCCGTCGACCTTCTCCAGGATCTGGAACAGGTCCTGCGGATAGTGATAGCAGGTGATCGCCATGTCGGGGCGGCACTTCTCGATCAGGCCGCGGGCGCCCTCGATGACGTTGCACTCGTAGCCCTCGACGTCCATCTTGATCAGCGTGCATTCGGGCACGGCGTCGTCGAGGCGGACGCAGTCGACCTCGATCGGCGTGCCGGTACCCGGCGACACGGCGTTGCCGCCAAACGGGTTCTGCGCGTTGTCGTAGAAGGTGATGCTGCCGCGCTCGGCGCCGACGGCGTTGCGGAAGGTTTCGATTCCAGGCGTCTGGGAGAGGCGCGACAACTGCCGGAACTGGCCCGGCGTGGGCTCGAAGGCGTAGATGTGCCTGAACCGGCCGCCGGTCACGCCAAGGAACCTCTCGACGGTGTCGCCGTGGGCAGCGCCGACGTCCACGTAGATTTCCTCGGGCCCGGGGACGAAACTCGCGCGCGGATTGCGCGGGTTGAAGTATTCGTTGGAGTTGTCGAACGCCACCTCGAGCAGGGGGGTCCGTTCGGCACGGCGGATCGCATTGACCCGGCCGACCAGGGTGTTGCGCGAGCGCGCATCGGTGAGCCGGTTGGCGACCTTGCGAATCTGCTCGTTGTCCTGATCATTCCACCAGATGCGCTCCTCGCGCACGAGCTGATAGGTGTGCGGCAAGCCGAGCGCGTCGAGCTTGGTCAGGAAGTCGACCACCTGCACGTCGCCCCAGCAGGACAGGGAGGGGATGCACCACATGTCCTCGAGGTTCTCGAAGAAATGCACGATCTCGATCGGCATTGCCTGCGCGATCTCGGAGAATTCCCCGAAGTTGACCGTCGGGATCTGGTGGCCGCCGATGATCAGGAACTCGCCGTCATGGAAGTAGCGGTCCGACAGGTAGCCGGCGATCCGGCCGTTGAGGGCGCCGTGGATCCACGGCGCGAAGGTCTTGAACAGGCTGCCGACGCGGCCGACGAAGAAGACTGCGCGTTCCGGGGAGTCGCTCATGGCGTTCGCCTCGCTGGTGAAGGAGTGGCAAGGCCGACGCATGCCTGTGACGACCTTGCCGCATTTCACGCCCATTGCGGGCCGCTCCGTCCGGCGAACACCTGTCCGAAACGTGCTCAATTCGTCCCGCCCCGCGGCGGGGCGGGCGCGGGGCCCTGCCGCTACCGCGGCGGAATGTGGCTCGCGTGGTTGGCGAGGTACCAGTCCGCCACCTCCTCGCGCGTGGCCCACCAGACATCCGCATACTGCTTCACGTAGGACAGGAAGTCGCGGAAGAACTGCATGCGGTGCGGATGCCCCGACACATGCGGGTGCAGGCCGATGTTCATCATCTTGCCGGTCTTCGCGCTCTCGGCGTAGAGCTCGTTGAACTGCGCCTTGAGCATCAGGAGCGCGTCCTCGCTGGTCATCGCGCGGCGATGGAAGAAGGTGAAGTCGTTGATCTCGACCGAGTACGGCACGTTGACCAGCGGGCCGTGCGCGGTGTGGATCAGGTAGGGCTGGTCGTCGTTCATGTAGTCGCACAGGAACTTGAGCCCCGCCTCGGCCAGCACCTCGGGCGTGTGCGGGGTGGAGCGGAGCGACGAGGAGAGCCAGCCGCCGGCCTTGCGCCCGACCACCCGTTCGTAGACCTTCAGGGTCTCGTGGATCAGCGCCTTCTCGCCGGCCGGGTCGAACATGTACTGCGGCAGCAGTTCGCCCTGCTCGTAGTTGTGCGCGACCAGTTCCCAGCCGCGCGCCTTGACATGCTCGATGATCTCGCCGCGCTCGGTCGCGGTCTTGGCGTTCATGGTCACCGACAGCGGCACGCCGAACGATTCGAACAGGTCGAACAGGCGCCAGCAGCCGACGCGCAGGCCGTACTCGCGCCAGGTGAAGTTGGGGTAGTCGGCGACGTTGCCCGGCAGCGGGTCGGGGATGGTCGGCGGCCCGCCCGCGTAGTAGGGCTTGGAGGAGTCCTTGAGCAGGTCCCAGTATTCGCAATTGAGGGTGATGATTAGCGCGAGACGCTTGCCGTGCGGCCATCTGAGGGGTTGGCGCCGCGATATCGGCACCCAGTCGTAGTGGGCCATGGTTCCTCCGGGGTGTAGAAAGTGACGGTGGTGGGCGCGGTGCCTGGCGGTGCTGCGGGACCGGTCAGCCGAACAGCTCGGCGATCGCGATGCCGGATTCGCCCTTGACCGCGTAGAGCAGGTAGGTGCGGCCGTCTTCCTCGAAGATCGCCGGATCGCGCAGTTGATGGACCTCGAGGGCGATCGCGCCCCGAAAGGAAGGGGCGAGCGGCAGGTTCGCGCCCTCCCAGTCGAACGCGGGGCGCAGCACCTCGACCGGCGCGCCGGGGCGCCACTGCCGCCAGTCGCCGGCGAGGTCGATGGCCGAGCAGTGGATGCGCTCGGGAACGTCGCCGACGCGGGTCCAGAACACGAACAGGCGGTCGCCGCGCTTGAGGAGCGCGGTGTGGCGCTGGCGCGGTTCGAAGATCGACGGACCTTGCTCGAAGCCGGAGACGCCGTCGGCCGAGCGCAGCAGCACCCCCGGCATCGCCAGCGCATAGGTGAAGCCGCCGTGCCGGAACACGCGGAAATAGGAGGGGCCGAGCAGTTCGTCGCGCGCGGTGAAGGCGATGCCGTCGGCCGACAGCGCGACGCGGGTGCGCTGGATGCGAAAGCGCTCAAGACCGTGGTAGTACATCACGATGCGCCGGTTCGCTTCATCGACATGCACGTCGGGCGAGGCGATGTGGGCGGTGACGCCGTCCTCGATCGGGTCGGGAATGCCCGGCGTGCCCGCCGGCGCGTGACCGTCGAGGTCCGCCGCGCGCGGCGCGATCGCGGCATCCGGCGGCAGTGGCAGATTCGCCGCCGGAAAGCGGGAGTCCGCCAGCTGCAGCGCGCCCGGCGCATGCGTGCGCCACGGGCCGGCGAGCGCGTCGGCGTAGGCGAGCCGGATGTAGCTGCCCTTGTGATCGGCGAAATACAGGTAGTAGCGTCCGAGAGGATTCTCGATCCACGGCGGCACGCGGATCAGGGACGGTCCCTGGACATTCGCGCCCATGCGCGCGTCCATGTGCGGAACGATGATCGGGTTCGCCGCGAAGCGCTGCGCGCGGAAGTTCGGCTCTGGGGCGGTCATGGTGTCGGCTCGGGCACTCCGGTGCGCTGTGCGCCGGAAGGGCATTATGCCGCAGGCGTTTCGTGCTAATTTCGCGCTTCGATCGAAAGCAAGGAGAACACCATGTCCAGCCTGTCGCGCCTGCTAGTCGCGCTCGCCGCGTGGATCGTGTGCGCGGCCGCCGCGCACGCCCAGGCGCCGAAAGTGCGCTTCTCGCTGGACTGGGTGGTGCAGGGCCAGCACGCGCCCTTCCTGCTCGCCAAGGGCAAGGGCTACTTCGACCAGGAGGGAGTCGACGTCACGGTCGATGTCGGCAACGGCTCCGCGGGCACCGTGCAGCGCCTGGCCTCCGGCGCCTACGACATGGGCTTCGCCGACCTGTCCACGCTGATCGAGTTCCTCGGCAACAACCCGCACCTGCCCCGGGTGCAGGCCGTCTACATGGTGCACGAGCGCAATCCCAACGCGCTGTTCGCGCTGAAGAGGTCGGGCATCAGCAAGCCGGCCGACCTCAAGGGCAAGAAGATCAGCGGCCCGGTGTTCAGCTCGACGCGCAAGACCTGGCCGCTGTTCGCGCGCGCGACCGGCCTCAAGGTCGACGACGCGGCATGGCAGAACGTCGCTCCCGACATGGTCGAGCAGGCGGTCGTGCGCGGCGACGTGCAGGTCGGCTCCGGATTTCCGACGCAGCTGCAGATCTACAACCGCCTGGGCGTGAAGACCGAGGACATCGTCACGCTGAAGTACGCCGACTTCGGCGTCGACCTGTACGGCAACGCGGTGCTGGCGAGCGCGAGGTTCCTCGGCGAGAACCCGCAGGCGGTCGCCGCCGTGCTGCGCGCGATCAATCGCGCGATGAAGGACACCATCGCCGATCCGGCGGCGGCCGTCAAGTTCGTGATGCAGCGCAACCCGCTGTTGAACGAGGCCGACGAGCTCGAGAAGCTGAAGCTGGTGATGGAATTCATGGACACGCCGAACACCCGCGCCGACGGCCTCGGATCGATCAAGAAGCTGCGCCTCGACAACCAGGTCGACGACATCAACCTCGCGTTCGGGCTCAAGAGCAAGCCGTCGCCCGACATCATCTTCAGTTCCGCGTTCCTGCCGCGGCCGGCGGAGCGCCGCTACCGGTGACGCGGCGCGACCGCTGCGTCCGACCGCCCCCCTGCAAGGAGAGACCATGAAAGTGCTCGCCGCCTGCCTGCTCCTGTTCCTGGCCAATGCCGCGGCCGCGCAGGACAAGGTCGTCTACCACCTCGATTCCGGCATCGCGCAGGCCACCAAGGGCGTGCGCAACATCCGCAACCATCTCGACGTCGACCCCAAGGCGCGCATCGTCGTGGTCACGCACGCCGAAGGCGTGGACTTCCTCATGGAGGGCGCCCGGACCACCAACAACCAGGAATTCGCCGCGCTGGTCGGCGACCTGTCCGCGCGCGGCGTGAAGTTCGAGATCTGCGAGATCACCCTGAAGAACCGCAACCTGAAGAAGGACCAGTTCATCCTCGGCCCGAGCTTCACGCCGTCGGGGGTGGTGCGCATCGCCAACCTGCAGGCGCGCGAGCAGTTCGCCTACATCAAGCCGTAGCGCGCTCGGCGGCGGCCTGCAGCATCGCGTAGCCGCGCTTGGCCTTGCTGCGCGGCTCTTCCTTGATCTTGAGGTCGCGCATGAGCACATGCGCGAGGTACTCCAGTTCGCGCACGTGGCCGCTCTTGAGCTCGAGTTCGATCTCGCTGATGCGCTCGGTGCGCTCGCCCGAGAATATCCGGCCGTGGTCGAACGCGATCTCGGCCACGAAATCCGGCGCGTAGCGCGGGAAGGGCTTGACGGTCCAGGCCTCCCGCACGAACTCGACCCGGAAGATCGGCCGGATGCGTTCCGCCGGGCCGATTTCCGCGAGCGCGTCCCTGAGCGGCGTGTCGCGCAACTTGGCGAACTCGAGTTGCGGTCCGGCAACCGGCATTTCCCACTCGCGCCGCACGGCGATGCCATCGCGGCGATCGGCGCTGCGTTCGCCCGACGCCTTCAGCGTCTGGAGCCAGCGGAACCCGTAGCGCCGCAGCCGCAATGCCAGGCGCCGGCGGCGCAGGTCCAGATCGTCGGTGTCGAAGTACAGGTTGAGCAGCCGGTCCCTGGTCGGCGCGGTGCCCGGCGCGGGGTGGGCGAGAACGGGGTGCTTGAGCAGCGCCTGCACATGGTGGGCGCCGCAGGCCAGCTTGATCTCGATCTCGGTGGTGGCGGCCATGGAAGCAAAAAGCGCGGTTTGCGCATTGTGCCCAAAATGACCGGGGTTGGACAATGCTTTTTTCGACGCCGCCGGTATCATCGCGGCATGACCTTTCCCCCTTGCGCGCGCGACGGCGTGCGCGCGCTCGCCAACTCGAAGATCCGCGAGGTCGCCAACGCCGGCATCGGCCGCGCCGGCGTGCTGCCGTTCTGGTTCGGCGAGCCCGACGACGTCACCCCGGCGTTCATCCGCGCGGCGGCGGTCGCCTCCCTCGACGCCGGCGAGACGTTCTACGCGCACAACCTCGGGATCCCGGAACTGCGCGCGGCGCTCGCGGCCTACACCGCGCGCCTGCACGGCCGGTGTGCCGTGGAGAACATCGCCGTCACCAACTCCGGCATGAACGCGCTGATGCTGTGCTTCCAGGCGCTGATCGCTCCCGGCGACCGGGTCGTCGCGGTGACGCCGCTGTGGCCCAACCTCGTCGAAGGGCCGCGGATCCTCTCGGCCGACGTGCACCGGGTCGCGCTCGACTTCGACGCGCACGGCGGCTGGCGCCTCGACCTCGGCCGCCTGCTGGCGGCGCTGACCCCCGCGACGCGCGTGCTGATCGTCAATTCGCCCAACAACCCGACCGGCTGGACCCTGCGCCGCGCGGAACAGGAGGCGATCCTCGCGCACTGCCGCGCGCGCGGCATCTGGATCATCGCCGACGATGCCTACGAGCGCATGGTCTTCGCCGGCACGGTCGCGCCGTCGTTCCTCGACATCGCCGCGCCGGAAGACCGCGTCGTCAGCGCCAATACCTTCTCGAAATCCTGGCTGATGACCGGCTGGCGCCTGGGCTGGATCACCGGCCCGGCGCCGCTGGTCGAGGACATCGGCAAGATCATCGAGTACAACACCTCGTGCGCGCAGACCTTCGTGCAGCGCGCCGGTGTCGCCGCCGTCACCGGGGGCGATGCGGTGACCGCCGGCTTCGTGGATCGGCTGCGCCGCGCGCGCGACTTCCTGCACCGCGCGCTGGCCGGCATCGACGGCATCGAGGCCGCGGTTCCGCCGGGGGCGATGTACGCGTTCTTCCGCGTGCGCGGCATGACCGACAGCCTGGCGTTCTGCAAGCGCCTGGTCGCCGAGCACGGCCTGGGCGTGGCGCCCGGCATCGCCTTCGGCCCCGAGGGCGAGGGTTGCGTGCGCTGGTGCTTCGCCGCCGGCGAGGAGACCCTCGCGGAAGGCGTGCGCCGCCTGGCCCGGGGGCTCGGGCGATGAAGCGCGCGCCGATCGACTTCTATTTCGACTTCATCTCCCCGTTCGGCTACTTCGCGGCGCTGCGCATCGACGCGCTGGCCGCGCGCCACGGCCGCGAGACCGAGTGGCACGCGATGCTGCTGGGGGTGACCGTGATGAAGGTCATGGGCATGAAGCCCCTGCTCGAGACGCCGCTCAAGGGCGACTACATCCGCCGCGAGTTCGCGCGCTATGCGCGCCGGCACGGGCTCGCGCTCAAGCGCGAGGCCGGCGACCCGATGATGGACCCGCGGCCCTGCGGTCGCGCCTTTCACTGGGTCAAGCGGCATCAGCCGGGACGCGAGAAGGCGCTCGCGCGCGCGTTCTACGAGGCGTACTGGGCCGAGGGCCGCAATCTCGGCACCGCGGCCGCGGCTGCCGAGGTTGCCGGCGCCGCCGGCTTCGATGCCGCCCGGATCGCCGCGGCGATCGAGAGCGACGAGGCCGGTGCGCTGCTGCGCGCCGCGGTCGATGCATCGATGAAGCGCGGCGTGTTCGGCTCGCCCACGGTGATCGTCGACGGCGAGCCGTTCTGGGGCGTCGAGACCTTCGGCACGCTCGAGGAGTGGCTCGCGCGCGGCGGCTGGTAGCGGGACCGGCCCGGGCCCCGGGCCGGCAGTCGGAACCGGACAAGGAGAAGCAACATGGCAGTCACGTTCAAGACCAAGGCCTGCGCCGACATCACGCTGCTCGATGCCAATGCCCGTCAGGTGCTCGAGATCATCGGCAAGGAGTTCGGCGTGCGCGGGGTGATCACGGCCGCCGAGGCGCCGCTGGCGATCGGCCGGCTGCGCGACGCGATCCGTGCCCAGGGCGCCGAGCGCGCCCCGGACGAGGACGACGAGCCCGAGGCGGCGCGCGCCTTCGTGCCGCTCAGGACGCGGGCCGCGCCGTTCATCGAGATGCTCGCGGCCGCGGCCGCGGCCGGCGAGCCGATCCTCTGGGGCGTGTAGGCGGGGGCGGCACGCCGCCGGCCCGCGATCCGGCCGGCGCGCGGCACCAGCTTTTCGTGCGCGCAGTCCGAACAGCGCACGCGCAGAAAACCGTGCGCCAGGATGCCGCATTCGAGAAAGGCCTCGAACTCGTCTCTGACAAACTCGGGCAAGCCCGTGCCCGTCCCGGCTTCGACCTCGGCGAGGAACCTATCGAAATGTCCCCGCACCAGGCAATGCAGGATCGTCTGTTCGGGTCGCCGCCGCTCGTACTGGACCGTGTGCGCCCACGCGGTGCGCGACATGGCTTTGCGCTTCAGTTCCATCCGGACTGAAACGCGCGAACCACGATCACGCGGCACCGCGACTTGGCAAGTGCCAGAGAGAGCGAATCCGAGTCAACGACCCGCGCGGCAAGGAGGGTGAAGAAAAGCTGTCCAGTGGCTCAGACGGACTCGACCACCGTCGGCATGTGAATTCAAACGCAGCCCGCCAGCAAATTGCAGGACACCCGCACCAAGACGGAATCCAAGCATCGCCGGGCCATCAAGACGGTCGCAGTCTCCGGTGATCGTCGCCTCGGGAGTGATGGGGTCCGCCTGTGCCACCGCGCTGGCGGCCAACAGGGCCAGCGTCAGAAATCCCTCGAGACCACGCGCCTATCTGCACTGTGGGTTCGCGGCAATCCCACCACGCGCGGTTTGAAACGGCTTGTTCATTGGGCGACGGCGCCGAGCCGCCCACGCAAGCGAACCCCCGAGCAGCGCGAGGGCGACGGTGCCCGGTTCTGGCGCCGCGTTGCCCGGGCCACCATCGCGCGGAATCTGCATGAACGGCGTGTCGGAAACCGCTATGTCCATGAAGAAGTCGATGGCGCCGACCCCAGCATCGTCCGCGCTGTACCCGGTGAGATAGGTGTCGAAATTCAACCAGCTCTGCGAGAAGCCGAACGGGGCTTCCGGCAAGGCCTTGCTGCCAGACAACGAGCCGGTGAACACACCGGTGTCCGTGAACTGGCCGATGGCCGTGCTCCCGGTCGGGGAGTAGGTGTGCGCGTTGAAGCGCGTGGAGTCGTCCCAGTGTTGGGTTTTTCGGGCGCCGTCGCTGACGACCGCCCGCCACTCCATCACCCAATAGGCGTTGTGACTGCCGTTGGGCATGCCCGCGGTGTCGATGTAGAAGGTGGTGCCGATGAAGGCCCCGGCTTCAGCGCCCAGGTCGCCGTACGGGTTGAGTATTTCCAGACGCATCCGGTAGCGAAACACGTTGGCGGGCGAGGCCTGCACGTTCTGCGTGCCGTTGGTGACGGTGACGGACGAGCGCAGATCGAACTGGTTCCCTTGGGGAACGGGATCACGGTCCATGCTCATGCTGAACGTCTGCCCATTGCCAAGGCTGGTGATGGGCGCGTTGCTCGACTGAATCGCACCGGCGGGCGTGCTGCCGTTGCGGCTGATGCCGTTGCCCATGTCGACATCGCCGAAGGCCTGGTCGCCCGGCGCACGGGCGGCGGCTGACCAGTCGCCGCCGACGGCGGACGACCAGCCAAACTCCAGCTTGGCGGTCGTGACCACGGTGACCGGCGCGGCCAGGGCCTGCGCCGCGGCAAGGACCGCGGCACCCAGGATGGTGCAATGGGGCAGGATGGTGTTCATGTGGACCTCCCTGAATGCGAGTTCGGTCGGCAGCGAATAGGAAATTTGTGCGACTCTTTTTACTGTCCGCGACTATATCGACGGCCCCGCACACGGTCAATCGGACGGCATTTGCTGAAGATTCCCCGCTCGCGATGCCTGTTTGAGCCCTACATCCTCCCAAATCGCCTCACTCCGACCGCTTCACGCGTGCGCAGGCCGCGCGGGATCGTCAGCCCCGTTGCAAAACCGCTTGTGCCTTGCGGATCCGGCCGCCCGGAACAGCGCCAGCGGCCGCGCCGGTGAGCGCGGTGGCACGCATGCAGGTAAGCCCAGATGCGTGAGGATCGTGACAATCACCGCAGGCACCTCGATGGCGGCAATGATCTTGAATTCGCCGCCACATTGCGGGCGGTGTTCGAGGTCGATTTCGAAAACGCGCTCGAGCAGGCGCGCCCAGTTCATGCGCGCCGATGCGTGTGTGTGCTCCTCGGCGTATTCACGTGGTTTCTGTGCCGCCCCCGGCACGATCGCCGCGCGCAGCCCCGCATGGGGCGCCAGCACGACATGAAGCCAGCCTGGACGAGGAACGCTTCGACGACCGGGTCGCGCTGTTCGATGCGCAAGGCTGCATCTACGAAGCGCTGTCGCGCGAGGACCGCGACCTCGGCCTGCCGGCGTCGATCATGGGCTGCTCGGCGCATGGCATGGTGCAGGACCGCGTGGCCATGCTGGCCAAGGGCGTTCTCACCTGCCGTCGCGACCGGCTGCTGCGCCAGGTCGGCAACCTGCGCGTGCGGCGCGCGGGCGAACTGCTGCGCATCGACGCCGGCCTCGTCGTCTACCGCTCCGACGAGGAAGGCGTCTCCTCGCTCTACATGGTCGCGCGCTACGAGGTCGACGTCGCCGACGACGGCGCACGGCTTGCGATCCGCCACATGGCGGTGGTGGTCGACTCCTTCGGCATCGACACCATGCTGGCGGTGCCGCTTTGACCATGCCGGCGCGCCAGGCCGGGAGGCAACGCAGGCGAGGACCGGCCCGCGACTAGCGCGGCGCCAGCACGAGCTGTGCCTGGATCACCACCGCGCAAAGCCTTCCCTCGGCGTTGGTGATCGGCGGTACAGAGGTCCGGGCGAACAAGCGTTTCGGCGACCACCTCTTCAGGCGCAAGCTCGATCCGCCTGATTCCCATGAGGCCGGGCAACAGCGGCTCGAGCCGGGCTTGCACCGCCGCAAGGTCGTACACGGAACGCGCCTCCCTTTCCGCCCTACGGCCGATGCAGCGCGCAGAGCTTGTTGCCGTCGGGATCCCGCACGTAGGCCAGGTTCAGCGCGCCGGCCGGCCCCTGGCGCGGGCCCGGCGGATCCTCGATCGACTTGCCGCCATGCGCCACCGCCGTGTCATGAAACTTGCGCACCTGCTCCAGGGACGCGCACTTGAAGCCGATCGTGCCGCCGTTGGCGGCGCTGGCCGGCTCGCCGTTGATGGGCTCGCTGACGCAGAAGGTTCCGCCGTCGTGCCGATAGAACAGCCGGGTCTGGCCGGTCTTGTTCTGGTTGCGCATCGGTTCCCCGACACCGAGCACGCCCAAGACCGCGTCGTAGAACCGCTTCGAGCGCTCGATGTCGTTGGTTCCTACCATCAAGTGACTGAACACTGAATTTCTCCTCGGGGCAAGGTTGGAAGCGCGCCGCCGTCACCCCTGGGACTGCGGCACGTCGGGCATGCGAACTCGGCCTGCTGAAGTGGTCAGATTACACAAGCGCGGCGCAAGCGGCGGCGGCTGGCCGCGGGGTCAGCCGCCGCGCCGCAGGCGCCGCACCGCCCAGGGCGCGACCATCACGAGCGCGGTCACCGCGAGGAACGTCGCCGCGATCGGCTGGCTCACGAACACGCTGGCGTCGCCCTGGCTGATCTGCAGCGCGCGGCGGAACTGCGTTTCCGCGAGCGGCCCGAGGATGAGGCCGATCACGGCGGGCCCGACGGGAATGTCCCAGCGCCGCATCGCGAAGCCCAGGAGCCCGAAGACATAGAGCATCAGGAGGTCGACCCACGACTGGTGCATGCTGTAGGCGCCCAGGGTCGCGAAGACCAGGATGGCGGCATAGAGGATGTCGCGCGGAATGGTCAGCACGCGCACCCACAGGCCGATCAGCGGCAGGTTGAGGATGAGCAGGATGAGGTTGCCGACGTACAGGCTCGCGATCAGGCCCCAGACCAGCGCGGACTGTGCCTCGAACAACAGCGGCCCCGGTTGCAGCCCGTAGTTCTGGAACGCGCCGAGCAGGATCGCCGCGGTCGCCGAGGTCGGGATGCCGAGGGTCAGGAGCGGCACCAGCACCCCGGTGGCGGCGGCGTTGTTCGCGGCCTCGGGCCCGGCCACGCCCTCGATCGCGCCGTGGCCGAATTCCTCCGGATGCCTGGAGAGCTTCTTCTCGGCCGCGTAGGACAGGAAGGTCGGGATCTCCGATCCGCCGGCGGGGATGGTGCCGAACGGAAAGCCGATGGCCGTGGCGCGCAGCCACGCCGGCCAGGACCGCGCCCAGTCCGCGCGGCTCATCGTCGCGCGCCCCCGGACCGCCTCGAGGGTCTCGGCGAGCCGGCTGCGATAGGCGGCGACATGGAGCGCCTCGCCGACCGCGAACAGGCCGACCGCCAGCACGACCACGTCGACCCCGTCCAGCAGTTCGGGGATGCCGAAGGCGAAGCGCGGCTGCCCGGTCTGGCTGTCGATGCCGGCCAGGCCGAGTAGCAGCCCGAGGAACAGCGAGGTCAGGCCGCGCACGGTCGAGGAACCGAGCACCGCGGCGACCGTGACGAAGGCGAAGATCATGAGCGCGAAGTACTCGGCCGGGCCGAACTTGAGCGCGAGCGCCACCACGAGCGGCGCGACGAGGGTGAGCAGCACCGTGGCGATGCTGCCGGCGACGAAGGAGCCGATCGCGGCGGTCGCGAGTGCCGGCCCGGCACGGCCGGCCTTGGCCATGCGGTTGCCCTCGAGCGCGGTGGCGATCGACGCCGATTCGCCCGGCGTGTTGAGGAGGATGGTGGTGGTCGACCCGCCGAACATGGCGCCGTAGTAGATGCCGGCGAACATGATGAGGGCGCCGGTGGGATCGAGTTTGGCGGTGAGCGGCAGCAGCATCGCGACGGTGAGCGCCGGGCCGACGCCGGGCAGGACGCCGACGAAGGTACCGAGCGTCACGCCGACGAGGCCCCAGAGCAGGTTGGCCGGCTGCAGTGCGACGCCGAACCCGGCCAGGAGTGCGCTGAAGGCTTCCATCTCAGGTGCCGGCCGCGCCCAGGAGCGGCAGGAGCCAGCCGGCGGGCAGGTTGACGTTGAGGAGCTTGACGAAGAACAGGAACACCGCCAGCGCGATGACGAGCCCCAGCCCGAGGTCGCGCGCGATGCGCCGGCTGCCGAAGCCGCGCGCGACCCCGGCGAAGAGCGCCATCCCCGCGATCACGAAGCCGGCGTGGCCGATGAGCGCCATGTGCGCGAACAGGCCCGCCGTGACCCAGCCGAATCCGGCGGCGTGGAACGCATGCTCGCCGCGCGCCGCGGCATCGTCCGGGGGCGCGTGGCGCCAGCCGCCGGACAGGGCCTCGACGAGCAGCCAGACGCCGAGGACGACGAGTCCCCCGGAGATGATCGCCGGCACGAAGTTGGGGCCGATGCCCGAGTAGCCGCCCTCGCCGGAGAGACCGGCCGTCGTCGCGACCGCGCCCCCGCCGAGGGCGAGCACGCCGAGCGAGAGGGCGACTTCAGCAGCGGAGCGGGGCACGCCGACGGCCGGGGGTGCGCGCAGGACGGGATGGCACGACGCGTGGGCGCGCGCGCCGGGCCTACTTCTTGAGCCCCAGCGACTCGATGATGGCGCCGACGCGCCGGGTGTCCTCGTCCAGGAACTTGCGGTAGTCGTCGCCGGCGAGGAACACCGGAGTCCAGCCCATCTTCTCCAGCGTCGCTTTCCAGGCCGGGGTCTCGGTGGCATCGCGCACCAGCTTGACCAGGCCATCGCGCTGTGCCGGCGAGAGGCCCGGCGCGCCGAAGATGCCGCGCCAGTTGCCGAGCTCGACGTCGATGCCCTGTTCCTTGAGCGACGGGATGTTGTCGATGCGCGCCGGCCCGGACTGGGCCAGCGCGCGCATCTTGCCGGCCTTGACCTGCTCGGCGAATTCGCCGATGCCGGACACGCCGACGGTGACATGCCCGCCGAGGATCGCGGCGACCGCCTCGCCGCCGCCCTTGAAGGGCACGTAGTTGACCCTGGCCGGCTCGACGCCGACCGCGCGCGCGATCAGCCCGGCGAGGATGTGGTCGGTGCCGCCGGCGGAGCCGCCGCCCCACGACACCTTGCCCGGGTTCTCCTTGAACACCCTGACGAGGTCGGCCATCGACTTGAGGGGCGAGGCGGCCGGCACCACCAGGATCTCCCACTCGCTGGTCAGGCGCGCGATCGGCGTGACCTGCGTCAGGTTGACCGGCGACTTGCCGAGGATGATGCCGCCCACCATCACCATGCCGCCGATCATCACCGCGTTGGGATCGCCCTTGGACGCGTTGATGAACTGCGCCAGGCCGATGGTGCCGCCGGCGCCGCCCTTGTTGTCGAACTGCACGCCGGACACCAGCTTGGCCGACTGCATGGCGGCCGCGAGGTTGCGCCCGGTCTGGTCCCAGCCGCCGCCGGGGTTGGCGGGGATCATCATCTTGAGGCTGGGCTGGGCGAGGGCGGCGCCCGCACTGATCGCGAGGGCGGCAACGGCGTGTCGAAGCAGGTTCTTGATCATGGTTGAGCGGCACCCATGGGGAGGTGCGAGTTGACGGCAGCGCAACTGTAGCAGCGTCGTGCGCCACCGGTGGCGTCGGCGGGTCAGCGCGGGGCCGCCGCGCGTCGGCTCATCCCCATCCGGCAGGCGATGTCGAAGGCGTTCTTCATCGCCTGCGGATTGGCGATGCCGCGACCGGCGATGTCGTAGGCGGTGCCGTGCGCCGGCGTGGTGATCGGGATCGGCAGGCCGCCCTGCACGGTCACGCCGCGCTCGAAGCCCATCAGCTTCATCGCGATCTGTCCCTGATCGTGGTACATGGTGACGACGCCGTCGTAGCCGCTGCCGTCCTTGCGGATCGCGCGCACGAACGCGGTGTCGGCGGAGAACGGGCCGTCGGCGGGGAAGCCGCGCGACGCCGCGAGCCTCACGCCGGGCTCGATGATGCGGCCCTCCTCGTCGCCGTAGTTGCCGTTGTCGCCGTTGTGCGGGTTCAGGCCGCAGACGGCGACGCGCGGCGCGGCCTTGCCGGCCGCGCGCAGGGCGCGGGTGATCATGCCGATCGCCTCGGCAACCTTCTCGGCCGACAGGTGCGCGCTCACCTCGCGCAGCGGGATGTGCGAGGTCACGCGCGAGGTCCACAAGTCCTCGAGGACGTTGAGTTCGCCGCAGGGGCCGTCGTGGCGCAGCAGCTCGGCGAACCAGCGCATCTCGTCCTCCTCGACCATGCCGCCGGCGCGCAGCGCGCCCTTGTTGAGCGGCGCGAAGCAGAACGCATCGGCCTTGCCGGTGACCACGAGGCGCGCGCCTTCGGCCAGGGCGTCGAGCATGAAGCGGCCGTTCGTTTCGCTCACCGCCGCGCGCGCGCACGCCGGCGCGGCCAGGCCGGCCCAGTCGTGCAGGCGCGGCGCCGGGGCGGCGCCGAAGCCGTTGGCGGCATCGTCGAGTCCGGCGCGGTGGCTGATCAGCAGAACGTCGGCCTTGGCCTGCGTCGCCGGGTCGGCCAGGAGCTTGGCGGTCAGCTCGGGCCCGATGCCGGCGGGGTCGCCGGTGAAGACGGCGATCGTGGGACGGATGCTCATTGCGCGTCGATCCTGATGTTGGCGTCGCGGATGAGCTTGCCGAAGCGCTCGAACTCGGCGCGGTTCTGCGCGGCGAACTGCTCCGGGCTGATGCTGCCGGGCTCGCCGCCGAGGCCCTTGAGCCGCGCCTGCACGTCGGGCAGCTTGAGGATCGCGGCGGTCTCGGCCTGCAGGCGCGCGACCACCTCGCGCGGCGTGCCGGCGGTGACGTAGAGGCCGTACCAGGTGCTCATGTCGGCGCCGCTCACCCCCGCTTCGGCGAGCGTGGGCACGCCCGGCAATTCCGGCGAGCGCTGCGGCGTGGTGACCGCGAGCGCGCGCAGCTTGCCCGAGCGGATGTGGCCCATCGCCGACGAGGTGGTGTCGAACATCACCTGCACGTTGCCGGCGATCAGGTCGAGGTGTGCCTGGCTCGACCCCTTGTACGGCACATGGATCATCTGCACGCCGGCGGCGTGCTTGAAGGCCTCGCCGGCGATGTGCTGGGTGCTGCCGATGCCCGAGGAGGCGAACTTGAAGTCGTTGGGCTTCGCCTTGGCGAGGGCGACGAGTTCGCGCACGTCCTTGGCCGGGATCGCCGTGTTGACGGCGAGCACGTTGGGCACGGTGACGATGAGCGCGATCGGCGTCAGATCGCGGATCGGGTCGAAGGCGAGCTTGAGCAGGTGGGGGGCGATTGCCTGGCCGGTGTTGGTCGCGGCGAGCAGCGTGTGGCCGTCGGGCGGCGCCTTGGCGGTGAGGTCGGCGGCGATGGTGTTCGACGCGCCCGGCCGGTTCTCGACCACGAAGGACGCCTTGAAGGCGTCGTTGAACTTCTCGGCCAGCATGCGGGCGATGATGTCGGTGCCGCCGCCGGCGGACGCGCCGACCATGATGCGCACCGGCTTGGCCGGGTAGGTCTGGGCGATGGCTGCGGGTGCCAGGGCGGCGAGCAGAACGGAAGCAAGAATGGAAAAGGCGTGGCGCATGGGCAGGCTCCGGTGAATGAAGGGGCGGATCGAGGTGTGCGGGCAGGACTCGATGCGCTTATAATCCGTAATTATGCATTATAAGCGGGCTGGATCGTGTGCGGCCTGCTGAACCGACATGTCTGCCATGACCCTGCCACCGGAAGACGGCCGGCCGCCGACCGGACCGATTGCCCGGCCGTCGCTGCACGACGAGGTGGTGACCCGCCTGCGCGACATGATCGTCGAGGGCCGCCTGAAGCCCGCCCAGCGCATCGCCGAGCTCGAGGTCGCCAAGGCGCTCGGGGTCTCGCGCACGCCGGTGCGCGAAGCCCTGAAGGTGCTGGCCTCCGAAGGCCTGGTGGAACTGCTTCCCTTGCGCGGCGCGGTGGTCAGGGCGTTCACGGCCAAGGACGCGCAGGACATGCTGGCGATGATCGGCCTGCTCGAAGAGTATGCGGGCCGCGCCGCCTGCGCCGCCGGCGACGGCGAGATCGCCGTCATCGTCGCGCTGCACCAGCGCATGCGCAGGCATTACGAGCGCCGCGAGCGTCCCGAGTACTTCGCGCTCAATCAGCAGATCCACAATGCGATCGTCGAGGCCGCGCACAACGCGACCCTGTCGATGCTCCACGCGAACCTGCGCGCGCGCATGCGCCGCATCCGCTACATCGGCAACGAGGCGCCCGCCAACTGGGAGGCGGCGATGGCCGAGCACGAGGAGATGATCGCCGCGCTCACAGCGCGCGACGGCGAGCGCGCCGCGCGCGCGATGCGCGCGCACATTGCGAACACCTGGCCGCGCGTGGCGGCGACCGCAGGTGCCGCCGACGGCACCGTGTAGCGGCGCCCCTGCGCGGCGCGCGCGTGCTGCCGGCGCGGGGCGCCGATGCCTAGCGCTTGTCGATCATCACGTAGTACTTGCGCACCGGCTCGACGACCTCGAAGACGCCCTGGAACCCGGCGGGAATCACGCAGGCCTCGCCGGCACGGACCTCGGTGACGGCGCCGTCGTCGCGGATCAGGCGGATGTGTCCGGCGAGCACGTGGAAGAACTCCTCGCGCGTCCGCCCCGGGGTGGCGGGAAAGTCGATGCGCCAGGCGCCGGGCTCGCATTCCCAGACGCCGCAGTCGACCTCGCCGCGCGCATAGCGCGACCAGGTGCGGCGCACCGGGGTGCCGCGCACGAGGCGGTCCGGGCCGGGCTGGTCGATCGCCGGCGGCTCCGCGCCGGGCTCGAGGGAGACGATCGCGGGGCGCGTCATCGCACGGGGGGTCCTGGTCAGGCGGCGTCGCCGCGAATGCGCGCGAGCGTCAGTTGGAGGATGCGCGCGTCGGTGCTCGCCCGATGCCGGGTCAAATTCAGCTCGGCGGTGACTTGCGCCTTGACCTCGGCCCAGCGCGCCGCCTGCGCGTCGTCGAGCAGCTTGCGCGACGACTCGAGCCGGAACCGCATCGGCAGGTCCGCGGCATCGAACAGCTTGCCGAGCCAGGCCAGATCGTTGCCCCAGGCATCGCTGTAGACCACCTGGTTCTCCAGCAGGTCGTTGAGGTGCCGCGCCACCATCGCCAGCGGCTTGCCGTGCGCCCCGAGGATCGCCCGCGAGATGCGGTGCACCGCCTCGGCAGCCTCGTCCCAGTGGACCCACTGCGGATCGGGGCGCACGAGCGCGCAATACATCTCGCCGTGCGGCATGACGACGCCCACCTCGATCGGGTAGCTGCGGCCGGTGAGGCCGGACGCCTCGACGTCGATGAAACTCGGAATCTCGGACAAGCGTGCTCCGGAGGGAAGGAATGGCGGGAACGGCGGGGTGGCGCGCGCGGTATGCTAACGCATGGACCAGCCACGCGCGCGCGCCGGGGAATCCGGAGCAACGACCATGCCACCCGGCCAGGAGCTCCTGGTCATGCCGCGCAATGCGCGCGAGATCGAGGCCGCGATCCGCCGCGCGCGCAAGCGCCTCACGCGCACCGCGGCGATCGCGTCGGCTGCCGCCGTCGTGCCCCTGCCGGGCATCGACATCGCGGTCGATGCCGCCGCCCTGATCCAGCTGATCCCGGAGATCAACCGCGAATTCGGCCTCACGCCGGCCCAGATCGAGCAGCTTTCGCCGAACAAGCAGCTGATCGTCTACAAGGCCATCGTCGCCGTCGGCGGCGCGATGATCGGCAAGCTCATCACGCGCGAACTGGTGGTCGAGGCGCTCAAGGCGGTGGGCGTGCGGCTGACGGTCAAGCAGGTCGCCAAGTACGTGCCCCTGGCGGGCCAGGCGCTGTCGGTTGCCATCGGCTTCGCGGCGATGCAGTACGTCGGGCGCCAGCACATCCGCGAATGCGCGCGCGTGGTCGAACTGGTGCGCCACGCCCGCTAGCTCCGCGCCGCTGCGTGCGGTCGCGCCCGCCACCGGCGCGGCCCCGTGCTCACTCGGCGAGCACGCCGTCGACGTAGTACCAGCGCCCGTCCTCGCGCACGAAGCGGCTGATCTCGTGCAGCCGGTGGCCGCGGCCGCCGACGCGGTAGCGCGCGACGAATTCCACCGTGCCGTCGTCGGCACCGCCGGTCGTGACCCGGCGCACCTCCAGGCCGAGCCAGCGCGGCGCCGGGTCGCCGGGCGTGATCGCCCCCGGGCGCGTGGTCGGGTGCCAGGTCGCCGCCAGGTAGTCGGCCTGCCCGAGCACGTATGCGGAGTAGCGCGAGCGCATCAGCGCCTCGGGTGTCGGTGCCAACGCGTCGCCGGCCAGGTAGCGGCCGCAGCAGTCGGTCAGGGGCCGGCTGCTGCCGCAGGGGCAGGCGTCGCGCTGCGACGGGGGCCGTGCGGCCGGCATGGCGAAAAAAAAAGCGGGCCTCGCGGCCCGCCTTCTCTGATGAATCCGGAAGCCGGATTACTTCTTCGCGTCAGCCTTCTTCGCGTCCTTCTTCTCTTCCTTCTTGGCGTCGGCCTTCTTGTCTTGCGCGAAGGTGGTCGGGGCCACGGCAGCGAAGGCGCCGGCGATGATCAGGGCGAGCAGTTTTTGCATGATTTCTCCTCTCGGGAACAAAAAAATACGGGCTGCACGCCCGCAGGTTCGTCGGTCCGGAATGTTCCGGCCAGTTGCATGTTAGCAGAAATCCGGCGTCCGGCAACGCGGGCCGGACCCGGGAAAACCCTTTGCTTTCATGGAGTTTGCCGGGCAACCTCAGGAAGCATCGGGCCCAGCGGCCGACCTGCTAGAATGAGGCCTTCGGCGGCCCCTCTGCGATCCACGCGGCGTTTTCGATCGGCGGCCTGCCCTTGCAACCCCTCTCGACCGCTCTTTCGCATTGCCGAAGGCCGCGCGCGGCCGAGGCCTGAAACGAGCCGTCCATGTCATTCGAATCCCTCGGATTGTCCGAGCCCATCCTTCGTGCCGTCCGCGACGAAGGCTACCTGCAACCAACACCGATCCAGTTGCGCGCGATCCCGGCCGTGCTGGCGGGTGGCGACCTGCTCGCCGGCGCCCAGACCGGCACCGGCAAGACCGCCGGCTTCACCCTGCCGATCCTCGAGCGGCTGTCAACGACCCCGCGCGCCACGGGGAGTCCGCCGCGCGCGGTGCGCTGCCTGATTCTCACGCCCACGCGCGAGCTGGCGGCGCAGATCGAGGAGTCGGTCCGGACCTACGGCAAGTACCTGAAGGTCAAGTCGACGGTCGTCTATGGCGGCGTCGGCATCAATCCGCAGATCGACGCCCTGCGCCGCGGAGTCGACATCCTGGTGGCCACGCCGGGGCGCCTGCTCGACCTGCACGGCCAGCGTGCCGCCGATCTGTCGCGCGTCGAGATCCTGGTCCTGGATGAGGCCGACCGCATGCTCGACATGGGCTTCATCCACGACATCAAGCGCGTGCTGGCGCTGCTGCCGCGCGCGCGCCAGAACCTGCTGTTCTCGGCCACCTTCTCCGACGAGATCAAGGCGCTGGCCGACAGCCTGCTCGACCGCCCGGCGATGATCGAGGTGGCGCGCCGCAACTCGACCGTCGATGTCATCGCGCAAAAGGTGCATCCGGTGGACCGGCACCGCAAGGCCGAGCTCCTGGTGCACCTGATCCGCGAGCACAACTGGTTCCAGGTCCTGGTGTTCACCCGCACCAAGCACGGCGCCAACCGCCTGGCCGAGCAGCTGGCCGCCAAGGGCATCACGGCGCTGGCCATCCACGGCAACAAGAGCCAGGGCGCGCGCACCCGCGCGCTGGCGGAGTTCAAGAGCGACAAGCTGCAGGTGCTGGTGGCCACCGACATCGCCGCGCGCGGCATCGACATCGAGGAGCTGCCGCACGTGGTCAACTACGACCTGCCGAACGTGCCGGAGGACTACGTCCACCGCATCGGCCGCACCGGCCGTGCCGGCGCCACCGGCGAGGCGATCTCCCTGGTGTGCGTCGACGAGCACGAGTTCCTGCGCGACATCGAGCGCCTGATCAAGCGCGAGATTCCGCGCCAGACCATCGCCGGCTTCGAGCCCGACCCGAACGCGCGTCCCGAGCCGATCCAGGTCGGTCGCCAGCGCTTCCTGGGGTCCGGCCGCGGCACTGGCGGCCGCGCGCCCGCGGGTCAGGGCCGCGCGTCCCAGGGCCAGGGCCGTGCGCCCCAGGGCCAGGGCAGGCCGCCGCGCAGCGGCGCAGCGCCGGCCCGCGCGGCGCAGCCGGGCACGGGTGCGCGCACGCCGGCCGCGGCGGCGCCCAAGGGCCACCCGCCGGCGGCGCGCGGTCCGCGCGCGCAGCCGGCCCTGCTGTCGTCGACGCATCGCAGCGGCGGCCGCGGCCGCTGAGGCCATTGTTCACGAGGGAGGTTGCATGGAGGCTTCGACAGTTGCGCTGGTGACCGCCGCCGGATCCGGCATGGGTGCCGCGATCGCGCGTCGCCTGGCCGGGAACGGCTATCGCGTGGCGGTGATGTCGTCGTCCGGCAAGGGCGAGGCGCTCGGCAAGGAATTGGGCGGCATGGGATTCACCGGCTCGGTCACCGACCCGGCGGCGCTCGCGGCATTCGTGCAGGCGGCGCTCGACAAGTACGGGCGCATCGACGCGGTGGCCAACAGCGCCGGGCACCCGCCCAAGGGCGATCTGCTCGAGCTCTCCGACGCGCAGTGGCATGCCGGGCTCGATATCGCGCTGCTCAACGTGGTGCGCATGGCGCGCCTGGTCACGCCGGCGATGGAGCGGCAGGGCGGGGGCGCGATCGTCAACATCTCGACCTATGCCGCGTTCGAGCCGGACCTGGCGTTCCCGATCTCCGGCGCCATGCGCGCGGGCCTCGGCAGCTTCGCCAAGCTGTATGCGGACCGCTACGCCAAGGCCGGCATCCGCATGAACAACGTCCTGCCCGGATTCATCGACAGCTTGCCCGAGAAGGCGGAGCGGCGGGCAACGATCCCGCTGGGCCGCTACGGGCGCATGAACGAGATTGCCGACACGGTGGCGTTCCTGCTCTCGGACGCAGCCGGCTACATCACCGGCCAGAACCTGCGCGTCGACGGCGGGCTCACCCGCGCGGTGTGACGCGGCTCAGCCGCGCGCCAGCGGCCGGCCGAGGATCTGCGGCAAGGCCGCCTCGAGCACGTCCTTGCGCAGCGGCTTGACGATATAGGCGGTGGCGCCGAGCATCATCGCCTGGGCGAGGTCGGCGCGCTCGCCGCGCGACGACAGGATCACCATGCGCACCCCGCGCATCTCGGCATCCATGCGCATCGCGTCGAGCGTGCGAAACGCGTCCAGGGTCGGCATTTCCGCGTCGACCATCAGGATGTCCGGCTTGGCG
The DNA here is from genome assembly GCA_016790695.1 of Burkholderiales bacterium. Taxonomy (GTDB): domain Bacteria; phylum Pseudomonadota; class Gammaproteobacteria; order Burkholderiales; family JAEUOS01; genus JAEUOS01. The sequence goes on from JAEUOS010000065.1 coordinate 30,938, forward strand.
CTGCCGCCGAGCGCGGCGCGCATCGCCTCGCGCGACGCGACCACCGAGGTCTGCGCCCCGCTGCGCGCGAGCTGCAGCGCCAGGACCTTGTTCTGCGCCGGCAGGTGGCCGGCGATGCACACGTGCGGCACCTCGGGCAGCCCGTCGGCGGCGTCCGGATAGACGAAGAACCCGGCCTGGCCCACGCTGGCATGCGAGCGGACCGACTCGATCGCGGCCATGCGGCCGGTGGTCGCGAGCCGCTTTTCGGTCTGCGGATCGGCTGCCGGCCCGATGGTCTTGGTGACGTCCGCCATGATGTCGTCGATCATGGCGGTGGTCTCCGGGCTGGGCGTGCGGAACGCGCTGACGGGCAGTTCCGCGGTCCACTGGAACGCCAGTTCGTCGACCGGCACCTCGTCCTTGGCGGCGATGAGTCCCTGGCGCATCAGTTCCCCGGTCCAGAGGACGAAGTCCTCCTCGTCGAGCTGGGCCATGGCGCGGCGCACCTCGGCCTGGCTGCGCTTGCCGTCGATGAGGCGCAGCAGCTGGCGGAAGCCGCCGGACAGCGGCACGTCGTCGCCGGTGAGCGCGAGGGCGCCGCGCCGGGTCCGCACCAGCACCGCGCCGTCTTCGATGATCGCCGCGCTCATCGGCATGCGGGATCACCCGCCGGCGCCGGCGCGGCGCGTCCGGACGGCGGTTCGCGGGGAATCGCCGGGTCGCGCGTGCAGGGTTTCGCGTGGCATCGCATAATGATCGTTCATTGCCGGAGGCGGCGGGCGCACCGTGCCGCCGCGCCGCTTCGAGCGGGAGTCGACCGGGATTCTGCACCCGGACGGCCGGCGTCCAACGGGAGAATAGCAACGTGTTTTCAAGGGCAATCCGCGCAATTGCGCCGCTGATGCTGGCGCTGGCTGCGGCCGCGTGCGGCGACGGGGGAGGTGGTGCCCCGGCAACCAAGGCGCCGGCGACGGCGGACAGGGCGCCGGCGGCGCCGGTGGGCAACATCTACGAGGCGGCCGCCAAGGGCAGCGGCTTTTCCGTCGGCAACATGATGGCGGTGCGCCAGGTGTACGTGTTCTTCGACCCGCAGTGTCCGCACTGCGCCCACCTGTGGGAATCGGCCAAGCCGCTCGCCAACCAGGTCCGGATGGTCTGGATGCCGGTCGGATTCATCGCGCCGAAGTCGACGCCGCAAGGCGCGGCGCTGCTTGCGGCCGGCGACCCGGTGGCCGCCATGAACGCGCATGAGCAGAGCCTGCTGTCGCGCCAGGGCGGGCTGGTGCCGCCCGACAATCTGCCCGCCGAACTGACCGAGAAGGTCAAGGCCAACACGAAACTGTGGCAGCAATTGGGCGGCGAATCGGTGCCCTACGTGGTGTTCAAGAATCCCGCCTCGGGCGAACCCGGCAAGTTCGCCGGCGCGCTCGACACCGAGAACCTGCGCAAGATGCTCGGCTTGTAGGGCGCGCGGGCGGCGGCGCCTACATCACCAGTTCGATCAGTCCCGGGCCGCGGCGCGCCAGCGCGCGCCCGAGCGCGTGCGCCAGTTCGTCCAGGGTCGCGGCGCGCGCGGCCTCCAGGCCCTGGCCGCGCGCCAGCGCGCACCAGTCGAGATCGGGCCGGTCCAGCGTGAGCATGTCGGTCGCGCGCCGGCCCGGCGCGCCGGCGCCGACATTGGCCAGTTCGCCGCGCAGGATGTTGTAGGAGCGGTTGGCGAACACGATCACCGTGACGTCGAGGTTCTCGCGCGCCATCGTCCACATCGCCTGCAGCGTGTACATGCCGCTGCCGTCGCCCTCGAGGGCGATCACCTTGCGATCCGGGCAGGCGACCGCCGCGCCGACCGCGGCCGGCAGGGCGAAGCCGATCGCGCCGCCCATCACGCACAGCCAGTCGTGCGGTTGCGCGTTGGTGGTGAGCGCGGCGAAACCGCGGCCGGTCGACACCGATTCGTCGACGACGATCGCGCCCTCGGGCAGGAGCGCGCCGAGAACCGCGGCGATGCCCTCCTGCGTCAGCTTGCCGGTCGGCACGGCGGGCGGCTCGAGGCGCGCGAGCTGCGCCGGCGCGGTGGTGCGCGCCCCGAGTTCGTCGGCCAGCGCTTCCAGCGCTCCGGTGATGTCGTCCTCGACGCCCGCGAGCCGGGTGAAGCCGCAGGCCGTCGGCGCCTGCAGGCTGGGCTTGCCGGGATAGGCGAAGAAACTGACCGGCGGCCGCGCGCCGGCCAGCACCACCGAGCGCAGGTCGGCCAGGAAGGCCAGCGCGGCATCGACCACGTAGGGGATGCGATGCGCGATCACGCGACCGGCGCCGCGCTCGATGCGCGCGCTGTTGTACTCGGAGATGATGCGGCAGCCGGTGGCGGCGGCGATCCGGCCGGCCCACTCGAGCGCGGGCGCATGCACCCCGGCGCCGCCCAGGAGCAGTGCGGCGTTGGGCCCCTTCAGCGCGGCGGCCGCAGCCTTGACCGCGTCGGCGGACACGGCGGTGCGCGGCGCGGCCGCGCGCGCGACCGCCGGGCCGTCGGCCTCGTTCCAGGCGGTGTCGGCCGGCAGGATCAGCGTGGCGATGCGCCCCGGCGCGGTGCGTGCCGCCTCGACCGCGCGCGCGCCGTCGGTGGCGACGTCGCGCGCGCTCCAGGAGGTGCGCACCCAGTCCGACATCGGGCGCGCGACCCCTTCGATGTCGGAGGTCAGCGGCGCGTCGTGGCGGATGTGGTAGCTCGCATGCTCGCCGACGATGTTGACGATGCCCGAGCGCGCCTTCTTGGCGTTGTGCAGGTTGGCCAGGCCGTTGCCCAGCCCCGGGCCGAGGTGCAGCAGCGTGGCCGCCGGCTTGCCCGCCATCCGGTAGTAGCCGTCGGCGGCGCCGGTGACCACGCCTTCGAACAGGCCGAGCACGCAGCGCATGCCTTCGATCTTGTCGAGGGCCGCGACGAAATGCATCTCGGAGGTGCCGGGGTTGGTGAAGCAGACCTCGACGCCGCTGGCGACGAGCGTGCGGACCAGGCTTTCGGCTCCGTTCATGGTGCGAAGATCCTTCGTTGGCAAAGGCCGTGAATGTACCGCAGCGCGCACGGCGTGGCGCGGCGCGCTGCGCCGCCGGGCGTGCGCCCGCGGTTCAGCGCCGCGCGAGCACCACGGCCAGTTCGGCCATGCCCATCGGATGCGGGACCCGGGGGTAGGGCGGCTTGGGCCACTCCCAGCGCGCCGCGTCGAACAGCGCCCGCATGGCGTGGATGTCGCAATGGTAGGGCGGGCCCTCGATGAAGCCGTCGGCCGCGCCGCTGCGCGCGGCCTGCGCGAACAGGGCGAACAGGCGCGCGCCGGGCCTGAGCCAGGCGTGCAGCGCGGCGGCGTAGCCGATCCAGCGGTCGGGATGCAGCGCGCAGACGCAGGTCTGCTCGTAGACCGCGTCGAAGGGCGCGTCGGGCCGCCAGTCGAGCACATCGGCCTCGACGACGCGCGCGGATGCGCCCGCGGCAGCCAGCGCGGCGCGCGTGCGCTCGACCGCAGCACGCGCATAGTCGAGCGCGACCACCTCGAAGCCGCGCGCCGCCAGAAGGGCGACTTCGTGGCCGGCGCCGCAGCCCGGCACCGCGATCCGGCATGGCGCGAGCGCGCCCGAGTCGAGCCATGCGACCAGCTGCGGGCTCGGCGCGCCGCGGTCCCAGGGGGTGCGGCGCTGCTCGAACTTGTCCTGCCAGAATTCACGGTCCGGGCCAGCCATGCGCGCGATTCTGCCATGCGCCCGGCAGCCGCGAACCCCGGGGTGCCGGCAGAGCCCTGCCCTACAATGCGGCGCTCCGGCCGCCATCGCGTCGGCGCCGCCGCGGAGATTTCGCATGGCCCTCGAATTGAAGCCGCTGCACCCCGTGTTCGCCGCCGAGGCCTCCGGCGTGGACCTGCGGCGTCCGCTGGACGCCGCGACCATCGCCGCGATCGACGCGGCGATGGACCGCCATGCGGTGCTGGTGTTCCGCGACCAGCCGATGAGCGAGACCGAGCAGGTCGCCTGCGCGCGCCAGTTCGGGCCCCTCGACGCCGGCCTGCGCAAGGCCACCGGCGCGGCCACGCGCTTCGCCCACGAGGAACTGATCGACATCTCGAACCTGGCGCTCGACGGCTCGATCGCCGCGCGCGACGCCGCCAGGCTCGTCGGCACGCTCGCCAACCAGTTGTGGCACAGCGACAGCTCGTTCCAGAATCTGCCGATCAAGTACTCGATGCTGTCGGCGGTCGCCGTGCCCGAGACCGGCGGCGACACCGAATGGGCCGACCTGCGCGCGGCCTTCGACGCGCTGCCGGACGACCTCAGGGCAGCCGTCGCGGGCCGAAGTGCGCGTCATTCGACGTTCCATTCGCGCATCCTGCTGGGCGACGACAAGTACACCCGCGAGCAGCTCGAGCGCTTTGCGCCGGTCGAATGGCCGCTGGTGCGCACCCATCCGGGCTCGGGGCGCCAGCTGCTGTTCGTCGGCGCCCACTGCGACCGCATCGACGGCATGTCGGTGCCGGAAGCGCGCCTCCTGATCGCCGAACTCATCGAACACGCGACGCAGCGCGACTTCGTCTATCGCCACCGCTGGCGCGCCGGCGACTACGTGATGTGGGACAACCGGTCGACACTGCATCGCGGGCGCCGCTACGACCTCGCGGCGCGCCGCGACCTGCGCCGCACCACGACACTGGAGCGGCACGCCGCCTGAGCCGCGCCGCGCGGGGGCGGTCGCGACGCCGGCCCCGATCGCCACAACGCCTTCCCCACTCCCCGGACATCGCATGGAACCGAACATCGCAGAACTGATCGAACGCCGCTTCGGGATGCCGGCCGAGGCCGGGCGCGCCTGGCCGGCGACCGGCACCATCGCCGCGATGCTCGCGCACCGCGTGCACCGGCGCTACACCGGCGCGGCGATCGCCGAGGACACCATGCAGGTGCTGCTGGCGGCGGCGCTGTCCGCGCCGTCGAAGTCCGACCTGCAGCAGGCGAGCGTGATCCGCGTGCGCGACGCCGGCCTGCGCCGGGAGATCGACGCGCTGACGCCCGGCATGCCGTGGGTCGCCGAGGCGCCGGAGTACCTGGTGTTCTGCGGCGACAACCGCCGCCACCGCCAGGTCGCCGCGCTGCGCGGCAAGCCGTTTCCGAACGACACCCTCGACATGTTCATGAACGCGGCGGTCGATGCCGGCCTGGTGATGCAGTCGTTCATCATCGCCGCCGAGTCGGTCGGCCTCGGCTGCTGTCCGATCAGCCTGATCCGCAACCCGATCGAGCGCCTCGGCGCGCTGCTGGCGCTGCCGCCCGGCGTCTTTCCGGTCGCCGGCCTGTGCGTCGGTCATCCCGCCGAGGCGGGCCGGCTTTCCATGCGTCTGCCGCCCGCGGTCACGGTGCATACCGACCGCTACGACGCCAGCGGCTTCGAGGCCGAACTGGCCGCCTACGACGCGCGCCGCGCCGCGGCGGAGCCGCCGCCGCGACAGAAGTACGTCGAGCGCTTCGGCGAGGTCACGCCCTATACCTGGTCGGAGGACAAGGCGCGCCAGTACGCGGTGCCCGAGCGGCACGCGTTCGGCGACTGGGTGCGCCGCCAGGGCTTCGCGCTCAGGTAGCCCGCCGCGGCGCGCGAGGCGGGCGGCCGGCGCGCGAATGCGCGGCGTTCAGGACGGGATGCGCACCTGCATCGAGGCGTAGCCGTGGACGAAGGGCGAGGCGACGCGCTCGGGCTCGCCCACCACCTCGACGACCGGATGGCGCCGCAGCAGCTCCTCCCAGAGGATCGACAGCTGCATCTCCGCCAGGCGGTTGCCGACGCAGCGGTGGATGCCGAAGCCGAACGACAGGTGCTGGCGCGGGCGCGCGCGGTCGATGATGAACGCATCGGGGTTCTCGATCACCTCGTCGTCGCGG
>JAEUOS010000164.1 GCA_016790695.1 Burkholderiales bacterium
GGTGATCCTGCAGCACGGCGGCGGGCAGACACGCCATGCCTGGAAGGGCGCGGGCGAGAAACTCGGCGCGGCCGGCTTCCACGCGGTGGCCTTCGACGCGCGCGGCCACGGCGACTCGGACTGGGCCGGCGACGGTGTCTACGGCCAGGACGTCATGGTCGAGGATCTGAAGTGCGTCGTCGCCGCGCTGGGCAACCGGCGGCCGGTGCTGGTCGGCGCCTCGATGGGCGGTGGCACCAGCCTGGTCGCTGCCGGCGAGGATCACGTCGACGCGACCGCGCTGGTGATGGTCGACGTCGGCCCGCGCATCGAGCCCGAAGGCTTCGACAACATCCAGGCGTTCATGAGCCAGAAGCCGGGAGGGTTTGCGTCGCTGCAGGAGGTCGCCGATGCCATCGCCAGCTATCAGCCGCATCGTCCGCGCCCGCGCACCCTCGATGGGCTGGCGAAGAACGTGCGCCTAGGGGCGGACGGCAAGTATCGCTGGCACTGGGACCCGCGCTACCGCGCGGGCCTGCGCGACCTCGACAAGCGCCGCGCGCGCCTCGAGGCGTGCGCGCGCAACCTGAGGCTGCCGGTGCTGCTGGTACGCGGCGGGCTCTCGGACGTGCTGAGCGAGACGGGCGCCCAGGAGTTCCTGCGCCTGTGCCCGCAGAGCGAATACGTCAATGTCGCCGGTGCCGCCCACATGGTGGCGGGGGATCGCAACGACATCTTCGGCAGCGCGGTGATCGAGTTCCTCACCCGTGTCGTGCCTCCCGGGGGAACCCCGGCGCACCCGGCGCACGCGACGCGCCCGCACCACGAGGGGCCGCCGGGGGATGTGAACGACGTGCCGTGACGGTGCGCGGCGCCGGCCGAATCGCGCGCGTCATCGACCGCGGGCTCAGCGTCGAGCGGCGCGGGCGCGACGCCCGCAAAAGACAAAGCCAACCGCGACGGGTTGGCTTTGGAATTCTGGTGGAGAAGAGGAGGATCGAACTCCCGACCTTCGCATTGCGAACGCGACGCTCTCCCAGCTGAGCTACTTCCCCAGAACAAAGAGCATTTTACCAAATTCCGGCCCGATGCGGCGCCGCGCTAGGCCCACGCGGCACGCGCCTGTCGGCGAATGTCGAGGACCGGGCCGCCCGGCGCGGCCGGCAGGCCCGACGCCGGCGCGGGCGGCCAGGCCAACTGCTCGTAGCGGCCCAGGTCGGCATCGGCGATGAAGCGGCTGCGCGCCGCGTAGACGTGGCGGTCGCCGCGCACGGCCTGTTGCGTCACGTAGAAGCGCTGCGGCACCACCAGGTGCAGGCGCTCCTTCGCGCGCGTCATCGCGACATAGAGCAGGCGGCGCTCCTCCTCGATCTCCTCGCGCGTGCCCACCGCCATGTCGGAAGGGATGCAGCCGTCGACCACATTGAGCACGTGGACCGCGGTCCATTCCTGGCCCTTGGCGGAATGGATCGTCGAGAGGACCAGGTAGTCGTCGTCGCGGTGCGTGCGATCCGAGCGGTCGCTGGTCGCCTCGGGCGGATCGAGCGTCAATTCGGTCAGGAAGCGCTCGCGCGAGGCATAGCCGGCCGCCAGCGCGCTCAGCTGATCGAGATCGGCACGCCGTGCGCCGGCGTCGTCGTAGAGGCGCTCGAGCTGCGGCAGGTACCAGGCCCGGGCCGCCTCGAGGTCGGCCGGCCAGGCGCGGGCGGCGCGCAGGGCCGCGAACATCGCAACGAAGTCCTGCCATTCCTGCGGCGCCACCGCGCCCGGCGGCAGGAACGTCGCCAGGGCCGCGCCCGGGTCGGCGGCCGTGTCGAGCCGGTCGAGCACCCGCGCCGCGGTCACCGGGCCGACGCCAGGAATCAGGCGCAGCACGCGCAGCCCGGCGATGCGGCCCTGCGGGTTCTCCGCCATGCGCAGGATCGCGAGCAGGTCCTTGATGTGGGCCGCCTCCAGGAACTTGAGCCCGCCGAACTTGACGAACGGGATGTCGCGTCGCGCCAGTTCGAGTTCGAGCGCCGCGCTGTGCGAGGCGGTGCGGAACAGCACGGCCTGCGCCTTGAGGGCGAGGCCGCCCTCGCGCTCCTCGAGGACGCGTTCGGCCACCCAGCGCGCCTGCGCGGCCTCGTCGGGCACCGCGACCAGTTGCGGCGCGCGCGTGCCGCCGCGGTCGGTCCACAGCGCCTTGGCATGGCGCTCGGCAGCGCGTCCGATCAGCGTGTTGGAGGCGTCAAGGATCGGCCGGGTCGAGCGGTAGTTGCGCTCGAGCGTCAGCACGCGCGCGGCGCCGAATTCCGCCGGGAAGTCCAGGATGTTGCGTACCGTCGCGCCCCGGAACGAATAGATCGCCTGCGCGTCGTCGCCCACCACCATCAGGCCGCGCCCATCGGGCTTCAGACGCTTGAGGATCGCCGCCTGCAGGCGATTGGTGTCCTGGTATTCATCCACCAGCACATGGTCGAAGCGCTCCCCGATCTCGGCCGCCAGCCCCGCGTCCTCGAGCATGCCGGCCCAGAACAGCAGCAGGTCGTCGTAATCCAGCACGTTCTGTGCGGCCTTGGCCTCCACGTACGCGCCGAACAGCCGCTTGAGCGGCGCCTGCCACTCGGCGCACCACGGATAGGCGCTCTGCAGCACCTGCTCCAGGGAGGCGCAGGTGTTGACCACGCGCGAATAGATCGCCAGGCACGTGCCCTTGTGCGGGAAGCGCTTCGCGGTCTCGGCGAGGCCGAGTTCCAGGCGCGTGAGCCCCATCAGGTCCTCGGCGTCGCCGCGGTCGTGAATGGTGAAGCCCGGCGCAAGCCCGATGCGCGGGGCATACTCGCGCAGCAGGCGCGCGCCGATGCCATGGAAGGTGCCGGCCCAGGGCAGGGCGGGCGCGTCGGCACCGTCGCGCCGTCCCAGCACGCGCGCCACCACGCGCCCGGCGCGGCGTTCCATCTCCTGCGCCGCGCGGCGCGAAAAGGTGAGCAGCAGGAGGCGCTGCGCATCGGCGCCGGCGACGATCAGGCGCGCCACGCGATGCGCGAGCGTATTGGTCTTGCCCGAGCCGGCACCGGCGACGAGCAGCAGCGGCGCCGGCCCGCCGGGCAGCAGCGGCGGCGCCGCGTCGGCGCCGATCCCGTGCTCGACCGCGGCACGCTGCTCGGCATTGAGATCGGCGAACGGGTCGTCACCGCGGGCTGCGGCAGGGGCGCGGGCGAGGGCGGGCATGCCTGTATATTAATACAGACACCGCGATGCAGGCTCCGGCGCGTGCGCCGCGCCGCCTACGCGCCGGCGATGTGGCGCGCCATCGCCTCGATCACCGCATCGGCCTCGCCGACCGCGCCGCGCAGCGTCAGCCGCAGCGCCGGGTGGCGCGCGCGCGCGGCGTCGAGCATGCGCGGCAGGTCGCGCTTGAGGTGCCCGCCCTGCGCCATGAAGACCGGGACGACGTCGAGCGCCGTGGCACCCGCCGCCACGGCGGCCGCGATCGCGCCGTCGAGGTCGGGCGACATGAATTCGAGGAATGCGAGGCGCACCTGGGCGCCGGGCGCGCGCGCCGCGACCGCGTCGCGCAGGCGCTCGAACGGGCGCGCCCATTCGGGATCGCGGGCGCCGTGGGCGAAGAGGATGATGGCGGTGGACACGGATCGGCTCCCGGTCGGTGGCGGCGCGGACGCGGCGCCGGTTCAGGTCTCGGTGGCGTTGACGACGGCGTCGACCTGGCGCCGCAGCCAGCGGGCCGCGCTCGCGGCGTGGGTGCGCTCGTGCCACAACTGGTAGAAGCGCATCGGCGGAAACGCCAGCGGCGCCGGATGCACGACCAGCGCCGCCTGCCGCGCGCAGCTTTCGGCGAACCGGCGCCCGGTGGTGAACAGCAGGTCGGTGCGCGCCAGCACGGCAGGCACCAGGTGGAAGTAGGGCAGTTCGACGCGCCGGATGCGCTCGATGCCGCAGGCGGCCAGGTGGCCGTCGATGCTGCCGGGCACGCCGCCCGCGTAACGCGGCGGCGCCAGATGGCTGGCCGCCCGGTAGGCCGCCGCCGTCAGCAGCCCGCTCCGGGCCAGCGGATGGCCGGCGCGCATCATGACCACCACCTCGTCGTCGAACAGCGGGCTCAGGCGCAGGTAGGGCGGCGGATCGGGCCAGTTGCCGATCACGACGTCGATCTCGCCGGACTCGAGCAGGCGCTCATAGTCGAGCCCCGCGACCAGCGGCCGCACCGTCAGGCACGCCAGCGGCGCGAGCCGCGCGAGGCGCGCGACGAGCAGCGGCAGGAAATCGGCGTCGAGGTAGTCCGGCGCGGCCAGGCCGAAGCGGCGCGTGGTCTCGCGCGGGTCGAACGCCCGGACCTGCTCGACGATCGCGTCGACGCCGTCGAGCGCGCGGGCGGCGTGGACGGCAAGCTCGGCCGCGCGCGCCGTCGGGGCCATGCCCGAGCGCGTGCGCACCAGGATGGCGTCTCCCGTCAGGTCGCGCAGGCGCTTGAGCGCCGCGCTCACCGCCGGCTGCGACGTGCCGAGGCGGTCCGCCGCGCGCGACACGCTCGCCTCCGCGACCACCGTGCGCAGCACGCGCAGCAGGTGGACGTCCAGGCCCTCGCGCATAAAGGCAAACCCATGTTGACTATATGTCCGCCATTATGCGATTTTCGCGCCTTCGCCCTATAGTGCCCCGCATGTCCGACGCCATCCGCTTCGTCCTCAACGGCCGCCGCACCGAGGTGACCGGCCTGGACCCGCACACCCCGCTCCTGACCTGGCTGCGCGAGCACGCCGGCCTGACCGGCACCAAGGAAGGCTGTGCCGAGGGCGATTGCGGCGCCTGCACCGTCGTCGTCGGCAGCGCCGACGGCGCGGGCGGCGTGCGCCTGGCCCCGCTCAACGCCTGCATCTGCCTGCTGCCCAGCATCGACGGCAGGGCGGTGTTCACCGTCGAGGGCCTGGGCGGCGACGCGCGCCCGCACCCCGTGCAGCAGGCGCTGGTCGACTGCCATGGCTCGCAGTGCGGGTTCTGCACGCCGGGATTCGTGATGAGCCTGCTCGCGCTCTACAAGTCCGATCCCGCGCCGACGCGCGATGCCGCGACCGCCGCGCTGGCCGGCAATCTGTGCCGCTGCACCGGGTACCGCCCGATCCTCGACGCCGCCGTGCGCATGGCCGAGACCGGCGCCGCCCGCATGGTCGAACCCGACCCCGGGCCCGCGCCGCTGGCGGACTGGCTGGCGACCCCGGCCGGCGCCGCGAACGGCCGGCATCCGGGCGAGGCCGCGCTGGCCGACATGCTCGCCGCGCTGGCACGCGACGACGATTTTTCCTATGCCGCCGCTGGCGCGACCTTTCACGCGCCGCGCAGCGCCGACGCGTTCGGCCGCCTGGTCGAGGCGCATCCGCAGGCATGGATTCTTGCCGGCGGCACCGATGTCGGCCTGTGGATCAACAAGGGGCTGCAGCGCGCGCCCACCATCATCCACACCGGGCGCGTGGCGGGGCTCGATGCGATCGGCACGGTGGACGGCGGGCTCTCGATCGGCGCCGCGGTGCCGCTGGAGGCGGCGTTCCAGGCACTCAACCGCCACTATCCGGAGCTTGCGCCCCTGTGGCTGCGCTTCGCCTCGCCGCCGATCCGCGCCGCCGGCACGCTGGGCGGCAACGTCGCCAACGGCTCGCCGATCGGCGACTCGATGCCCGTGCTGATCGCGCTCGGCGCCCGCGTCGTCCTGCGCCGAGGCACGGCGACGCGCGAACTGGCGCTCGAGGACCTGTACCTCGACTATCGCCGGCAGGCGCGCGCGGCAGGGGAGTGGGTCGAGCGCGTCGTCGTGCCCGCGCGGCGCGCCGGCGCGCATGTCGCCGGATACAAGAACGCGAAGCGCGACGAGCAGGACATCTCCGCGGTCTGCCTCGGGGCAGCGTTCGTGCGCGACGGCGAGCGCGCGCGCGACGTGCGCATCGCCTACGGCGGCCTGGCCGGGATTCCCAGGCGCGCCCGCGCGGCCGAGGCGGCGCTCGAAGGCGCGGTGTGGGAAGAAGCGGCGCTGCGGCGCGCGATGGCCGCCCTCGCCGACGACTTCACGCCCCTGTCGGACATGCGCGCGAGCGCGGCCTATCGGATGAAAGTGGCGCGGAACCTGCTACTGCGTCTTTTCCATGAGACCACGGGCGCCGGCGGCGAAACGCGGGTGATCGGATGAACGCGCCGCTCCCCCTGGCAGGCGTCGGCGCCGGCGGCGCGGTCGGCAGCGCGCTGCGCCACGAGTCGGCGCTGCTGCACGTCGCCGGCCAGGCGACCTACATCGACGACATCGCGGTGCCTCCCGGGACGCTGCACGCCGCCTTCGGCGTGGCCGCGCATGCGCATGCGCGCCTGACCTCGATCGACCTCGCCGCGGTGCGCGCCGCCCCCGGCGTCGTCGACGTGCTCACCGCGGCCGACCTGCCGGGGGCCAACAACTACGGCGGCATCGTCGCCGACGACCCGCTGCTGGCCGCCGGGCGCATCGACTACCACGGGCAGCCGCTGTTCCTCGTGCTCGCGCAGTCCCATCTTGCGGCCCGGCGTGCGGCGCGCCTCGCCCGGGTCGAGGCCGAGGCGCTGCCGGCGATCCTCACGATCGAGGACGCGATCGCCGCCGCCTCCTACATCGCGCCGCCGCGCGAACTGGTCAGGGGCGATCCGGACGCGGCCATCCGTGCCGCGCCGCACCGCCTCAGCGGCCGCACGCGCTGCGGCGGCCAGGACCATTTCTATCTCGAAGGGCAGGTCGCGCTCGCCTACCCCGACGAGGACGGGCAGGTGCGGATCGTGTCGTCGACCCAGCACCCGACGGAGGTGCAGCACCTGGTGGCCCACGCGCTCGATCTGCCCGCGCACGCGGTGCGGGTCGAATGCCGGCGCATGGGCGGCGGGTTCGGCGGCAAGGAATCGCAGCCGGCGCTGCTCGCCTGCATGGCGGCGATCGCGGCGCGGCGCACCGGGCGTCCGGTGAAGCTGCGCCTGGACCGCGACGACGACATGGTGATCACCGGCAAGCGCCACCCGTTCCTGATCGAGTACGAGGTCGGGCACGACGCGCGCGGCCGCATCCTCGGCGCGCGGTTCCTGCTCGCATCGAACTGCGGCTACTCGACCGACCTGTCGGGCCCGGTCAACGACCGCGCGATCTGCCATGTCGACAACGCCTACTTCCTCGCGCACGTGGCGGTGCGCAACCTGCAGTGCCGCACCCACACCGTCTCCAACACCGCCTTTCGCGGCTTCGGCGGGCCGCAGGGGATGTTCGCGATCGAGCACGCGATCGACGCCATCGCGCGCGCGCTCGGCGCCGACCCGCTCGACGTGCGGCGCGCCAACTACTACGGCGGCGCCGGGCGCGACACCACCCACTACGGCCAGACGGTCGACGACAACATCCTGGCGGCCATCACCGACGACCTCGAGGCGAGCGCCGCGTACCGCACGCGCCGCGCCGCGCTGGCCGCGCGCAACGCGCGCAGCCCGATCGTCAAGCGCGGGCTCGCGCTCACCCCGGTCAAGTTCGGCATCTCGTTCAACGCCACCCACCTGAACCAGGCCGGCGCGCTGGTCAACATCTACAGCGACGGCTCGGTGCTGGTCAACCATGGCGGCACCGAGATGGGCCAGGGCCTGTACACGAAGGTGGCGCAGGTCGTCGCCGAGGAACTCGGCATTCCGGTGACGCGGGTGCGGGTGTCGGCCGCCGACACCCACAAGGTGCCCAACACGTCGGCGACCGCCGCCTCGAGCGGCTCGGACCTGAACGGCATGGCCGCGCGCGACGCCTGCCGCCAGTTGCGCGCGCGCCTGGCCGCGCATGCGGCTGCGCTGTGGGGCGTGGCGCCGGAGGCGGTCCGGTTCGCCGGCGGCCGCGTCGCCAGCGCCGCGCATTCGCTCGCCTTCGACGAACTCGCGCACAAGGCCTGGTTCGCGCGCGTGTCGCTGTCCGCGCAGGGGTTCTACGCGACCCCCGAGATCCACTGGGACCGCCAGCGCCTGCACGGGCGGCCGTTCTACTACTTCGCCTACGGGGTCGCCGCCGCCGAGGTCGCGGTCGACACCCTGACCGGCGAGACCCGCATCGAGCGCGTGGACATTCTCCACGACGTCGGCACCTCCCTCAATCCGGCGCTCGATCGCGGCCAGGTGGAAGGGGGATTCGTCCAGGGCGCCGGATGGCTGACGAGCGAGGAATTGTGGTGGGACGGGCACGGGCGCCTCGCCACCCATGCGCCGTCGACCTACAAGATCCCGACCGCCGCCGACGTGCCGCGCGACTTCCGCGTCCGCTTGGTCGACGGCTGCCCGAACCGGGTGCCGACGATCTACCGGTCCAAGGCGGTCGGCGAGCCGCCGCTGATGCTCGCGCTGTCGGTGTTTCACGCGATCCGCGACGCGGTGGCCAGCCTGGCGCCCGCGGGGCGGCCCGTGCATCTCGATGCGCCGGCCACTCCGGAAGCCATCCTGGCGGCCATCGACGACCTCCGGGGCGAGGCCTGATCCGATGCGGATGCGCACGCTTCTGGACGCGCTCGACGGCGCGACGCCCGCGGTCTGGGTGCTGGTCGCCGCGGTGCGCGGCTCCGCGCCGCGCGATCCGGGCGCCGGCATGCTGGTGACGGCCGACCGGACCGCCGGCACGATCGGCGGCGGCCATCTCGAATGGAAGGCGATCGAACTGGCGCGTGCGCGCCTGCGCAGCGGCGAGCGCAGCGCCACACAGCGCCACTTCCCGCTCGGTCCGGCGCTGGGCCAGTGCTGCGGCGGCGCCGTCGACCTCCTGTTCCTGCCGATCGACGCGGCCGCGCGCGGCTGGGTCGACGCACTGGCGCGGGCCGAGGCCGCCGGCGGCGCCGTCTGCCTCGCCACGGCGCTCGACGCGGGTCCCGGCCACACGCGCGTGGTCCCCGCGGCGCAGGCGGTCGCGGCCGGCGTGCTGACGCGCCACGTGTTCGATCCCTGGCCGATCTGGATCTTCGGCGCCGGCCATCTCGGTGCCGCGCTGGTGCAGGTGCTCGGCGCGCTGCCCTGCGCGATCACCTGGGTCGACGCGCGCGCGGACCTGCTCGCGCGCGCGCCCGCGGCGGACGTCGCGGTGCGGCAGGCCGAACAACCGGCCGACGAGGTCGGCGACATCCCCGCGGGCGCCGACGTGCTCGTGCTGACCCACAGCCATGCGCTCGACTTCGCCATCGTGCGCGCGCTCGTCGCGCGCGACGATCTCGGCATGATCGGGATGGTCGGCTCCGACACCAAGGCGGCACTGTTCCGGCGCCGCCTGGCCGACCGCGGGGTGTCGGCGCCGGCGATCGCGCGCCTGGTCTGCCCGATCGGCGCAAAGGCGCACGGCGACAAGCATCCGGGCGCGATCGCCGTCGGCGTCGCCGCGGATCTGCTGGCGCGCCGTGCCGCCCGGCGCGCGCAGACGGACGGCGCACGGGGCGCAGCGCCGGACGGCGCGGCCTGCGCGGAGGCGGCACGATGACCGCACCCGCAGGCACGCCGCGGCTTGCGCTGCGCGGCATCAGCAAGCGCTATCCGGGCGTGCTGGCCAACGACAACGTGTCGCTGTCGGTCGCGCCCGGCGAGATCCACGGCCTGATCGGCGAGAACGGCGCCGGCAAGTCGACGCTCATGAAGATCGTCTACGGCGCGGTGCGCCCGGACGCCGGCGAGGTCCTCTGGGACGGGGCGCCGCTGCCGGCGCACTCGCCGGCACAGGCGCGACGTGCCGGCATCGGCATGGTGTTCCAGCACTTCTCCCTGTTCGACACCCTGACGGTGGCGGAGAACGTGCTGCTCGCGCTGCCCGGCGTGACCGATCGGGCCGGACTGGCACGCGACATCGAGGCGATGGGCGAGCACTACGGTCTGCCGGTCAATGCCGCCCAGCACGTCTATTCGCTGTCGGTCGGCGAGCGCCAGCGCGTCGAGATCATCCGCTGCCTGCTGCAGAAGCCGCGCCTGCTCATCATGGACGAACCGACGTCGGTGCTGACGCCGCAGGCCGTCGAGCGGCTGTTCGCCACGCTGCGCCAGCTCGCGTCCGAGGGCGTGTCGATCCTCTACATCAGCCACAAGCTCGAGGAGGTGCGCGCGCTGTGCTCGCGCGCCACGGTGCTGCGCGGCGGGCGCGTGACCGGCACCTGCGACCCGCGCCAGGAGAGCGTCGCGAGCCTGTCGCGCATGATGATCGGCGCCGAGCCCCCGCGCGCGACCGGCGCCGCGCGCCAGCCCGGCGCCGCGCTGCTCGAGATCGACCGGCTGACGATGCCGCCGCTGGAGCGCACCGGCAAGGCGCTCGACGCGGTGTCGCTCACCGTGCGCGCCGGGGAGGTGGTCGGCATCGCCGGCGTGTCGGGCAACGGCCAGGGCGAGCTGCTCGCGCTGATCTCCGGCGAGGACCGGCGCGCGCCGCCGCAGTCGGTGCGCCTGGCCGGCGCGCCCGTCGGCGGCAGCGGGGTCGTCGCGCGGCGCGCGCACGGGCTGGCGTTCGTGCCCGAGGAGCGGCTCGGCCGCGGCGCCGTGCCCGTGCTCGGGCTGCACCTGAACACGCTGCTCACGCACGATGCCGGCCTCACGCGCGGCGGCCTGATCTCCGCGTCGGCGATCGTCGCGCTCGCCGCGTCGATCATCGCGCGCTTCGACGTCCGCACGGCGGGCCCGACGGCGGCCGCCAAGAGCCTGTCGGGCGGCAATCTGCAGAAGTTCATCGTCGGCCGCGAGGTGGTCAAGCAGCCGCGCGTGTTCGTCGTCGCGCAGCCGACCTGGGGCGTCGACGTCGGCGCGGCGGCGCGCATCCGCCAGGAACTCGTGGCGCTGGCCGACGCCGGGTCGGCCGTGCTGGTGGTGTCGGAAGAACTCGACGAGCTGTTCGAGATCTGCGACGCGCTGCACGTCATCGCCGGGGGCCGGCTGTCGGCGCGCATTCCGGTGGCGCAGGCGAGCGTGGAGCGCATCGGCGCGCTCATGGGCGGCGGCGCCGAGACGGAGGGCGCCCATGCCTAGGCTCGAGGCCCGTCCGGCGCCGTCGCCGCTCATGGGCTACCTGGCGCCGGTGCTCGCGCTCGGGCTGACGGTGGTGTTCGGTACGCTGCTCTTCCTCGCGCTGGGCAAGAGTCCGGTGGCCGGGCTGCGGGTCTTCTTCGTCACGCCGCTGGAGACCCTGCGCGGCTGGTCCGAGGTCGGCCTGAAGATGGTGCCGCTGCTGCTGTGCGCGCTCGGGCTCGCGATCTGCTACCGCTCCAACGTGTGGAACATCGGCGCCGAGGGCCAGTTCGTGGTCGGCGGCATCGCCGCCGGGGGCGTGGCGCTGCTGGCGGGCGCCGACGCGCCGCGCGCCTATTTCGTCATCGTCCTCGCCGGCGGCATCGTCGGCGGCCTGGCCTGGGCCGGCGTGACCGCCTTCCTGCGCGATCGCTTCAACGCCAACGAGATCCTGGTCAGCCTGATGCTGACCTATGTCGGCGGCCTGCTGCTGATCTACCTCGTCAACGGCCCCTGGAAGGATCCGAAGGGCTTCAACTTCCCCTACAGCAAGACCTTCGATGCGGCGGCGATGGTGCCGCGCCTGTTCCCCGGCACCCGCCTGACCTGGGGCATTGTCCTGGCCGTGGTCGTCCTCGCGGCGGTCTGGCTGTTCCTCGCACGCTCGAAGGCCGGGTTTCGCCTTGCCGTCGCCGGCCATGCGCCGCTCGCGGCGCGCTTCGCCGGGTTCTCGGCGCGCGAGGGCATCTGGCTTTCGCTGCTCCTGTGCGGGGCGCTCGCCGGCCTCGCGGGCGCGCTCGAGGTCGCCGGGCCGCTCGGCCAGCTGACGCCGCAGATCTCCCCGGGATACGGCTTCGCCGCGATCATCGTCGCCTGGCTCGGACGCCTGCACCCGGGCGGCTGCGTGTTCGCCGCCTTCGTGATGGCGCTCATCTACATCGGCGGCGAATTGTCGCAGTCGCGCCTGGGACTCCCGGCGGCGATCACGGGCGTGTTCCAGGGCATGCTGCTGCTCGCGCTCCTGACCGCCGACACCTTCATCCACTACCGCGTGCGCTGGAGATAGCGATGGAACAACTGGCCGCGCTGATCGCCGCCACCCTGTCCGCCGGCACGCCGCTGCTGCTGGCGGGCATCGGACTCCTGGTCAACGAGCGCTCGGGCGTGCTCAACCTGGGCGCGGAAGGCATGATGCTGATCGCCGCCGCCGCCGGGTTCGCGGTCGGATTCCACACCGGCAACCCGGTCGCCGGCCTCGCGGCCGGCGCGCTCGCGGGCGTCCTGTTCTCGCTCATCTTCTCCGCGCTCGCGATCGGCCTGGCCACCAACCAGTACGCGACCGGGCTCGCGCTGACCCTGTTCGGCGCGGGGCTGTCCGCGTTCGCCGGCCTCGCCTATGTCGGCAAGTCGGTGCCGTTCAAGTCGACGTTCGAGGTGCCGGGCCTGTCGGCGCTGCCGTTCCTGGGCACCGCGTTCTTCAAGCTGCACCCGATGGTCTACCTCGCCCTCGCGCTCACCGGCCTGGTGGCCTGGGTGCTCGCCCGCACGCGCGCGGGCCTGGTGATCCGCGCGGTCGGCGAATCGCCCGAATCGGCGCACGCGATCGGCTATCCGGTGCGCCTGATCCGCGTCGGGGCGGTGGCTTTCGGCGGCGCCTGCTGTGGCCTGGCGGGCGCCTACCTCTCGCTCGTCTACACGCCGCTGTGGGTCGAGGGCATGGTGGCGGGGCGCGGCTGGATCGCGCTCGCGCTGACCACGTTCGCGACCTGGCGGCCCTGGCGGATCGCGCTGGGCGCCTACCTGTTCGGCAGCGTCACCATGATCCAGTTCGCGCTGCAGGCCGAGGGAGTGGAGATCGCGTCGCAGCTTCTGTCGATGCTGCCGTATATTGCGACCATCGTCGTGCTGGCACTGATTTCCCGCAACCCCGCCTTCATCCGCCTCAACATGCCGGCCAGCCTCGGCAAGCCGTTCCATCCCTGATCCCCGCACCCATCCCGTCAACCCCACTGGAGAAAACCCGATGCGCGCAGTTCGCAGAACCCTGATCCACGGTGCCGCCCTCGGCGTCGCGCTGATCCTCGCCGCCTGCGGCCAGGAGGCCCCGAAGCCGGCGGACAAGCCGGCCGAGAAGGCGGCCGAGGCGCCGAAGCCCCCGCCCAAGCCCGAGCCGCTCAAGGTGGCGTTCGCCTATGTCGGCCCGGTCGGCGACGGCGGCTGGACCTTCGCCCACGACACCGGCCGCAAGGAGGCCGAGAAGGAGTTCGGCGATCGCATCAAGACGTCCTTCGTCGAGAACGTTCCCGAGTCGGCCGATGCCGAGCGCGTCATCCGCGACATGGCGAGCCAGGGGAACAAGCTGATCTTCGGCACCACCTTCGGTTACATGGAGCCGATGCTCAAGGTCGCGGCCGAGTTCAAGGACGTCAAGTTCGAGCACGCGACCGGCTACAAGAGCGCGGACAACATGCGCGCCTACGACGTGCGCGCCTACGAGGGCGCCTATGTCGCCGGCATGATCGCCGGCAAGATGACCAAGAGCAACACGCTTGGCTTCGTCGCGTCGATTCCGATCCCGGAGGTGATCCGCAACATCAACGCCTTCACGCTCGGCGCGCAGAGCACCAATCCGAAGGTCAAGACCAAGGTCGTCTGGGTCAACAAGTGGTTCGACCCGGGCAAGGAAGCCGAGGCCGCGACCGCGCTCATCAACGGCGGCGCCGACGTGCTGCTGCAGAACACCGATTCCTCGGCCGTGCTGCAGACCGCCGAGAAGATGGGCAAGTTCGCCTTCGGCTGGGACAGCGACATGACCGCCTACGGGCCCAAGGCCCACCTCGGGTCGTCGATCATCAACTGGGCGCCCTACTACAAGAAGGCGATCAAGGAGGCGCTCGAGGGCAGCTGGAAGGTCGAGACCAACTGGTGGGGCATGAAGGAGGGCGCCATCGACGTGATCTCCCTGGGCGAGATGGTGCCTGCCGAGGTCAAGAAGATGGCCGAGGACAAGAAGGCCGAGATCAAGGATGGGAAGTTCCACATCTGGTCCGGCCCGATGGTCGACAACACCGGCAAGGAAGTGCTGGCCAAGGACGCCAAGGGCGACGACAAGTTCATCGCCGGCATCATGTTCTACGTGAAGGGAGTCGAGGGCAAGGTTCCCTCGGGCAAGTAGCAGGGCGGCGCGGGCGGCAGCCGCCGCCGGCCGCGCGACGAGCCCGCGCCTGGCGCGGGCTTTTTCATGGGAGAGCGGACGATGGGCGTGACGGCGATCCTGGCCGACTTCCTGCACTGCACCGCCGACCCCGGCCTCGCGGCCGGGGGCGACGGCGTCGAGATCGTGCGCGACGGCGCGCTGCTGGTCCGCGACGGCAGGATCGAGCGGCTTCTGCCCGCGCGCGCGCTCGAGGCGGGGCCCGACGTCGCCATCGACGACTGGCGCGGGCACCTCGCGGTGCCAGGTTTCATCGACACCCACGTCCATTACCCGCAGGTCGACGTGGTCGCGAGCTACGGCGCCCAGCTGCTCGACTGGCTCGAGCGCTACACCTTTCCGGCCGAGCGGCGCTTTGCCGATCGCGCCTACGCCGATGCCGCTGCCGCGTTCTTCCTCGACCGCCTGCTCGAGAACGGCACCACCACCGCGGCGGTCTACTGCACCGTGCATCCGCAGTCGGTCGACGCGTTCTTCACCGCGGCCCTGCGCCGCGGGCTCCGGATGATCGCGGGCAAGTTGCTGATGGACCGCAACTGCCCGGACGACCTCCGGGACAGCGCGCGCACCGGCTACGACGACAGCCGCGCGCTGGTCGAGCGCTGGCACGGCCGCGGCCGGCTCGGCTATGCGATCACGCCGCGCTTTGCGCCGACCTCGACGCCGGAACAGCTGGCGCTGGCCGCGCAACTCGCGCGCGAGGTCCCCGATGCCTGGATCCAGAGCCACGTCGCCGAGAACCGCGACGAGGTGGACTGGGCCCGATCGCTGTTCCCCGAGGCCGCCAGCTACCTCGACATCTACGATCGCGCCGGCCTGCTGCGCGACCGCGCGGTCTACGGGCACTGCATCTGGCTCGACGACGCCGATCGCCGGCGCATGGCGCAGCGCGGTGCCGCGGCCGCGTTCTGCCCGACCTCGAACCTGTTTCTCGGCAGCGGGCTCTACGACCTCGCGGCCGCGCGCGCCGCCGGCATGCGCACCGGGCTGGCGACGGACATCGGCGGCGGCACCAGCTACTCGATGCTCGCGACCCTGGCCGAGGCCTACAAGGTCCAGCAGCTCCAGGGCGTGTCGGTGCCCCCGGCGCAATCGCTGTACCTGGCGACGCTCGGCGGCGCCGTCGCACTGGGTCTGGCGGACCGGATCGGCAGTTTCCGACCGGGCCGCGAGGCCGACCTGGTGCTGCTCGACCGCAACGCCACGCCGGCCCTGGCGCGCCGCACGGCCGCCTCGGCCGACGCCCTCGACGATTTCTTCGCCTTCATGATGCTCGGCGACGCACGCGCGGTGGCGGCGACCTACGTGCTCGGCTCGCGGGTGGCCGCGCCGGCCGCAGCGTCCGGCTGATCCGGCGCGAGGGTGAACCGGAAGGTCGCGCCGGCGCCCGGCGCGGCCTCGGCCCAGATGCGGCCGCCATGGCGCGAGACGATGCGCTTGACGATCGCCAGGCCGATGCCGGTGCCCTCGAAGTCGTCGCGGCTGTGCATGCGCTGGAACGGTCCGAACAGGCGGTCGGCATAGCGCATGTCGAAGCCCGCGCCGTTGTCGGCGACGAACCAGGCCGGCGCGCCGCCGGCGTCCGGTGCCCGCCCGAAGCGGATCCGCGCGTCCGCGACCTTCGCCGAGAACTTCCACGCGTTGCCCAGCAGGTTCTCCAGCAGGATCCGCGCCATGCCCGCATCGCATTGCGCGCGCAGGCCGGGCGCGATGTCCCACATCACCACGCGATCCGGCGCCGACTCGCGCAGGTGCGCGGCGATGTCGCCGGCGAGCGCCGAGAGATCGGTGTCCTCGCGCGCCACCGGCTCGCGGCCCAGGCGCGACAGGCTGAGCAGGTCGTCGATGAGCTGGCCCATGCGCTGCGCGCTGGCGCGGATGCGCCCGGCCATCTCCTCCTCGTCCGGCGCGAGGCGGCCGCGCAGGTCCTCGACCAGCAGCGCGAGGAAGCCGTCGATGCTGCGCAATGGCGCGCGCAGGTCGTGGGAGACGGAATAGGAGAACGCCTCCATCTCGGCGTTGGCCGCCTCCAGCGCGGCGGTGCGCTCGCGCACGCGGGACTCGAGGCTCGCGTTGAGGGCGGCGATCTCGGCCGCATGGCGCTTTTCGTCGGTGACGTTGAGGGCCGCGCTGAGGATGCATTTCTCGCCGTCGACGTCGATCAGCGAAGCGTACAGCCGTACATCGACGAAGCGGCCGTCCTTCGCACGTCGGCGCTGCTCGTGGCCGATCGCCCGCCCGGTCCGGCGCAACTCGTCGACGAACGCGGCGCGGGCCTCCGGGCTCGGCCAGGCATCGATCTCCAGGGTGGTCCGCCCCCGGGATTCGCCGCGCCCGAAGCCCATCGTCGTCTCGTCCGCCTGGTTCGCCTCGAGGATGCGGCCATCGCTCATGCGCGTGATCGACATGCCGATCGGGCTCAGGTGAAACGCCGTCGAGAAGCGTCGTTCGCTCGCCTCGAGCGCCGCGCGCGCCGCGGTCTCGCCGGTGATGTCGAGCATGGTGTTGATCGCATAGCGCACGCCGCCGTCCTCGATGATCGCGGTCGACACGATCACCGGAATCAGTCGTCCACCCGGATCGCGCAGGTTCATCCGCGCTGGCTCGGTCCAGCCGCTGGCCGAAAGCTGCCGGCGGTGGCGCGCCAGCTGCGCGTGGTCGACGATGAAGTCGTCGGTGCGCCGGCCGATGATCGCCTCGCGCGGCACGGCGATCGCGCGCTCCAGCGCCGCGTTCACGTCGACGATCTCTCCGGTCTCGAAACGCGTGATCGACACCGGCATCGGGCCGCGCCGAAAGATCGCCTCGAGGCGTTGTTCGCTCGAGCGCAAGGCTTCC
This sequence comes from Burkholderiales bacterium, assembly GCA_016790695.1. Classification (GTDB taxonomy): domain Bacteria; phylum Pseudomonadota; class Gammaproteobacteria; order Burkholderiales; family JAEUOS01; genus JAEUOS01. Next base: position 17,021 of record JAEUOS010000164.1, read on the forward strand.
CGCATGCGCGATTCCTCGCTGACATCGGTGACGGTCGAGAACAGGTGAGGCACTCCCTGCCATTCCAGCTGTTCGGTCGAGATCACGGCGTCGAACAACTCGCCGTCGTGGCGCCTGAACCGTATGCGCCAGCCGGTCACCCGTCGCGACGACGCGAGCGCGCGCACGTACGCCCGCCGCGTCGCGGCATCCTCCCACAGGCCGAGCGCGGCGGCATTGCGGCCGACCGCCTCGCTGCGCTGCATGCGGAACATCTTCTCGTAGGCGTCGTTGATCTCGACGATCTCGCCGCCCGGCAGGCGCGTGATGATCAGGGCGGCGGGACTGCTGCGGAACAGCACCCGGAACAGGTCCTCGCTGCGCCCGAGCGCGGCCTCGGCCCGCTGCCGCTCGGCCGCCTGCAACTCGACGCGCATCGCCGCGCGCGTCACCAGCGTATGGGCGAAGTGCACGTTCGCCGCGAACGACGCCAGCGCCAGCGTCCAGATCACCCAATGCGCGACACCGACCGTGTAGGCGGGCTGCGGCAGCCGGCCCGCGTGCTCGGCGTGGATCAGGGCGGCGATGGCGAGCCCGCAGCAGACCACGATCGCCACCAGCGCGCGCCGGCCGAGGAACAGGCCGCCGACGACGACGGCCGCGACGAACCCGAGCGTGGCGAAGCTGCGGATCGAGCCGTAGGCCGCGCTGCCGACGGCGGCATAGGCGATCAGGAGGGCGATCACCCCGCTCAGGGCGAGATCCACGCGCTTCGCGCGCAGTGCCGCCATGCAGGCGGCGAGGCCCGGAACGAGCGCGGCAAGCGCCGCGACTTCAAGCGCCCGTGCCGACGGATCCAGCCAGGTGGCGGCAAGAACACCCGGCACCACCAGGAGCAGGCAGATCAGGATGCCGCGCAGTGCCCGGGCGACATCGTCAGCCACTTCGCCGTGCAGAAGCGGATTGGAGACGCGCGTCGGGGAAGCGGCGGAATTCACATCAGGATGATGTCGTACTGGACCTGCGAATAGGCGTTCTCGACGGCCAGCGAGACCGGCTTGCCGATGAAGTCGGACAGCATCGCAAGCGCCTGCGACTCCTCCTCGAGGAACATGTCGATCACCGGCTGCGACGCGAGGATCCGGAACTCGCGCGGGCTGAACTGGCGCGCTTCGCGCGTGACCTCGCGCAGGATCTCGTAGCAGATCGTGCGCGGCGTCTTCAGCTCGCCGCGTCCCTGGCACACGGGGCAGGGCTCGCACAGCACGTGCGCGAGCGACTCGCGGGTGCGCTTGCGGGTCATCTCGACCAGGCCGAGGCTGGTGAAGCCGGACACGCCGATCCGCGTGCGGTCGCGCGACAGCGCCTTGTTGAGCTCGGCCAGCACCGCGCTCTTGTGATCGGCGTTGTCCATGTCGATGAAATCGGCGATCACGATGCCGCCGAGGTTGCGCAGCCGCAACTGCCGCGCGATCGCCTGCGCGGCTTCCAGGTTGGTCTTGAAGATGGTGTCGTCGAAGTTGCGCCCGCCGACGAAGGCGCCGGTGTTGACGTCGATGGTGGTCATCGCCTCGGTCTGGTCGATGATCAGGTAGCCGCCCGACTTGAGGTCGACGCGGCGCGCGAGCGCCTTCTCGATCTCGTCCTCGACGCCGAACAGGTCGAACAGGGGGCGCTCGCCGGTGTAGTGCATCACGCGCGAGAGCACGTTCGGCGTGTAGTCGCGCGCGAACTCGGTGAGCCTGACGAAATTCTCGCGCGAGTCCACCTGGATGCTGCCGGTCGACTCGGTGACCAGGTCGCGCAGCGCGCGCCGCGCGAGCGGCAGGTCCTGGTACAGGCAGCACGGGGCGCGCACCGTCTGCGCCTGCGACTGGACGTTGCCCCAGAGCTTGCGCAGGTAGCCGACGTCGGTCGCGAGGTCGTCCGTCGTGGCCGTCTCCGCCATGGTGCGGATGATGAAGCCGCCGGTCTCGCTTTCCGGAATCACGGCCTGCAGCATGCCGCGCAACTGCTCGCGCTCGGCCTCGCTCTCGATCCGCTGCGAGATGCCGATGTGCGCCTCCTGCGGCAGGTAGACCAGCATGCGCCCGGCGATCGAGATCTGCGTGGACAGGCGCGCCCCCTTGGTCCCGATCGGGTCCTTGATCACCTGCACCATCAATGTCTGGCCTTCGTGCAGCAGTTGCTCGATCGGCCGCGGCGGCGTGCCGCCGCCGTGCTGGGCGTGGCGCATCTCCCAGATGTCGGCCACGTGGAGGAAGGCGGCACGCTCGAGGCCGATGTCGATGAAGGCCGACTGCATCCCCGGCAGCACCCGCGCGACCTTGCCCAGATACACGTTGCCGACCAGGCCGCGGCTGGCGGCGCGCTCGATGTGGATCTCCTGCGCGACACCTTGCTGCATGACCGCGACGCGCGTCTCCTGCGGCGTCACGTTGATGAGGATGTCTTCGCTCATCCGGCTATTCTGGCACACGGCCGGCGGACGGCCGGCAACCGGGATGCCGGGCGTTCCCGCGGGGCAGGGCGCGACGCCCGACCCGGCGACGCCCGTTGCGCCAATCGCCGGCCGGTCCCCGGGCGCTTGCGCGCGCGGCGCGAACCCGCGGGAAGCGGGCGGCCGGTCCTCCGGTCAGCCGGCGCCGCCGCGCAGCAGCCTGCCAGGCCGCGGCTGGCCCGCCCGCAGGCCCGTGCTGTCCGCCACCTCGACCCCGTTGACCCAGACCCCGTGCACGCCCACGGCATCGGTGTGCAGGCGCCCGGCGCCGCCCGGGAGATCGTGCACGCGCCGCTTCGCGCCGCGCCCGACCGTGGCCGGGTCGAACAGCAGCAGATCGGCCGCATGGCCGCGCTTGAGCAGGCCGCGGTCGGCGAACCCGAACACGGCGGCCGGCTGCCCGGTCAGCCGCCGCACGGCCTCCTCGAGCGGCATCTTGCCGAGATCCCGCGACCAGTGCCCGAGCAGGTGCAGCCCGAAGGCCGCATCGTTGAAGAACGTCAGGTGCGCGCCCGCGTCCGAAAGGCTGACCAGGCTGTGCGGATGATTGAGCATGCGGCCGACCGCGTCCTCGTCCGAGTTGAGCAGCGTGGCGGTGAACACGGTGTCGAGGTCCTCGGCGAGCGCGAGGTCGAGCATGCAGTCGAGCGGGTCGCTCCCGGCCTCGCGCGCGAGCGCGGCGATGCTCTTCTGTTCGAGCGGCCGGTGCCGCGCCTGCGCCGCCTGAACCACCTGCACCTGGTCCCACTCGCCGTTGAACAGCCGGAACTTCGCCGGCGCGCGCAGTTCGGCGCGCAGGCCCTCGCGGAACGCCGGCGCCGCGATCGCCGCCTTGAAGGCGTCGCCCTTGAGCCCCAGCACGTGCTGCCAGGCACCGAGGCCTTCGAGCGGGTAGGGCGAATGCAGCGTGAAGTCCATCGTCAGCGGACAGCACGACACCGCGCCCAGCAGGCGGCGCCCGCGCCGGTTGGCTGCATCGATCGCCGCCAGGTCGTCGAACACCGCCTGCGGGTTGGTCTTGTTGTGCAGCAGCGCGGCGATCACCACCGGCCGGCCGGTCCGCGCCGCGAGATCCTCGAGGAAGTCGACGCGGGTGTGTCCGCCCTTGGTGAGCATGAACACGCCGCGTCCGCAGTCGCCGAGCACGTCGACCAGGGCGCGCAGTTCGTCGTCGGACGCAAGGCGCGACGGCATCGGCACGCCGCCCTCGCCGTTGTGCGCGGGCGACGTGCTGGTGGCGAAGCCGGCGGCGCCCGCGCGCATCGCCTCGGCGAGCAGTTCGCGCATGCGTTCCACCTCGGCGGTGGTGGCCGCGCGCCTGGGCGCGTCCTCCCCCATCACGTAGGTGCGCAGCGACGAGTGGCCGGCAAACGCCGCGACGTTGACGGCGGTGCCGCGGCGCTCGAGCATGTCGAGGTACTCGGGGACGGACTCGAAGTCCCAGCGGATGCCGCGGCGCAGGACATCCAGCGACATGCCCTCGACCTGCGTGAGGTTGCGCATGACCAGTTCGCGGTCGGCGGGCCGGCACGGCGCGATGGTGAAGCCGCAGTTGCCGATGACCGCGGTCGTCACGCCGAGCGCCGGCGACGGGGCGAGCGACGCGTCCCAGGTGACCTGGGCGTCGTAGTGCGTGTGGTTGTCGATGATGCCGGGCATCAGCGCGAGGCCGTCGGCATCGATGGTCGCGCGGGCAGTACCGTCGAACCGGCCGATCTCGGCGATCCTGCCGCCGAGGACGGCGAGGTCACCGGTCGTCGCCGCCGCCCCGGTGCCGTCGAGCAGGCGGGCGTTGCGGAAGATCAGGTCGTACATGATGCAGGGCGGTGCGCGGATATAATTCGACCGCTGAATTCTAACCCGCACGCCCGCGTCGGCTTTCGTGCCGCACGCCCCGGACCCGGGCCAGCTGCCGCCGGGCCGCAATGTCCTCGCTCCTCGACAACCTCAATCCCCAGCAGTTCCAGGCAGTGACCCTGCCGAACGAGCCGGCCCTGATCCTGGCGGGCGCCGGTTCGGGCAAGACCCGCGTCCTGACCACGCGCATCGCCTGGCTGATCCAGACCGCGCAGGTGAGCCCGAACGGGGTGCTCGCCGTGACGTTCACCAACAAGGCGGCGCGCGAGATGCTGCACCGCCTCTCCGCGATGCTGCCGATCAACCTGCGCGGCATGTGGATCGGCACCTTTCACGGGCTGGCCAATCGCTTCCTGCGCGCACACCATCGCGAGGCCGGCCTGCCGGCACTGTTCCAGATCCTCGATGCCGCCGACCAGCTCTCGGCGATCAAGCGTCTGCTCAAGGCGACCGGCGTCGACGAGGAGAAGTTTCCGCCCAGGAGCGTTGCGTGGTTCATCAATTCCTCGAAGGAGGCCGCGCTCCGCCCGAAGGACGTTGTCGCGAACGATGCGCACAACCGGCGCTTCATCGAGCTCTACGCCGCCTACGAGGAGCAATGCCGGCGCGAGGGCGTGGTCGACTTCGCTGAGCTTCTGCTGCGGACCTACGAGGTGCTGTCGAGGAACGAGATCCTGCTCGAGCACTACCGCACCCGGTTCCGGCACATCCTCGTCGACGAGTTCCAGGACACCAACGAGCTGCAGTACAAGTGGCTCCGGCTGCTCGCCGGGCCCGACGCCGCGCATCCGGCGGCGGTCTTCGCCGTCGGCGACGACGACCAGTCGATCTACGCGTTCCGCGGCGCCCGCGTCGGCAACATGCTCGACTTCGAGCGCGATTTCCGGGTCTCGAACCTGATCAAGCTCGAGCAGAACTACCGTTCGCACGCCAACATCCTCGACGCGGCCAACGCGCTGATCCGGAACAACGACAGCCGGCTCGGCAAGAATCTGTGGACCGATGCCGGGCAGGGCGAGCCGGTCCGCGTGTTCGAGGCGCAAAGCGATCTCGAGGAAGGACGCTGGCTGGTGGCGGAGATCCGGGCCCTGATCGCCGATGGCAGCCGGCGCGGCGAGATCGCGGTGCTGTACCGCTCGAACGCGCAGTCGCGGGTGATCGAGCAGCTGCTCTTCGCCGAGGGGATCCCGTACAAGGTCTACGGCGGGCTGCGCTTCTTCGAGCGCGCCGAGGTCAAGCACGCGATCGCCTACCTGCGCCTGCTCGCCAACCCCGACGACGACACCTCGTACGCGCGCGTGGTGAACTTCCCCGCGCGCGGCATCGGTGCGCGCTCGCTCGAGCAGCTCGTCGACGCGGCCGGCCGGCGCGACATCGCCAACCCGGCGGGCATCTCGCTCTATCGCGCCGCGGAACTGCTGACCGGCAAGGCCGCGACCGCGGTGCGCGCGTTCAACCGCCTCGTCGATGGCATGCGCGAGGCCACCCGGGGGCTGCCGCTGCCCGAGGCGATCGACCACGTGCTCGAGCATTCCGGCCTGCGCGCCCACTACCAGGCCGAGCGCGAGGGGCGCGAACGGATCGAGAATCTCGACGAACTGATCAACGCGGCGGCCAATTTCTCCCAGGAGGACGAGGACAGCCTCGCCGCCTTCCTCGCGCATGCGGCCCTCGAGTCCGGCGACAACCAGGCCCAGGACGGGCAGGACGCCGTGCAGCTGATGACCGTGCACTCGGCCAAGGGCCTGGAGTTCAATCAGGTCTTCATCACCGGGCTCGAGGACGGCCTGTTCCCGCACGAGAACTCGGTGATGGAGCGCGCCGGGCTCGACGAGGAGCGGCGCCTGATGTACGTTGCGATCACGCGCGCGCGGCGCCGCCTCTATCTTTCGTTCGCACAGACCCGCATGCTGCACGGCCAGACCCGCTACAACCTCAAGTCGCGGTTCTTCGACGAGTTGCCCGAGAGCGCGCTGAAGTGGCTGACCCCGCGCTTCGCCGCCGGCCGCGGCGGCCTCTGGCAGGGCGACCACGATTTCGCGCCGGCGCCGCGCCCGGGTGCCGCGCGACCCGCACCGGCAGGCGATGCGGGATTCCGGATCGGCCAGAACGTGCGGCACGCGAAGTTCGGCGCCGGCGTGATCGTCAATGCCGAAGGCGGGGGCCAGGACGCCCGGGTCCAGGTCAATTTCGGCAGCGCCGGCGTCAAGTGGCTGGCGCTCGCCTACGCGAAGCTCGAGCCGCGCTAGGCGGCGGTTTCGTCGCGCGCGTCGTCGCCGCCCGGGAACACGGCGACGTAACTCGAGTAGTAGGAACAGGCGAACACGCAGACGACCGCGAGCCCGTAGGGAACGAAGATGAGGGCGAACAGCAGTTCGCTCACCTGGCCCTGGGGCAGGATCATGCGCAGCAGCCGCGCCACCGGCAGGGGCAGCAGCAGCTGCAGGGTCAGCCAGACCAGGCCATAGACGACGAACGCACGAAGGTTGCGCCAGGAGGCGACGAGGCTGAAGAACAGCGCCTTGCCCGGCGACATGCCGCGCCAGTGCACGAGCGCGGGCGCGAACCAGAACGCCAGCATCACGGGCACGTACAGCGGCAATGCGTAGAGCATGAGCTGCAGCGTGGCCATCGCGTCCGGCAACGCGGTTCGGCCCGGCCGCGGCGCCTCGGGCGACGGGGCGACCCACGACAGGATGAGGATGATCGAGAACACCGCGGCCGCATAGGCGAAGCCGAGCTGCAGCTGCAGCCGGGGCCGTGCGCGCAGCGGCGCGAACAGCGCCTGCGGCAACGGCGGGCGCCCGCGCTGCGCCTCGGCGGCCGCGAGCATCAGGCCCGCAGTCAGGCCGGGCATCAGCACCAGGCCCGCGACCGGGCCGACGAACGGCACCAGCATGACCATGAACAGCGCGATCCACATCAGCGGGCACAGCGCGAACCACAACCCGGGATAGGCGCGAAACAGGCGGTACCCGTGCGCGACCCACAGGGCGCCATGCATCGCGGGGAGGCGCTTGGCTTCCATCACGAACCCCGTGGCGCGGGCCCGGCGCCGGCGATCAGCCCAGCCACGGCGCCGGCCTGTCCCGGCGCAGCCGCAGGATGCGCTCGAAGTGGGACGGATCGTGGGGATGGACGAGTTCGCCCGGCCGCGGCAGGTGGAAGTCGAACAGGCGGGAAAGCCAGAAGCGCAGCGCACCGGCACGCAGCATCGTGTCCCACGCCAGGCGCTCGGCGTCGGTGAACGGCCGTACCGCGTGGTAGGCGGCGAGGAATTCGCCGACCTCGTCGTCGACCAGCGTGCCGGCGAGGGGACCGTCGCGCGCGATGCACCAGTCGTTGACGCACACCGCGACGTCGAACAGCAGACAGTCGCAACCGGCGAAATAGAAGTCGATGAAGCCGCCGATGCGCGGTCCGTCGAAGAGCACGTTGTCGCGAAACAGGTCGGCGTGGATCGGTCCGCGCGGCAGGCGATCGTGGCGATGCGTCGCCTGGTAGGACAGTTCGCTGTCGAGCATCGCCGCGCGACCGGTGTCGAGGTAGGGCCGGACGCGCGGCGCCGTGACGCTCCACCAGTGCGGGCCGCGCGGGTTGTCCTGGCACGCGGCGAAGCCTGCGCCCGCCAGATGCATGCGCGCGAGCATGGCGCCGACCGCCGCGCGCTCCGCGCCGGTCGGTGCCATGTGCGAGCGTCCCGGCAGCCGCCGGACGATCGCTGCCGGCTTGTCCTTGAGGAGGCTGAAATGGCGGCCCGCCCGGTCGGCAAGCGGAGCCGGACAGGGGATGCCGCCGTCCGCCAGGTGCGCGGTCAGGTCGAGGTAGAACGGCAGCTCGTCGGCGGTGAGCTTCTCGAAGATCGTCAGCACATAGGTGCCGCGGGTGGTCGTCAGGAAGAAGTTGCTGTTCTCGATTCCGGAGGCGATGCCTTCCAGGCGCACCGCGGCGCCCAGATCGTAGCCGGCCAGCCAAGGCGCAAGTTCGTCCTGCGAAACGGGTGTGAAGACAGCCATGGGAACGCGCGGCGCGCCGCCGGCACCGCGCCGCTAGGGACGCGCTAGAAGGACCGGATCACCCACATCGGCACGCTGAGGTTGTGCGCGTCCGCAGGCCCGTGCGAGGGTTGGGAGAACTGTCCGTCGCCCTTGTGGTCGATCAGCACGTACGGCGTGCCGCCCGGCGGCGTGACGCGCACCATGTAGAGCCGGCCGTTGACGCGGAATTCCTCGATCTTGTCGTTGCCGCGCTGGCGGATGGTGATCTGCGGCTCGAGCGCCGGATCGATGGCCATGCGCGGCGGCGGCGGGGCCTCCGGGAGCGGCTCGAGCCTGGCCGGCGCGCCCCCCTGCTGGGCATGGACCAGGTGGGTCACGAGCAGGACGGCGGCGGCTGCGACGAGTTTCGCGTTCATGCGGAAATTGTACCAAGCGCCCGGCCTCAGAGGCAAAGCAGGCTCTCGCGGTCCGACGACGAGGGCGCGAATCCGCGCGTTTCGTAGAAGCGGAAGATCTCCTCGACGATCCGGTCGGGGTCGTCGATGATCTGCATCAGCCCGATGTCCGCCTCCTCGATCAGCCGGGCCGCGGCCATCTGGGTCCGCATCCAGTCGATCAGGCCGGCCCAGAACGGCGCGCCCACGAGGATGATCGGCATGCGCGGCGCCTTGCGCGTCTGGATGAGTGCGAGCGCCTCGGTCAGCTCGTCGAGCGTGCCGAACCCGCCGGGCATGACCACGTAGGCGCAGGCGAACTTCACGAACATGTACTTGCGGGCGAAGAAGTGCTTGAAGTACAGCGAGACGTTCTGGAAACCGTTGCTCTGCTGCTCGCGCGGCAACTCGATGTTGAGCCCGACCGCGGCGCTCTTGCCCTCGTACGCGCCGCGGTTGGCCGCTTCCATGACGCCCGGCCCGCCGCCGGAGATCACGGAGAACCCCGCGTCCGAGAGCTTGCGCGCGATGGTCTCGGCGAGCGCGTAGTAGGGGTCCGTGGCCGCCAGGCGCGCCGACCCGAAGATCGACACTGACGGTCGCAGCGCCTCGAGCCGCTCGGTCGCCTCGACGAACTCCGACATGATGCCGAACAGGCGCCATGCCTCGCGCGCCGAATGGTCGGCGGCCAGGTCGACGCGATTGACCTTCGTTGCCATGTCTGGTTGGTCCTTCCCTTGTCTTGATCGCGGTTGTCTCGTGGTGCGCGGAATGCCGTGGCATACTGCGCCGCGTCACCGCATTGCGGTGCCATCGCTAACTCTATCAGGGACTTTGCTCCGCCGATGCCCAGGCTCCTTTTGGTCGACGGATCGTCTTATCTGTACCGCGCCTTCCACGCGCTCCCGGACCTGCGCAGCCCGGCCGGCTTTCCGACCGGCGCCATGCACGGCATGGTCAGCATGCTCAAGAAGCTGGCGGCCGATCATCCGGCCGATCTTCGTGCGTGCGTGTTCGATGCCAAGGGCAAGACCTTTCGCGACGCGATGTACCCGGCGTACAAGGCGCAGCGCGCGCCGATGCCGGACGACCTGGTGCGCCAGATCGAGCCGATCCACGAGCTCGTGCGCGCGCTCGGCTGGCCGCTGCTGATGGTCGAGGGCGTCGAGGCCGACGACGTCATCGCCACGCTCGCCTCGGCGGCGCGTGCCGAAGGCATCGAGACCGTGATCTCCACCGGCGACAAGGATTTGGCGCAGCTGGTCGAGCCCGGGGTCACGCTGATCAACACCATGAGCAACGAGCGCCTCGACCCCGAGGCGGTCATCGCGAAGTTCGGCGTGCCCCCCGAACGGATCGTCGACTTCCTCGCGCTCACCGGCGATGCCGTCGACAACGTGCCCGGCGTCGACAAGGTCGGACCGAAGACCGCCGCGAAGTGGATCGCGGAGTACGGTTCCCTTGACGGCGTGATCTCGCATGCGGCCGAGGTCAAGGGGGTGCTGGGCGAGAACCTGCGGCGCGCGCTCGACTGGCTGCCGACCGGACGCGCGCTGGTCACGGTCAAGCGCGACGTCGCCGGGCTGCAACTGGGCGCGCTGCGACCGCAGGATGCGGACCAGGCGCGCCTGCGGGACCTCTTCGCGAGCTACGGGTTCCGCACCTGGCTGCGCGAGATGGAGGCGGCGGCAACGACGCCCGCGCCGGATGCTCCCGCGGTCCCGACGGTCGGGCCGACGTCGCCGGGGGCCCCCGACACGCCCCGCGAATACGAGTGCGTGCGCACCGAGACGCAACTGCGCGACTGGATCGCCAGGCTGGAAGCGGCGCCGCTGGCAGCGCTCGATACCGAAACCACCGGGCTCGACCCGATGCGCGCCCGCCTGGTCGGCATCTCGTTCGCGGTCGAGCCGTTTCGCGCCGCCTATGTGCCGCTCGCACACGCGGGTCCGGACGGCGGTCCCCAGGTCGGCGTCGACCGCTGCCTCGCGCTGTTGCGCGGATGGCTGGAGAGCCCGCGTCACGCGAAGGTCGGACAGAACCTCAAGTACGACGCCCACATCTTCGCCAATCACGGCATCCGGCTCGACGGGATCGCGCACGACACGCTCCTGCAGAGCTACGTGATCGAGTCGCACAGGAGCCACGACATGGACTCGCTGGCCGAGCGCCACCTCGGCCGCCGCACCATCAAGTACGAGGACGTCGCCGGCAAGGGGGCGGGTCAGATCGGCTTCGACCAGGTCCCGATCGACAAGGCCACCGACTACGCGGCCGAGGATGCCGAGGTCACGCTGCACCTGCACCAGACGTTGTGGCCGCAGATCGAGGCCGATGCCAGGCTGCGCTTCATCTACGAACTCGAGCTGCCGGTCGCGCGCGTGCTGATGGCGATGGAGCGCACCGGCGTGCTGATCGACGCGTCCCTGCTCGAGAAGCAGAGCAGCGAGCTCGGTGCGGCCATGATCGACCTCGAGCGGCGTGCCTACGAGATCGCCGGACAGCCGTTCAACCTCGGCAGCCCCAAGCAGATCGGCGAGATCTTCTTCGAGCGCATGGGGCTCCCGGTCGTCAAGAAGACGCCGTCGGGCGCCCCGTCGACCGACGAGGAGGTGCTGCAGAAGCTGGCCGAGGATTACCCGCTGCCGCGCGTGCTGCTCGACTACCGCGGCCTGTCCAAGCTCAAGAGCACCTACACCGACAAGCTGCCGCGCATGGTCAACCCGGCCACCGGGCGTGTCCACACCAACTATGCGCAGGCGGTCGCGGTCACCGGGCGCCTCGCGTCGAACGATCCCAATCTGCAGAACATCCCGATCCGAACGCCCGAGGGCCGGCGCATCCGCGAGGCATTCATCGCGCCGCCCGGCAGCCTGATCATGTCGGCGGACTATTCCCAGATCGAGCTGCGCATCATGGCGCACATCTCGCGCGATCCCGCGCTGCTGGCGGCGTTCGCCGCCGGCGAGGACGTGCACCGCGCGACCGCCGCGGAGATCTTCGGCATCGCCCGCGACGCGGTCTCGGCGGAGCAGCGCCGCTACGCCAAGGTGATCAATTTCGGCCTCATCTACGGCATGAGCGCCTTCGGCCTGGCCGCCAACCTCGGGATCGAGCGCGACGCCGCCAGTAACTACATCGACCGCTATTTCGACCGCTTCGCGGGCGTCAAGCGCTACATGGACGAGACCCGTCTCGCCGCCAAGGCGCGCGGCTACGTCGAGACCGTGTTCGGGCGCCGCCTGTGGCTGCCGGAGATCAACAGCCCGAACGGCCCGCGACGCCAGGGCGCCGAGCGCGCGGCGATCAACGCGCCGATGCAGGGAACCGCCGCCGACCTGATCAAGATGTCGATGGTCGCCGTCCAGCAGGCCATCGAGGCCGAGGGGCTGAACTCGCGCCTGGTCATGCAGGTGCACGACGAACTCGTGCTCGAGGTGCCAGAACGGGAGCTCGCGCACATGCGGGAAGCGGTTCCGCGTCTGATGAGCGCGGTCGCCAGCCTCGACGTGCCCCTGGTCGCCGAGGTCGGCGTCGGACCGAACTGGGACAGGGCGCACTAGCGCGCCGCGGCGCGAATGCGGCACGCTGCCGGCGCCGTGGGGTGCCGCCGATGCTACACTTCCCGGTCCCTCCACGCCGCCGCAGACCACGACGATGACGGGCCAGCGCAGCGAACCGGCCACCGCTGACCAGCACCCTGCCGACGCCGTAGGCGTGCGCCCGGCCAGGACACCGGAGCCTGCGCACGTCCTGGTCGTCGACGACGACGACGTGATGAACCGCTACATCGCCGCGCAACTGCGGCGCGCAGGCTATCGCGTGACCTGCGCCGGCGACGGAGCCAGCGCGCTCGCCAGCGTGCGGCGCGAGGTGCCGGATCTGGTGATCCTCGATCACTACCTGCCGGACACCACCGGCGAGCAGCTGCTCGAGGCGCTGCGCGCCGACAGCGCCACGCGCGACACGCCGATCATCTACCTGACCATCGACGGCTCGCGGCATCGCTTCCGCAAGACCATGACGGCCGGCGCGGATGACTTCCTGCCGAAGCCGTTTCAGCCCCAGGAGCTCGTCGATGCGGTCCGGGCGCAGCTGCGTCGTGCCTATGCGCGCATGATCTGGCACGACGAGGAACGGGCCGACGCGGACGTCGGCGAAGTCGCGCGCCTGGCCGGCGAAATGCGCAGCCTGGAGGCGCGGCTGACTGCGGCCTACGAGGAGCGCGGCCGCACCCTGGCCGAACTCGCGGCGGCCAACACGCGCATCGACCAGCGCGTGGCGCAGAAGACGCGCATGCTGGAACGCCAGAACCAGGCGCTGCGCTCCTACGGCTACGCACTGGCGCACGAGTTGCGCCGGCCCCTGCGCGGCATCCTCGGATTCGCCGGCATGCTGCTCAGCACGCAGCGCGCCGAGCTCGACGCGGACGCGGCGCGGATGCTGGGCCGGATCGAGCAGAGCGGCCGACGGATGAACGAGTTCATCGAAGGGCTTCTCGTGATGGCCGAGGCCGACGCCGCCGGGGTGCGGCGCGCGCCGGTCGACCTGAGCGCGATGGCCCGTGCGATCGTCGACGAGGACCCCGACGCGACGCGCGGGGTGGTGCGCATCGCGCCGGACCTGGTCGCCGATGCCGATCCGGTGCTGGCCCGCATCGTCATGGAGAACCTGATGTCGAACGCGCGGAAGTACTCGGCGCGCGGCGCCTGCCCGCTGATCGAGGTCGACGCCTGCGACATCAACGGCGAGCGCTTCTTCTACGTGCGCGACAACGGCGCCGGCTTCGACATGGGCGATGCGGGCAAGCTGTTCCAGCCGTTCCAGCGCCTGCATCCGACCGCGCGATACGACGGTCTCGGCATCGGCCTGGCCACCGTCAAGCAGATCATCGATCGCCATCACGGCCGCATCTGGGCCAAGGGCGGCCTGGGAGAGGGCGCGACCTTCTTCTTCAGCTTCGCACCGACACCGTCCTCAGGCGAAGCGCCCGGGACCGAGGCGCCGAAATCCCTCTAGGGTCGCGGCGGAGCGCACCGCGTCCGCGACGATGCGACCGGTGATCGGCGCGGCGGCGAGGCCGACGTGGCCATGTCCGAACGCGTGGATCACGCCCGCACAGCCGGTCGCCATGCCGACCACCGGCAGGCCGTCCGGCGTCGACGGCCGATGCCCCATCCAGCGCTTGAACTCCGGGGGGGCGCAGAGCGCCGGATAGGCGCGTGCCGCATGCCCGACGAGCAGGGCGGCGCGCCGCCAGTCGGGCGGCGCACCGGGCGACGCCAGCTCCACCTGCCCGGCGAGGCGCAAACCGGCGTCGGTCGGCGTGTTGGCCATCTTGCCGTCGGCCGGCATCACCGGCAGCGGCAGTTCGAAGCCCGGATCCGGCAGGATGGCGTGGTAGCCGCGCTCGCTTTCGAGAAACACCCGGTCGCCGGCGGCGCGGGCCAGAGCCTTCGAACCGATGCCCGCAGCGATGACGGCGCGGTCGCACGGAATCGGGCCCGCCGAGGTCGCGACGGCCCCCAGCCGTCCCGCGACGCGTTCGAAACCGACCGCGCGCGCGCGCGCGAGCCGGGCGCCACGGCCGGTCGCGAGGCCGACCAGGGCGGCGACATAGGCCGACGGGTCACGGCAGTGCGCGCCGCTGCCAACCAGGATGCCGAGCCCGTAGCCCGGACCGAGCATCGGCAGCAGCGCGCGCAGCCGCGCCGCATCGAGTTCCTGCCAGGCGACGCCGTTGTCGCGGCGCAGGCGCCACGCCAGCGCCTCCGCCTCGAACGCGGCGCGGTCGGCGAACGCATAGAGCAGCCCCTTGCTCTCGATCAACCGCGCGACGCCCGCTTCCTCGGCCAGCGCACGGTGCCGGGCGGGCGCATCGGCAAGCAGGCGCGCCAGCTCGGCCGCGGTCGCGCGCACCCGCGCCTCGCTGCGGCCGGCACGCAGGAACCGGATCAGCCAGGGGAGCAGCGCAGGCAGCGCCGTCGCCTGCAGCGTGAGCGGGCCGTTGCGGTCGGCGAGATAGCCCGGCAGCTTGCGCCACAGCCCGGGCATCGACATCGGCACCACCGAGGCCGGGCTGATCCATGCGCCGTTGCCATGGCTGGCCGCCTGCTCGCCGCCCGGGGCGTCGGGCTCGATGATGGTGACCTCGTGGCCGTCGCGGATCAGCTCGACCGCACAGCAGGCGCCGACGATGCCGGCGCCGATCACGGCCACGCGCATTACCGGGACACGCCCATGACGGCATCCGGCAGCCAGG
This sequence comes from Burkholderiales bacterium, assembly GCA_016790695.1. GTDB lineage: Bacteria > Pseudomonadota > Gammaproteobacteria > Burkholderiales > JAEUOS01 > JAEUOS01. The sequence continues at coordinate 32,051 of JAEUOS010000164.1, forward strand.
TCACGACCTGCGGAAACACCGTGATGATGGCGATGCACAACACGAGGCAGGCGAAGAAGGGAATCGACGCGCGCGCGACCGTGTTGGAATCCCGCCCGGTCATGTTCTGCAGCACGAACAGGTTGAATCCGACCGGCGGCGTGACTTCGGCGATCTCGACCAGCAGGACGATGAAGATGCCGAACCAGACCAGGTCGAAGCCGGCCTTCTGAATCATCGGCAGCACCACCGCGGCGGTGAGGACGATCATCGAGATGCCGTCGAGCGCCGTCCCCAGCAACAGATAGAGCACGGTGAGGATGCCGATCAGCGCGATCGGGCTCAGGCCGAGGCTGTTGACCCATTCGGCCAGCTCGCGCGGGATGCCGGTGAAGGCCATCGTCTTGGTGAGGAAGGCCGCGCCGGCCAGGATGAACATGATCATGCACGACACCCGCGTCGCGCCCATCAGGCTTGCCTTGAAGTTCGCCCAGGTGAGGCTGTTGCCGCTCCAGGCGATCGCCAGCGCGCCCAGCACGCCGTAGGCGGCGCACTCGGTGGCCGTGGCCCAGCCGGCGACCAGCACCCACACGATGAACAGGATCAGGAGCGTGCAGGGAATCAGGCTGCCGGACCGGCGGATCTTTTCGCGCAGGCTCAGATCGGGCCCGGGCGGCGGCACCTTGTCGGGATGGCGCAACGACCACCAGCCGATGTAGCCGGAGAACAGGGCCATCAGCAGAAAGCCCGGCACGAATCCCGCGAGGAAGATGCGGATGATCGAGGCATCCGCCGCGACCGCGTAGACGACCATGGTGATCGACGGCGGAATCAGGATGCCGAGGGTGCCGGCCGTGGCCAGGCTGCCGAGCGCGAGGTTTTCGTCGTAGCCGCGGCGCTTGAGTTCCGGCAGCGCCACCTTGGCGATGGTCGCGCAGGTCGCCGCCGAGGAGCCCGACACCGAGCCGAAGATCCCGCACCCGAGGATGGTGGTGTGCATCAGGCGGCCGGGCACGCGGTTGAGCCACGGCGCCAGCCCCTCGAACATCTGCTCGGACAGCCTGGTGCGGAACAGGATCTCGCCCATCCAGATGAACATCGGCAGCGCCGCCAGTTCCCACGAGTTGTTGGAGTCCCAGAAGGCCGAGAACAGGTTCTTGCCCCAGATCATCGGCGGCTGACTGGTGAACAGTGCCATGCCGATCCAGCCGACGATCGCCAGCGTGATCGCAATCCACACGCCGCCGGCGAGGAACAGCAGCATCACCAGCAGCAGGAAGGTGCCGACCGCGACGACGCTCATACGTCCTCGGTGAAGTCGCCCTTGGCGTGGCGCTCTTCGACGGCGGTGACATAGCTCGGGCGCGCGCCCCCCACCACCTGGACCAGCTCATCGACCATGGCGAGGAAGAACAGCGTCGAGCCGATGACGATCGACAGTTGCGGGATCCAGAGCGGGATGACCACCAGCCCGTTCGACATGTCGTTGACCTGGAAGCTGTCGTAGACGTAGGCCGACACCGACCAGGCCAGGTAGCCGGTGAAGAGGCTGCCCACGCACAGCCCGGCGATCTCGAACGCGCGCCGCCACGGCGGCGCGAGGTTCTCGAGCAGCAGGCCGACGCGCACGAAGTCGCCGTGCTTGAACGTGTGCGCCATGCCGAAGAACGCGGCGGCCGCCGTCAGCCAGGAGACGATGTCCTCGAAGCCGCCGGTGCGCCACCCGACCAGGCGGAACATCGACGTGCCGATCATCACCGCGAAGATGACAAAAACGAAAAACGCCGCGAGGGCCCCCGCGGCGTCGAACATCGCGTTCAGCGTGCGCCGGATCACGACGTCACCACCCCGGGCGGGGGGCGGCGACTACTTCTTGTTGTAGGCATCGACGATCGCCTTGCCCTCGGGGCCTGCCTTCTTGAGCCAGTCCTCGAGCATGATCGTGCCGACCTGGCGGAAGTCGGTCACCAGCTTGGGCGAGGGCTTGAGGATCTTCATGCCTTTCTCGGCGAGCGCCTTCTTGTACCACTCGTTCTTCTCGTCGGAGACCTTCCAGCCGCGCACTTCCGCGTCGCGCGCCGCCTTCAGGACGCCGTCCTGGGTCGCCTTGTCCAGCGCGTCGAAGGCCCTCTTGTTGACCAGGACCGCGTTCTTGGGCAGCCAGGCCTGCGTGTCGTACCAGATCTTGATGTGCTCGTAGGTCTTGGAATCGTAGCCGGTCGCGCCGGACGACATGTAGGACTCGACCGCGCCCGTGGCCAGCGCCTGCGGCAGTTCGGCGGCCTGGATCGTCACCGGCTGCGCGCCGATGAGTTCGGCGATCTTCGCCGTCGACGGGCTGTACGCGCGCCACTTCACGCGGCGCATGTCGGCCACCGAGGCGATCTCCTTCTTGACGTACAGGCCCTGGGGCGGCCAGGCGACCATGTACAGGACCATCATGCCGCCTTCCGCGAGCTTCTTGTCGAGCGCCGGCTTTTGCGCCGCCGACAGGCGCTGCGCGTCCTTGAAGCTGGTTGCGAGGAACGGAATGCCGTCGAGGCCGTAGACCGGCCACTCGTTCTCGAAATTGACCAGCAGCACCTCGCCGATCTGTGCCTGGCCGTTCTGCACCGCGCGCTTGATCTCGGGCGCCTTGAACAGGGAGGCATTCGAGTGGACCGTGATCTTGAGCTTGCCGCCGGTGTTCTTGTCGACGTCGGCCGCGAACTGGACCGCGATCTCGGTATGGAAATTGGCAGGCGGATAGGCCGTGGGCATGTCCCACTTGGTCTGGGCCTGGGCGGCGCCGGCCGCGATCACCGCGGCAAGCAGGGAAATGGCAACGCGCATTTTTTCTCCTCGATGGTCGGGAGCGGGACCGGAACGGGAGCCGGATGCCGCGGATGGTGACGGACGGTCACCGCCGAAGGGTGAATTGTAACGTGGTGCCGAGCGCCGACTGCGGGTCGACCTCCAGGCCTGCGGCGGAGGCCTCGAAATCCACCCGGGCGCGCTCGAGCACGGCGCGGGCGGGCGCAAGCGAGCAGCAGCCGAATCCGATCGCGCGCATGCCCGTCGTGCCGCTTGCCGGCACCAGGCGCAGGGTGCAGGCCCCGAGGGCGAGGGTGACGACGCCATCGGGGCCGCGCCGTGCCGGGCTCCCGGTGCAGCGCTCGTAGGCCGGCGCCGCCGCGGCCGGGTCCGGCAAAGCGATCTCGAGGCTGTCGATGCCGACCACGCCATTGGGGTGCGTCTGCCACGCGGCCTGCCACACCGCCGCGCGCGTGAGGTGCTCGCAGTAGTAGAACCAGGTCCCCGGGACGGCATCGGGCTCCAGTCGGGTCACCCGGAAGCGCGCATCGGCCGTGCCGCCGTCGGGGAGCCGCACCGGACGCGAGAATGACTGCACCGGGCGCGGCGCCAGCCCGGCGGCGACCAGGTCGCCACGGGTCGACTCGGCGTCGTCACTGCCGAGCACCGTCGCCATCAGGCCGAGCGGGCGGGCGACGAGTTCGGGACGCGCGGGCGGCGGCGCCCCCGGCGGGAATCCCAGCAGTTCCAGGTAGTCGGCCGCGAACACCACGGTGTGGTTGATCGACCCCAGCGTATGGTGGCCGCGCGCGCCGACCTGGAATCCCAGGCGGTCGAATGTCGCGACGACCTCGTCCATGCGGTCGCGCGCGTTGAATACGACATGATCGAGGGTGTGCATCGTGCCATGGTAGCGCGTTGCGCCTGCGCCGACGCCAGGCCCCGGGGACGGCGATAATCGACGCTCCTTCGCTCCTCGATCCCTCTCGCGATGACATCACTCAACGGCGCCGAGGCCCTCGTGCGCATGCTCCAGGCGCATGGCGTGCGCCACATTTTCGGGCTGTGCGGCGACACCAGCCTGCCCTTCTACGATGCGCTGGCACGCCTTGACCATGGCATGCAGCACATCCTGACACGGGACGAGCGCAGCGCAGCGTACATGGCGGACGGCTATGCGCGCGTGGCCCGCCGCCCCGGAATCTGCGAAGGCCCCTCGGGGGGCGGGGCGACCTACATTCTGCCGGGCGTGGTCGAAGCCAACGAATCCTCCGTTCCGGTGCTCGCGATCACCACCGACATCGCCACCACATCACGCGGGCGCTACACCCTGACCGAGCTGGATCAGGGCGCGCTGTTCCGGCCGCTCACCAAATGGAACGGCACGGCCAACGCAGCCGCCGACATCCCCCGGCTGGTGCGAGCCGCCTTTTCGGCGATGACCACCGGACGCAGCGGCGCCGCCCACCTCTGCGTGCCCTTCGATGCCCAGAAGGGCGCGCTGGATGACGCCGAGCTGTATGCGGATCCTGCCGTGGCCGCGTACCCGGCGCGCCGCAGCGGCGCCGACCCCGGGGACGTGCTGCGCGCGGTTGCCCTGCTCACGTCGATGCCGAACAAGCTCGTCATCGCCGGCGGCGGGGTCGTTCTTTCCGGTGCCGAGCCCGAGCTGGCGGAGTTCGCCCGCCTGACCCAGGCGGTCGTCGCCACCACCATCTCCGGGCAGGGCAGCCTCGCCGAGACCGATCCCGCTTGCGCCGGCGTCGTCGGCAGCAACGGCGGCACCCGCGAGACCCGTGCCCTGGTCGACATGGCGGACCTGGTGATCTTCGTCGGATGCCGCGCCGGCAGCGTGACGACCGAGCGGCGGCGCCACCCGGCGCCGGACGCCGCCAGGGTGATCCACATCGATGCCGACGCTGCCGTGATCGGCGCCAACTATCGAACCGACGTCGGCCTGGTGGGCGACGCGAAGCTGGTGCTGCGCCAGCTCAGCGACGCCCTCGCGGCGCAGACCGCCTTCGATCTGCCGTCGCGCCTGAATCCGCGCGCGGTCGCCGATGCCAAGGCGCGCAAGCGTGCGGCATTCCTGCAACTGGCGCTGTCCGACGCGCACCCGATCCGTCCCGAGCGCGTGGTCCACGAACTGCGCGAGGTTCTGCCGCCCGAGGCGATCGTGATCGCCGATCCCGGCACGCCGTGTCCCTACCTGTCCGCGCATTTCGAGGTGCGCGCGACCGGCAGACGCCTGTTCTCGAACCGCGCCCACGGCGCGCTCGGCTACAGCATGGCCGCGGCCGTGGGAGCGCATTTCGCCGCTCCCGGCACGCCGGTGGTGGCCATGATGGGCGACGGCAGCTTCGGCTTCACCGCGGGGGAACTCGAGACGCTGGTGCGCCATCGCGTGCCGGTGGTGATGGTCGTGATCTCGAATGCGACGTTCGGATGGATCAAGGCCGGCCAGAAATCCGGCTTCGGCGAGCGCTACTTTTCGGTCGATTTCGGACGGACCGACCATGCGGCGGTCGCGGCCGCGTATGGTGTGCGGAGCTGGCGGGTCGAGGATCCGCAGGCGCTGCGTCCGGCCTTGCGCGCGGCGCTCGAATGCGGCGCGCCCGCGCTTGTCGACGTGATCTGCCAGCCGCTGCACGAGGCGAGCGCTCCGGTGAGCGAGTGGGTCGCGTGACGCACGCGCCCCCGCCGGCCGTGCCACGGCCGCTCGGGATCATCATGCTCGAAACCCGCTTTCCGCGGCTGCCGGGCGACATCGGCAACCCGGCAAGCTTCGCGTTCCCGGTGCGGTACGAAATCGTCCGCGGCGCGAGCCCGGAGCGCGTGATCCGACAGGGCGCCGACGGACTGCTGGCGCCGTTCATCGCGGCGGCCCGCGCGCTCGAAGCCGCGGGCTGCGCGGCAATCACCACCAGTTGCGGCTTTCTTGGCCTGTTCCAGGGCGCCATCGCGGCGGCCCTGCGCGTGCCGTTCATAGCCTCGAGCCTGGCACTCGTGGAGACGGCCAACCGCGCGCTCCCCGCCGGCCAGGAGGCCGGCGTGATCACGATTTCCGCGTCGTCGCTCACACCTGCGCATCTGGAACGCGCGGGCGCCCCGGCCCGGACGCCCGTGGTCGGCGTCGCCGAGGACGGGGAATTCGCGCGCGCGATCCTCGGCGATCAGCCCGACCTGTGCGCAGCGAAGCTGCGCAGCGAGGTGCTCGACGCAGGCCGTCGGCTGCGCGCGCTCCACCCCCGGGTCGGCGCGATCGTCCTTGAATGCACCAACATGCCGCCGTATGCTGCCGCCCTCGGCGAGGCGACCGGCGTGCCGATCTACGATGCGCTCACGCTGGCACGGTACCTGATGGGGCCAGCGCACGGCGCACCTCGCCGATGAGGCGGCCGGCCGCGTCGAAGCTGCGCTCGGCGAAGCTGCCGCTGCCGTCGTCGCGCAGGACCAGCACGCAGCTGCTGCGGGTTCCGTAGGCCGGCGCGACGATCTTGCGCGGCGCCAGCATGCGTTCGCGTTCGATCCCCACCCCCGTGTCGGGGAGCTCGCTGTCGGCGGGGAGGTCGGTGTCGCCCAAGGCATCGAACAACTCGCGCGCGAGACGCGCATCGTCACCGCCGCGCGGGACCGCGTCGGCGAGCGCGCGCGCGAGGCCGGTCGCCTTCGGCCAGGGCGTGTTCAGGCGCGCATTGCTCAGGGTGTGGATCCCCGGGGTCAGGTGCTCGGGGGAGCCGCCGTCGTCGCCCAGGTACCAGAGCCCGTGCACATCGCCGGCCAGCAGGTTGAATCCGTTGAAGTCGGCGGCGACGGCCCGGACCGCCGCGCAATAACCGCCGGGCGCCAGGCCACCGCGCAGGTAGTCGGCGACCAGATGACCGCGCGAGCGCGGCGCGGCCGCGCGCACCGCCTGCCTGCGGTGATTGGTGAGCGCGGCGAAGCGACCGTCGCGCGTGACCCCCATCCAGGTACCGCCATCCCGGAGGTCGCGCCCCGCCAGCACATGCGGCGCGTCGTCCCAGAACGCGGCCGCCGCGGTCGGGCGCTCGTGGTACTCGTCGCGATTGGCGGCGACGATCAGTCGATATCCGGGATAGGCGCGCCAGGCCAGCGCGATCAGGCACATGGTCAGGAAAGCGGATCGTGAAAGATCTCGAGGTGACGCGCGTCGCCGGCCTCGAGGAATGCCGTCATGCCGAACCGGGCGACGCAATCGGCCAGCGCCGCATCGAACAGCAGGCGCCCGTGCACGCCCTCGTAGACTTCCATCCAGGTGCTGTCGTCGGCGGATTTCTTCTTCAGGCGACCGCGCACGCCGGTCATGCGCAGCACATCCGACTGCATGGCAACGGCGACCGGAACGAAATCCCCGGTGCGCTCGGCCGGCACCTTGTAGTAGACGTAGTAGTCGTAGATCTCGCTCATGCGCCGCGCTCGGTTCCGGCTGCCGGCCTCCGCATGCGCATCAGGCCGACGGGGAAGACATGTAGGGCAGGTCGATGAACTCGAGCGGCGGGCCCTCCGGCGCGCCCAGCCGCACCGGCGCGCTATCCCGGCTGTCGCTCGAGATCACCGCCAGCAGTTCGCTGCGGCCCGTGTCATCGGTCACCGCATTCGCAACCGTGCCGCATTCCTGCGCCTGCGCGGCAAACAGCGGGACACCGGCGACCGCCGGCGCACCGACACGGGCACGGTACATGCGCCGCTTGACGGCGCCGCGATAATGCGTGCGCGCCACGACTTCCTGGCCCGGGTAACAGCCCTTCTTGAAATTGATGCCGCCGATGGCGTCGAAATTGGCCATCTGCGGGACGAACTGCTCGCTGGTCGCCGGCGTGATCCACACCTCTCCGGCCCGGATCTGCGCGAGCTGCCAGACCCAGTCGTCGCCGGCGCCCGACCCGGCGGCCGCCACCACGAGGCAGCGCGTCTGCCCGGCGACAGCGGTCAGTCCGACCAGCGTGCTGCCGCCATCCTCGACGACCTCCATCGGTGCGGGCTGGCCGGCGCGCCCGATCGCCCCGGCCAGCGCCCAGTCCGACGAGACATCGGTCACCACGACCTTGGCGCGCAGGACGAACATGCGCATACGCTTGACCAGTGCAGCGACCAGTTCCCGGTCGCAGGCCAGACAGACCAGATCGGGACGTTGCTTCCACGCCAGAAAGCCGGCCAGCATGCGCCCCTTCGGTGAACAATAGGCCGTCCATTGCGCGCGTCCGACGGGCAGACCGGACAGATCATTGCTCAACTGCGCGTGCAGGAACGCCACCGCATCGGCGCCGGAAACCTGGATCAGGCCCCAGGAGGACAGCCGATAGTTGCCGACGGGCAGGGCAGGGGAGTCGACAGGGCAGATCGTCATCGATCGGTGACGTGGGCGGAAGAAGGGGCGAGCGTAGAACGGTCGGGCGGAAGATCGGACGGCGAACCGGGTGGCGAACCGGCTGCCAAATCAGCAGGCGAGCCGGGCGACAAATGCACCGTGCCGAGCCATTATACTGACGCGTTCGACACCAGATGGCCTCATGTTTCGATTATTCAAGGCCCTGATTTTCCTCGCCATTTTGAGTGCCGCCGCGATTGCGGGCGGCCTCTGGTGGTACGCGCACCATCCGATGGCGATGGGCGGCGAGGGGGTTGAACTGACCATTCCGCCCGGCAGCTCGATGCGCTCCGCCGCGCGTCTCGCCGCCGAGCGCATGAGCGTTCACCCCGACGCGCTGGTGCTGCTTGCACGCGCGCTGTCGCGCGATACCCGCATCAAGGCGGGCAGTTACGAGATCGAGCCGGGCACCACACCGCTCGCCCTCATCGACAAGCTGACGCGCGGTGACGTGACGCTGCAGGAACTCACCGTGCCTGAAGGGTGGACCTTTGCCCAGTTTCGCGCCGCCCTGGCGGCGCACCCCGCAGTGCACAAGACGATGGACGGCCGCAGCGATGCCGACCTGTACCGCCACGTCGCGGGTTCCACGGTCGGCCCCTTGGCGCATCCCGCGCATCCCGAGGGGATGTTCTTTCCCGACACCTACCTGTTCGCCAAGGGCTCGACCGAGGTGGCGATCCTGCGGCGCGCCCATCGCGCCATGCTGCGGCGGCTGGACGCCGAATGGCAGCGCCGGGCCGCCGGCGTGCCGTATGCCTCCCCCTACGAAGCACTGATCATGGCTTCGATCGTCGAAAAGGAAACCGGCCTTGCGCGCGAGCGGCCGCAGATCGCGGGCGTGTTCGTCAACCGGCTGCGCAAGGGCATGCTGCTGCAAACCGATCCCACGGTGATCTACGGGCTGGGTGCGGCCTTCGACGGCAACCTGCGCAAGCGCGACCTCCAGACCGATGGCCCGTACAACACCTACACCCGCGTCGGCCTGCCGCCCACACCCATCGCGCTTCCGGGCGCGGCAGCGCTGCAGGCCGCACTCAACCCGGCACGCACGGATGCCCTCTATTTCGTCGCCCGCGGCGACGGCAGCCATGAATTCTCTGCCAGCCTCGAGGCGCACAACCGCGCCGTCAACCGCTTTCAGCGGCGCGGCGGCTGAGATGCGTCGCCATCACGCCGGATCGTTCATGCAAGGGTGCCGATGATGGGCCGGGGCCGATTCATCACGTTCGAAGGTCTCGACGGCGCCGGGAAATCGACGCATGTCGAGGCAACCGCCGAACGCCTGCGCGCGCAGGGCAGGGAAGTGGTGGTCACGCGCGAACCGGGTGGAACAGCGCTTGGCGAAAAGCTGCGCGAACTCCTCCTCGGCGAGCCGATGCATTTGGAAACCGAGACATTGCTGATGTTCGCCGCGCGCCGCGAACACCTGGCCCAGGTCATCGAGCCGGCCCTGGCACGCGGCGCGTGGGTGGTCTGCGACCGGTTCACGGACGCGACGCGCGCCTACCAGGGCGGTGGTCGTGGTGTGGATGCGGAAAAGATCGAAGTGCTCGCACGCTGGGTCCATCCCCACACACAGCCTGACCTCACCGTTCTTTTCGACCTGCCTCCGACCGCCGCCATGGCCCGGCTTGCCAACGCCCGCACGCTGGATCGGTTCGAGAGCGAGAAAGCGGAATTTCACCGACGCGTTCGGGAGAGCTACCTCGCGCTGGCTGCGCGCGATCCGGGGCGGTTCCGCGTGATCGATGCGGGCCTGAATGTCCGTGAAATCGAGAAATTACTTGACAATATTCTCGTATCATATTGTTTTTAATGGATAAAGAAATTTTATTTATGTATTACATTACAAATAATACTTAATCAATTGAAAAAAATAGAATTTCCCTGGCTTGACGCAGGCTTCTCCCGTCTCGTGGCGATGCGTTCGCGCCTTCCGCATGCCATTCTTCTGTGCGGCCCGCCTGGGCTGGGAAAGCGCCGCCTGGCCGAACATTTCGCCCAGAGCCTGATGTGCGAGAACGCCGGGAACGACGGCAATCCCTGCGGCACCTGTCCCGCCTGCCGCTGGTTCGAAGAAGGCAACCATCCGGACTTCCGGCTAGTCGTGCCGGAAATCCTGGCCATCGAGGCCGCCATGGCCGGCAGCGGCGCGGAAGGGACCGCGGACGACGATGCCGGCGCACCGAAGGCGAGCAGGGCGCCTTCGAAAAGCATCCGGATCGACCAGAT
>JAEUOS010000106.1 GCA_016790695.1 Burkholderiales bacterium
GGCTACGAGGACGCGATCGTCGCGGTGCAGGACCGGGTGGTGAGCACGCTGGCCGACGTCGAGAATCCGCGCACCTTCGCGCGCATCGCCTTCGGCAGCGCCGACGGCCTCGATCCGGACAAGGTCCTGCCGGCGGTGACGCTGGAGTTGCCGGCGCCGATCCTCGGCGGCAGCAGCGTCAACCGGTCGGTGATCAGCGCCGGCGGCGACCTCGACGGCGACGGCATCGGCGACATCGTCGTCGCGGTCTCGCGCGACGGCGCGATGGACCAGCAGGGCGTCTACGTGATCTTCGGCCGCGCCGACTGGACCAGTGAGGCGAATGCGGCGGCCGATGCCGGGCTCGTCGGCGAGTATTTCGTCCTGCCGGCCGGCGTCGCCGTCACCGACCTGGACCAGATCGACTTCAACGCGCTCACGCCGAAGTACACGCGCACCGACGCGCGCGTGCACTTCCCGGTGACCAGCGGGCCCGGTTTCGCCGGGTTCTCCGACCTCAACGACCGCTTCGCGGCGCGCTGGACCGGCCAGCTGCAGATCGCCGAGGCCGGGACCTACAAGTTCTTCCTGTCGTCCGACGACGGCAGCCGCCTCGTCATCGACGGCGACACCGTGATCGACAACGACGGCCTGCACGCCAACACCGAGCTGTCCGCGACCGTCAACCTCGATGCGGGCTTCCACGCGATCCGGGTCGAGATGTTCGAGAACCAGGGCGCCGCCGGCGTGTCGCTGTCGTGGCAGAAGCCCGGCAGCGTCACGCGCGAGGTGGTGCCGTCGGACGTGCTGTTCCGCGACGCGCGCGGCGTCATCAGCGTGCTGACCGACAGCGACCTGTTCTTCCCGGTGGTCGGCACCACCGTGGTCAATGCCGCGGGAGTCGGCAACGTCGCCACCGTGCAGGGCCAGGGGATGGTCGGCCAGTACCACGATTTCGACAACCTCGCCGACCTCGCCGAACTCCCGAGCCTCGCGGACGGCGCGTTCCTGCGCAATGCCGGCATCGGCGAGGGCAGCGCCACCGTCGTCACGCTCACCGGGCTGCCGGCCGACCACACCAGCCTCGATCTGGAGTTCCTGCTGGCGCTGATCAACACCTGGGACGGCAACCAGGCCGGCTTCGGCCCGGACCGGCTCAAGATCTCCGTCGACGGCAACCTCGTCTTCAATCAGACCTTCAGCAACGTCGACGGCTTCGCGCAGAGCTACGCGGGCGGCGTCCGGCTGCTCGGCGGCACCAACCTCGGCTTCGGCGCGGCCGCCGATTCGCTCTACGACCTGACCGGCGCGGCCGCGCTGCGCAACCTCGCGCACACCGGCGAGACCGCCGTCATCCGCATCTGGGCCGAGGGCCCGAACTACAGCGGCGGCGCCGACGAATCCTGGGCGATCGACAACCTGCGCGTGCTCGCGCACGGCCCGTCGGGCACGGCGACTGCGTTCGCCACCAATTTCAACGCCGCGCTGCCGGCGGTGATCTCCGGCGGCGGCGCGCTGGTGGAGGTCGGCGGCTTCGGCCCGACCCTGGTGCGCACCGACACCGGCATCGTCACCTACGGCATGTTCGTCGACGGCAACCAGGGATTCGTGAGCAGCGCGCCCGAGTCGCTGGTGCCGGGCCTGACCGAGGATTTCGCGGTCCGGTGGAGCGGCAAGCTGTACTTCGATCCGCCCGGCGACGCCGCCACGGGCACGCCGCGCTTCCTGGTCTACAGCGACGACGGCCATCGGCTCACCATCGACGGCGTGGTGGTGGCCGACGCCAACCAGGGCGCCAATCCGGATCCGCTGCTGTCGCAGGAGCCGGTCACGCTCGCGGCCGGATATCACGACGTGACCCTGGAGTATTTCCAGGCCGACGGCTACGGCGTCGCGCTGTTCGCGTGGGATCCGGCGGGCGGCAACAACTATTCCTACATTCCGCTCGCGAACATGGTGCGGGCGGACGAAGTGCCCGGCGACACCGCCGGCCGCGACGACCTGGTCATCTCCGCGCTGGGCACGACGCGCGTCTATGCGGGACGCTCGCGCGAGGCCTGGCTTGCCGAGATCGACCGCACCGACCCGAACCGCGAGAACGCCTTCATCGGCGGCGCCGGGTTCAGCGTCGCGGGCGCCGGGGCCGTCGGCGGAGCCGGCGACTTCAACCGTGACGGCCGCGGCGACTATGCGGTCACCGACGGTGCCGCACTGCGCGTCTTCGCGGGCGCCGGCGCGCTCACCGGGCCGGCGCTGCAGGTCACGGTCACCGGCGCGTTCGGGTCGGGCGCGCGGGTGTTCGCGGCCGGCGACGTCGACGGCGACGGCACCGGCGACCTGCTCGTCTCCAGTGATGCCGCCGCGTACCTGGTCTTCGGCGATGACGGGCTCACCGGCAGCGTCACCCTGCAGAGCCTGCTCGACACCGATCGCGCGGTCGCCCTGCCCGGCGGCGGGTTCCGGCCGATCGGCGATTTCGACGGCGATGGTGCCGCCGACCTCGGCGCCGCGCGGATGCTTGCGAGCAATCGCCTGACCGAGGCCGGCACGCTCGAGCATCAGGTGCTCGCCGTGCATCTGGGCGCGAGCCTGATCGATGCCGCGGTCGGCACGCGCGAAGGCCGCGCTGCCATGGAGGCGCGTTTCGCGCGGGCGGCCGACCTCGTCTTCGAGCCCGGCCGGGCAAGCTACGCCGCGGCCGGCGTCGCCGCGCCGCAGCCGCTGTATTTCGGCGCGACCAATCCGCTGGTCGTCGAGGGGCAGGCCTACGGGCGGCTCGCGTTCGGCGGACCGTCGGGCGACGCGCTGCGCGTCTACCAAGGCGACGCCCTCGGCCCGTACCAGCCGGGCGTGGTGGCCGCCGAGGCGCTGCGTGCGCCGGCGGACCCCTATCGCTTCGACCTCGCCACGCCGGCGCTCGCCGATGTCGGTCCGCGCGAGATTCCCGGCATCAACGTCGCCACCGACGCCAATCCGGCAGCGCGCGATGCCTTCGGGCTGCAGGGCACGCTCGAGGACGAGGCGCTGGTCGGCGCGGTCAAGCTGGCCGACTTCAACGGCGACCGCGAGGGTGACCTGCTGGTACACGGCAACGACGCCAGCTACGTGCTGCTCGGCCCGGTGCGGCTGGACGGCGTCGCCGACGTGCGCGCGGAGGCCGATTTCGTCGTCGCCGCCGACGTCGGGCGCGCGATCTCGCGCATGGGCGACGTCAGCGGCGACGGCAAGACCGACCTCGTCTTCATCCGCCGCGACGGCGTCGCCGGTGCCGATGCGCTGATCACCGTGATCATGGGCGGCGCGGCCGGCGGTCTCGAATTGCCCGGCTATGTCGATCGCGCCTGGGTCGACCGCGCGGTCGCCGCCGAGGACCAGAACCGCGTGCGCCAGTTCCGCTGGGCCGGCGCCGGCGTGCTCGCCGATGCCACCTCCGACGTCGCCGCGCTGAACTGGGACGACGACGGCCATGCCGACCTGCTGATCACCCTGCCTGCCGGCTTCTGGGCCGGGTTCGTGTTCTCCGGCGCGAGCCTGTGGGCCGGCGAGGACGCGCCGCCCGGCATCCGCAACGTCAATCTGGTCGACCTGACGGTCGATTTCGAGGCGGTGATCTGGGCCGACTTCAGCGATCGTCAGGCGGTGGGGATCGACTTCACCAACGCCGAGATCGGTGCAACGGTCAACGCAGCGCCGGCGATGCGCGCGGTGGTGGCCGGCGACGTCAACGGCGACGGCCTCGAGGACATCCTGTTCGCCGATGCGCAGTTCGCGCGCTTCGCCGATTCCTCGCTGCCCGACATCGGACGTGCCTACCTGATCACCGGCCGCACCGGCGGCGCCCACGGAATCACGCTCGGCGCCGCCTCGGGCGACCCCGACATCGGCACGAGCGAGCTGATCGTCCAGGACTTCTCGCTCGGCGGTTCGGTCGCGGCGCTCGGCGACATCAACGCCGACGGCTACGACGACTTCGCCATCGGCACCACCGTCGAAGGCCGGCGCGGCGCGCTCACCCGCGAGGGCGGGCTCCTGATCTTCTACGGCCAGGCCGACTACGGCGCGGCCACCCGGGTGGTCCTGGGCGAGGACGCGGACATCGTGGTGCGCCGCGAGGATCCGGCCGGCATGGCCGACGGCGTGGTGTTCCGCGGCGTGCTGAGCGCCACCGCCGGCGACTTCAATGCCGACGGCCGCGCCGATCTCCTGGTCGGCGAACCGACCCGCACGCTGACCGCGGCCGGCTCGACCACCATTCTCGACGCCGACGAGCGCGGCACGGCCTACGTGCTGTTCTCGATCGCCGAGCGCGGCCGCAACGTCACGCTCGCCGATGCCAGCGCGGCGATCCGCGGCGAGTTCGAGTTCGACCATTTCGGCACGCTGCCGTCCGACCCGGGCATCGACCTCGACGGCGACCGCCGGGACGACATCATCATCGGCGCCGCGGGCGCCAACGCGGTGAGCACCATCCTCACGCCAGGGGCCGGCAAGATCTTCGTCGCCTACGGCGCGTCGACCCCGCCGGTGCTGCCGCCGGGCGACCAGATCGTCGATCTGACCAATCTCACCGTCACCGGCAGCGGCGACTATCTGGTCGACCGCGGCACCGGCCGCGCCGAGGTGTTCCGCAACGACTACGACGGCGACGGCGTCGTCGACACCACCGCGTTCACGATGACGGCGGGGACGAGCGAGCGCTGGTACCGGTTCACCACGCTCGGCGCCGGCCAGCCCGGCAGCTTCGTGCGCATCACGCCGGGAGCACGCGCCCAGACGGTCGAGGTGGTGGGCTTCGAGGACCGCGTGCGCACCGCGGCGGCGACCAGCGTCACCGGACCCGACCTGTTCGTGGCCGCGTTCGTCGATACCGCGAGCGGCGGCATGTACGTCGGGCCGGAGTTCGGCGCGGCCGGTCGCATGATCAACTGGTCGGCCTGGGGCGGCGACTTCGCCGACGGGACCACGCGCGAGGTCACGCCGCTGATATTCAAGCGCGACGCGGACGGCAATTACCGCATCACGGGCGTGGGCGCGACCCGCGCGCTCAATCCCGGCAGCGGCCACAGCTTCGCCTTCGATCTGGTCGAGGGCAGCGACGCGGTCGGCGCCGGCTACTATCTGGGCTGGAAGGACGGCAGCGCGACCGCCGACGGCCGCGGGGCGATCGGCTTCGAGAGCGGCGGCGCGACCGTGCGCTGGCTCGGCAACGGCCAGGGGGCGGCGCGCAACGTCGATGTCGGCCTCGCGTTCCGCGCGGCGCGCAACGACAGCAAGACCTACGCGATCAACGCCGAGGTCGTGAGCGGGGCGATCCTCGAGTTCGACCTCGGGCGCTACCTCGACCTGGTCGGCAATCCCGACGCCGTCGCCGGCGCCGTCCTCACCCTGGATGTCCCGGGCGCGGCCGCGCCGGTGCCGGCGCCGACCGGCGTCGGCAACGTCACCGCCGCCGGCGGCAGGATCTTCTTCACCGGCAGCACCGCCGGCGAGGGCAACGAGTTGTGGGTCACCGACGGCAGCATCGAGGGGACGCGGCTGGTCAAGGATCTGCTGCCCGGGCTCAACGGGTCGTATCCGGGCAACCTCGTCGAATTCGACGGTCAGCTCTACTTCACGGCGAACGGCGGCTACAACAGCATCGAGCTCTGGAAGTCCGACGGCACCGAGGAAGGCACGGTCAAGGTCACCGACATCGCCAGCGGCTATGTCTACAACATGCTCTCCGTGCCCGGCCTGGCCGGCCTGGCGGCCGCCAACGCGGGACCGGCCAATGGCCGCCCGGCGTCGAGCTATGCGTTCAGCGTCGCGGCCGTCCTGCCCGACGGCGAGACCGTCAAGCTCGGCGTGTCGCTGTCGCTCGAACAGATCCGCGACAACAACGACGGCTCCACCGACACCCGGCTCGCCGCGCTGATCGCCGACATCAACGACGACCTCGCCGCTGCGCTCGACAAGGCCGGCCACGCGGCCGGCGCCGTCAGCGCGTTCGACAACGGCGGTGCGATCGCCTTCCGCATCAACTCGACATTCGCGCAACTGCGCGTCGAGGGAGCGACCGGGCTCGGCTTCCTCGAGCGCCAGTCGTCGCTGCCGTTCGTCGGCGTGATCGCGGCCAACGGGCTGCCGTCGGCGAACTTCTCGGCCGGCGCGAGCTTCGGCATCGTCCTCTCGCTGATCGGCGGCGACGCGCTGGAGCTGAAGGTCCAGATGGCGCCCGCCGGCACCAACGTGTCGCTGGGCGAGCTCGAGATGCGCCTGAACGAGGCGCTCGCCGAGGCGCTGCCCGAGATCGGGCTGCCGGCGTCGGCGCTGTATTTCGACGTCGTCCCCGACCCCCGCGGTACGAGCCGCCTGAGCCTGGTCTCGGACCAGGATCCGTCGATCGTCGCGCTGCGCGTCGTCAAGGGCGAGGAACTCGGGTTCAGCGGCAGCGAGGCCTCGGTGGTGATCAGCGAGGTCACGGCGGCCAAGGGCGCGGCCGCCGGCGTCTCCAACGGCATTCCGCCGGGCGAGGTGAGCCTGCGCCTGGAGATCGTCAAGGCCGACGGCGTGACGCTGGTCATCGAGCCGCGCCTGTCGTTCACGTCGCTGGAGGGCAATGCAAGCCTGAATCACCTGCAGGCCGACCTGCAGGCGGCGATCAATGCGGCGCTCGGCACGGCGAGCGGCCTGTTGACGGTCGGTGTCGACACCGTCGCCGGCAAGCTCTCGATCGACGCCGCCGATGACCGCGTCAGCGCGATCCGCGTGCTGGCGTCCGATCTGTCGAGCTTTGCCGCCGGGCAGCAGTCGGCGCAGGCCGGCGCGCGCCTGTACTTCGTCGCGAGCACGCCGTCGACCGGCGCCGAACTCTGGGTCAGCGACGGCACCGCTGCCGGCACCGCGGTCCGCGAGGGCGTGGTCGGCAGCGCCGGCATCTCTCCGGGACCGCTGGTCGCCGTCGGCGACGACGTGTATTTCAGCGCCTACGACGCGGGTGTCGGCTACAACCGCCTGTGGCGCTCCAGCGCCGGCGCTGCGCCGCAGATCGTCGCCGGCCAGACCTTCCGCAACCCGTACGACCTGATCGCCGCGGACGGCAACCTGGTGTTCGCGGCGCAGCTGGGCGCGGCAACCGCCGACCGCGAGGTGTTCAAGTTCAATGGCACCGCGTTCACCCAGCTGACGAACATCGCCAGCACCGGCACCAATCCGCAGGGGCTGACCTGGTTCAACGGCAAGGTCGTGTTCGCCGCGCAGGACGCGCCGGCGGGGTCGACCACCGAGACCGGTCGCGTCGGCCGCGAGTTGTGGCAGGTCGGGCTGTCGGGGGGCGCGAGCGTGCTCGCCAACATCGGCACGCCGGACACCAACCCGCTGACCTTTTCCTACCAGGTGCTCGACGGCTACAACTACAACCCGGTGACCGGGTTCTTCACGCCGCGCTATCGCACCGTCACCTCGACCACGCCGGGCAACGTGGTCAGTTCCAACCCGTACAACCTCACCGGTACGGACGACGGCCTCTATTTCGTCGCCGACACCGCCGCCAGCGGCACCGAACTCTATCGGACCGACGGCGTCACCACCGCGCTGGTCGACGATCTCGCGCCGGGCGCGGCCGATGCGTACCCGTACGCGATGGTGCCGGTGCCCACGGCGGAAGGGCAGCGGCTGTTCTTCGTCAGCGGCAGCAAGCTCTACGTGACCGACGGCAGCGCCGAGGGAACGCAGGTCGTGCCGGGCGCCGAGACGGTCGCACCGGACACCTCGTCGATGGCGGTCATCGGCGACAGGCTGTTCTTCAGCAACTACTACGACGGCAAGCTGTGGGTCGCCACCGCGTCCGGCGCGACGCGCTTCGATGCGCTGATCCCGCCGCCGGTGCCGCTCATCGTCAGCGTGCTCGAGGGCGAGGGCGACAACGTCGCCGACGACGCCGACCGCATGGGACGGGCCGCCTTCACCCAGCAGGTGAGCGTCAGCGGCGCGCAGGCGAGCGTCGACCTCACCGCGGCGGTGCGCGCGGCGCTGGATCGCGGCGAGACCCGGCTCACGGTGCGGGTCGAGAACCCGGTCGACAACGACGACCTCGAGATCCTGCTGGCCGGCATGGTGCAGCCGGGCAGGACCGCGCTCGCGATCACGCCGCGCGTGCCGGGTCTCGTCGGCGACCTCTACACCGAGGACGGGCAGCTCATCGCGCTGGGCAAGTCGATCATCGACCTGCGCAACGCGGACGCGGGCGGCTATTACCTGCGCGTCTACAACCAGGACGGGCCGCTCGCCGAGGACCTGGATTTCCAGGTGGCGATCGACGCGCCGTCGCAGGGCTACAGCCATCCCTACACCGACCACGATCGCATCGGCGGCGGTGAAGGCGAAGACATCCTGGTCGGCAACGAGGGCATCGACCGGCTGCGCGGCGAGAGCGGGCGCGACCGGTTCGTGGCCGAGAATTTCGAGGTGCGCGACCGGGAGTTCGGCGAGAAGATCGAGGCCGTGGCCGAGTCGGAGCGCTCCGACATCCTGCTGCGCCAGACCGACGCGCTGATCGACCTGCCCGACGAGCGCCTGCGCCTCGCGCTGGCGCGCGCGCTCGGCTTCGCGATCACCGAGCGTTACGACAGCACCGACGGCGACCGGCGCTACGTGATCCATGTGCCCGACGGCAGCGCGCGCACCGACATTCCGCTGGAGAGCTCGTTCGGCGAATCGGCCTGGTCGCAGCGCATCTGGGCGAGCAGCCTCGCCGAGCTCGCCGAGCTCGACGCGTCCAACCTGGGCATCCAGCGACTCACCGGGCTCAGTTACGCGATCAACCTGATCAGCCTGAACCTCGCCGGCAATGAACTGGGCAGCCTGTATTTCTACGGCGATCCGCTCGCGGAATTCGTCCCGGGGATCAAGCAGGGCGGCGAGACGGTCGGCTTCCCGTTCGGCCAGGCGCAGCTGCGCAACCTGGCCCTCGACTTCAATCCGGCGATCGTCGATCTGTCGGGCCTCGAGGAACTGCTGTCGCTCGAGCGCCTGTCGATCGACGGGCCGCACATCGACGTCGGCGGCCAGGAGGCGGCGAGCACGGAACTCGCCGCCGATCCGGAGGACATGTCGCTGATCGGCCAGATCTCGCGCCTGACCTGGCCGGTGGCCGATCCGGATGCGCCCGAGCGCGGGCTCACGCTGCTCAGCGCCGACAACTACGGACGCGGGCTGATCCATTCGACCGGCACGGGCTACACCTCGTACTACGGGTCGCTCTTCATTCCCGAGGCCGGCTACTACGGCTTCACGATCGACACCACGTCGTACGGCTATGTCTACGTCGGCAATACCAACCCGTACGACGACCCCTACGGCGTCGCCACCCGCGACGTGCAGACGGTCTACCTCGAGCGCGGCCTGCACGCGTTCTACGCCTATGCGGATCGGGCCAACGCCGCACTGCGCTACGATCCGCCGAGCGGCCCCGAACAGGCGGTGCCGGAATCGCTCGGCCGCCCGTATTCGCCCTACGACGACCGCGGCGCGGTCACCGACATCGCGGCGCTCGCGGCGCAATCCGACCTGCGCTACCTGAGCCTGCGCGGCCACTACATCAGCGACGTGCGCCCGCTGACACGCATGCCCGATCTGGAGATCGTCGACCTGCAGGACAACCTGATCGCCAACATCGAGGACCTGGCCGGCATGCGGCTGGTCGACGACGGCGACGCCGATTTCAGCGTGCAGGGCGACTGGCAGCAGAACCTGCGCACCTTCGGCGGCGCCTTCGAGGGCGATTACCGGTTCCGCGAGGACGTCGCCGACGACACCGCGGCGAAATGGACCTTCACCGACCTCGATCCCGGACAGTACGAGGTGCTGGTCACCTGGCCCGAGGCGGCCTCGCGCACCGACGCGGCCAAGTACTTCGTGCGCGGCCCGAACACCGCGGTCGTCGCCACGGTCGGGACGTCCATCTTCAACGGCGGCCTCGGCACGGCCGCCCCGGAGGCGCACGCGGGCACGCGCCATGTCGTCATCGACACCGACACCGGGACGATCACCGGCGACGACGCACTGGCCGAGACCTTCTACGGCACGCCGTACGCGGTCGACATCGGCGCCGGGCTCACGCGGTTCATCGTCTACGGCGACCTGCACATCGGCGGCGACACGATCACCATCGTCGGCGACAACGCGATCGCCATCAACGTCGGCGACGACGTGTTCATCGACCCGGCGGCGGAATTCCGCCTGGCAGCGGCCGGAGCGGACGGCGGCCCGGGCGGCGGCGGCGGCGGGGCCGGCGGCGCGGGTGGCGCGGGCGGGGCGGGCGGCACCAACGGCACGGTCAACCTGCCGGTCGGCGGCGGCTTCCAGATGGCGGCGCTCGGCGATGTGCTGGGCGGCGGCGACCTCATCTTCTACCTGCCCACCGCGGTCGGGGGCTCCCCTGGCAACGGGGGCGCCGGCGGCGACGGCGGATCGAACTGGATCCTCGACCCGTACGGCAACGCGGGCGTGCGCGGCGTGACCGGCGGAGCGGGAGCGTCCGGCAGCAGCGGGGCCGCCGGGAACTACGGCAGCTACGGCGGCAGCGGCTACGCCAATCCGTTCAGCGGTTACGGCGGCTATGGCGGGTATTACAGCGACCCCGGTGTCGGCGGCAGCGGCGGCGGGGCCCGCATCGGCGGCGCCGGCGGCGCCGGCGGCGGCTTCGACGGGCGCAACGGCACAGCCAGTGCGGGTCAGGGCGGCGATGCGGCCGGCGGCGGGATGGTCGGCGGCGGCGGCTACAACATCAACTACTTCGGGTTCGGCCCGGAGATCACCGGCGGTGCGGGCGGCGGCGGCGGCGCGGGCGGCGCGGGCGGCGGCGGCGGCGGTGCCGGCGGTGGCGGTTCGGGCGGCGGCGGCGGTGGCGGCGGTGACGTCAACTTCTTCGCCAGCGGCGGCGACGGCGGTGCGGGCGGACGCGGCGGCTACGGCGGCGTCGGTGGCGGCGGCGGTGCCGGCGGTGCGGGCGGCGCGGGCGGCGGCGGCGGCGGGGCGATCGAGATCACCGCATTCGGGCGCATCATCGTCAACGGCGCGGCATTCGACGCGCGCGGCGGCGACGGCAGCCCCGGCACGGCCGGCGCGGCCGGTGCGGCCGGTGCGACCGGGCGGGCGGGCACCGCCGGCGAAACGGGCGGCAACGGCGGCTTCTTCAACGGCGGCGGCGACGGTGGCGACGGTGCGTGCGGCGGTACTGGCGGCACCGGCGGGACGGGCGGCGCCGGCGGCGCCGGCGGCGGCGGTGCCGGCGGCACGGTCAAGCTGTTCGGCTCGGTGGTCAGCAGCGACGATACCTTCGTCTACGCGCAGGGCGGCGACGGCGTCGTCGATGGCGGCCTCGGCCGCTTCATCCTCGGCAGCAACGCCGGGCGGTTCGAACTGACCCAGGCCACCGGCAGCCTCGGCGTGCCGGCAGGCGACCGGGTGTTCGCCAGCGTCGAGAAGTACGACGGCGCGCGCTCGACCA
Source organism: Burkholderiales bacterium (assembly GCA_016790695.1). Taxonomy (GTDB): domain Bacteria; phylum Pseudomonadota; class Gammaproteobacteria; order Burkholderiales; family JAEUOS01; genus JAEUOS01. The sequence continues at coordinate 11,468 of JAEUOS010000106.1, forward strand.
ACCTGCACCTGGCCGAACCGCTCGAGACGCCGAACATTCCGGATCTGGTCGGCGGGGCAGCCGCGTACGGCCTGCTCGCGGTCGACGCGCAGCAGTTGTTCCGGCAGTCCTTCTTCGATGCCGCGCCGGAAGACGCGGTGATGGCGGTGGTGCGCGTCGATGGCGCGATCGCGGGGCTGGTCGACAAGTTCGCCGGGTACGACCTGGTGCTGGTGGTCAACCTCACCGACGCGGCGATCGATGCGCCGAAATTCGGCGCCGGCCTGGTCGGCTTCGAGACCGCGCTGCGCCAGGCCGGGTTCGGCAACGACGCCGCGTTCGGCGACGGCAGCGTCGACGTGCTCGCGCAACTCGCGGCCCATGGCGTCTACGCGACCCTGGTCACCGAGGGCACGCAGGGCTTCACCGCCAGCGGCGGCATCGACGGCGTCAACCATCAGGGCAAGGCGCTCACCCTCGCCGACGGCGAGGCGATGTTCGTGCGCCCGCCCGGCCTGGTGCGCGTGCTCGACCAGACCCGGTCGCCGCAGGCGAACGCCAGCCTCGACGGCGCGCCCTACCAGAGTCTGGGCGTGGTCAGCGTCACCGAGGACCCGACCGCGATCGACGGCCTCAAGCTCGAGGTGTTCCTGAACCAGTCCGGGCTCGGCCTCGCGGCCGCCGACGGTGTGCTGCTGCGGCGGGTCGACCCGGTGCTGCCGAACCTGCGGGTGCTGGACCTGCAGGACAATCCGCTGGACAACCGTGCGCACGAGATCTTCGTCGACGTGCTCGAGTCGCGCATCGACGGTGCGGTACTCGCGGGCGAGGCGTCCTTGCCGGCCGACGGCCGCCTCGCGGCGGACCTGCAGATGCGCGTGCAGGTGGTCGACGCGGCCACCAGCGCGCGCGCGTGGATCGTGGTCGACCTGGCAGCGGAGGCGACCGCGGCCAACGCCGGGGCAGGCGAACTCGCGGCGCAGGTGATCGCCGCGTTCGATGCGGCGGTGGCCGCATCCGGCGTCGGCGCCGGCGCGCTCCAGCTTGCGTTCGTCGACGGGAGCCTCCGGCTCGCCGCGGCCCCGGGCGCGGGCATCGCGGCGGTGTCGGTGTACGGGGCCGCAGCGGTCGGCATCGCCGACGGCGCGCACATCGGCACCGACGTCGAGTTCGACGCCAATGACGCACCGGTGCTTGCGGAGATCGACCAGCAGGGCACGACACCGGGCGCGCTCGCGTTCTCCGGCGGCAGCGACGGCGTCTCGGTCGCGCACAGCAGCACGCTGGCGACGCTCAACAAGACGATCACGCTGGAGACCTGGTTCCGGGTCGACAGCTTCGCCAACGACTGGATGCCGCTGATCCAGAAGGGCACGGGTTCGGGCGCCGGGACGCGCAGCCTGTCCCTCTGGGTCAACGAGAACGGCTACCTGCACTTTACCTCGGCCGACGCCAACGGCTTCCAGAGCTGGGCCAACACGCCGGCCGGCTCGGTCGAGGCGGGCCGCTGGTACCACTTCGCCGGCGTGCTCGACCGCGCCGCCGGCCGCATGGAGGTGTATCTCGACGGCCGCCTGGTCGGGGTGGCGAGCACCGACGTCACCAACGTCAACACGGCGTCGCACACCGCGAGCCTGCTGTTCGCGCGCACCCTCGAATCCCACAGCGCGTACTCCCCGTTCGTCGGCCAGCTCGACGAAGTGCGCCTGTGGAACGTCGCGCGCAGCGCCGCCCAGATCGAGGACAACCTGACCCGCACGCTCGCGGCCGGGACCACTGGCCTCGTCGGCTACTGGCGCTTCGGCGAACTGCTCGGCAATGCCGTCACCGATGCCTCCGGCAACGGCAACCACGGCGTCCTGCAGGGCACCGTGGGTCGGGTCCTCGGGCCGATCCACCTCGGCGTCGTCGACGACCGCACCGACCCGATCCGGCTCGAGGCGGTGAGCGACAACGCCGACGTGCTGGTGGAGGTGCAGGGGGTCGAACTCGTCGTCACGCGGCTCAACGGCTTCACCGGCACCGCGCACATCACCGTGACCGCGCGCGACGGCAGCGGCGGGCCCGGCGATCACCGCGGGCGCAGCGCGACCACGGGGTTCGACATCACCTTCGGCGACAACGCGCTCTACGGCGTCAAGTGGGACGACCGTGACGGCGACGGCAGCCGCGACGGCCCGCGCTTCGTCTTCGGCCAGGGCCTGGTGCCGGGCGAGCCGGGTGTCGACGGCGTCAAGGTGTTCCTCGACGCCAACGGCAACAACGTGCTCGACGCCGGCGAGCAATACACCTTCACCGACGCGAACGGCGAGTACGCGTTCCGCTCCCTCGACCCCGAGCCGACGGTGCCGGCGACGGTGCTGGCGGCGCAACCGCTCGCGACCACCGACCTCGCCGACGGCGGCACCTGGGACTACGTCTACTACTCGACCAGCGGCGACTACTATTCGAACTACTTCCTCGACAACGTGCCGCTGCAGCGCACCGACTATGCCTATGTCGAGGACAAGGTGGTCGCGTTCCGGCTCAACGGGCTCAACATCGGCGGCATTCGCCTGACCGGCGCGCTCGTCGCGGACAACGCGGACCTCGACGATCTGGTCGCGGACCTCAATGCGCGCCTCGCTGCCGCCGACCTCGATGGCCTGGTGCGCGCCGGCGCCCAGGGCAACCGCGTGCTGTTCTCGACCGTCGCGGCCGGGGACGACCAGGTGCTCGAGGTCAGCACCAGCAGCGAAGCGCGATACGAGACGCGCGTCTATACGCGATCGGTCCTGCCGTCGGGGCTGTTCGGAGGCAGCATCTACTTCAGCACGCGCCTGTCGGCCTTCGCCCTGCAGAGCACCACCTACAACTACTTCTCGCCCCTGGCGGGCGGCCTGGGCTTCACGCCTGGCGGCCAGATCGGCCAGGGCGACGACGCGCCGCCGCGCGTGGTCGAGATTCCGTTCGCCGGCTGGGCGCCGACCGGTGCCGCCGCCAGCGACGGGCTCGGGCCGGTGGGCGTCGCCAACGTCGCGTTCAGCGCGCCCGGCGAGGTCGTCACCGGGGTCGACTTCGGCAACCAGCAGGTGGCCGAGCTGTCGGTGCGCGGGCCGTCGTCGGCCGATCTGGTCGAAGGACGCACGCTGGTGTTCGTCGGGACGGCCACCGTTCCCGGCACCGACGGCGACGGCGGCTTCGGCCTGCAGGCGGCGCAAGCGGCCGCCTTCGAGACCAGCTGGACGCTGGTCGACGCGGTGGGCCAGGTGCGGGCGACCGGCGGCGGCACGCGCTTCGAGTTCGTCTCGCCCGACGAAGGCAACTACACCCTCTACTTCGGTGCGGTCGATGGCGCCACCGGGCGCACGCTTTATCCGCTCACCCTGCCGCTGACCATCGCCAACGCGGCGCCGACGTTCGTCGCGCCGCCCGCGCCGACGGTCGCCGAGGGCGATCTGTTCACGCTGGCGGACGCCGCGCTGGCCGATGCCGGCAGCCAGGACGTGCTCACCCTCGACATCGACTGGGGCGACGGCGAGACCGGGACGGCGGTGTGGAATCCGGCCGACGGCCTGTCGAGCGCGCAATTCCTTGCCGGGATCGGGCACCGCTATCGCGACGAGGGCAGCTATCTGGTCACGCTGGAGATCGACGACGGCGACGGCGGTTCGGCCAGCGCCAGCTTCGCGGTCGAGGTGTCGAACGCGGCGCCGGAACTCGATGGCGTGGTCCCGTTCGTGGTGGCAGAAGGCAAGCGCATCTTCGTTCATTCGAGCGGCGGCGAGGTGGTCGCTGCCGCCGCCGTCGATGGCGAGGGCGGCGGGGACGGCGGGCCGACGTTCGAGCCGGGCGTCTATCTGCTCGACTGGTCGTTCCGCGATCCCGGGCAGGGCGACGCGTTCACCGTCACGGTCGACTGGGGCGATGGAACCGTCGAGACGATGGCGTACGACACCGACGGCGAATGGCACCGCATCGTCGGCAGCCATGCGTACGGCAAGGAAGGCGAGTACCTGGCCACGCTGCGGGTCGACGACGGCGACGGCGGCGTCGCCGAGCAGAGCGTCGAGGTCGGCGTGTACAACCTCCCGCCGCTGCTGCTGGCGTTCTCGGACACGCTGTATGTCAGCGAGGGCGACGTGTTCGTGCTCGACGCCGCGCAGCTGTTCGTCTATGACCCGGGGTTCCTCGACAGCCTGAGCGTCGAGGTCGACTGGGGCGACGGCACGAGCAGCGCCGGCGTGGCGACCACCGCGATCGGCGATTCCGGCGAATGGGTCTACCAGTTCGGCAGCGTCGGGGGCGAACACGTCTATGGCGACAACGTCCCCTCGGAGGGCTGGTACGACGTCGTGGTGCGGGTCTTCGACGGTGGCGAGCCCGCCGAGGCCACGCTGCGCCTGGTGGTCGACAACGTCGCGCCCGAACTCGGCGAGATCCCGACCGTCGAGGTCCTGCAGGGCGAGATGATCGATCTTCAGGTGCCGTTCAGCGACGCCGGATTCCTCGACACCCACACCGCGACGGTGTTCTGGGGCGACGAGGAGGCGGTCCGCGAGGCGGACGTCACCCCGGGCGAACCGGGCGCGGGCACGGCAATCGCCGCGCACGCCTACGCGCGCGAAGGCACCTACGTCGGCTGGCTCAGCGTGACCGACGACGATGGCGCGCAGAGCGTGCGCGAGTTCAAGGTCAACGTGCGCAACGTCGCGCCGCAGGTCGTGCCGGCCGGGGATTTCGACGCCGAGGAAGGCCGAGAAGTCGAGGTGCGGCTGGCCGGCTTCAGCGATCCGGGCGTGGCCGACCGCTTCTCGGCGCTGATCAACTGGGGCGACGGCAGCGAGATCCTCATCGAGTCGCTCGCCGCGAGCGGCGGCGCCGGCGATCTGGTCGCGCGCCATGTCTATCGCGACGACGGCGTCTACGACGTCAAGTTCGAGGTGTTCGACGACTACGGCGCCGCCGGCGGCGGCACGGTGCAGGCGCGGGTCGCCAATCGCGCACCGGAGGTCCGGCCGGTCGAGCCGTCCTACCCGGTGCAGGCGGGCCAGAACATCGCCATCGAGATCGACGCCTTCGACGTCGACCCCGACACCGTGGTGTTCTCGATCGATGCCGCGCCCGAGGGCGCGACCATCGACCCGGCGACCGGCGCGTTCTCCTGGACCACCACCTACGAGAACACCGCGGTTTCGCGCGAGGTGCGCATCAGCGCCAGCGACGAGGACGGCGGGGTGTCGACGATCAGCTTCAGCATCGAGGTCGACCCCGCGCTGCTGCGCGTGGTCGCGATGACGCCGACGGCGACCGGCTACGACCTGCGCTTCAACCGCCCGGTCGATGTTGCGCGCCTGAACCTCTACGACGCCGAGGGCTTCGACCTCGGCCCGGCCGATGCCGTGCTGCGCGACGCCGCCACCAACCGCAAGGTCGGCGGCAGCATCCTGCTGCATGACGACCAGATGGGGTACACCTTCATCAAGACCGGCAATCCGCGCAGCAACGGCCTGCTCGGCGCGGGCAACTTCAACCTCGAGCTCGATGCGCGCGTGCGCGGCTTCACCGACCTCGCCGGCCGTCACCTCGATGGCGATGGCGACGGCGTGGCCGGCGGCAACTACGCGACGACCTTCGCCGCGCCCGCGGCGGGCGTGGTGCTCTCGCTGGGCGAGATCGCGCGCGGGCCCGGCCAGGCGCTCGACCCGCCGGCGCTCACCACCGGACTGCCGGTGCGCATCGGCAGCGCCGCCGGCGTGACGTCGGTGAGCTTCACGCTCGACTACGACCCGGCCCTGCTGTCGATCACCGGGGTGAGCGCCGCGGTCGCCGGCGCCACGGCGGTCGGCACGGCGGTCGAGCCCGGCCGCTACGCGGTCACCGTGACCGGCCTCGCCGGCCTCGGCGCCGCCATGACCGACCTGGTGCGCATTGTCGCCACGGTTCCCGAAACCGCGCCCTACGGCGCCAAGCACGTGCTCGACCTCGGCAACCTGGTGGTCGACGGCGGCACGCGCGCGGCGATCGACGACGATGGCCTGCATCTGGTCGCCTACCCCGGCGACACCACCGGCAATGCCGCCTACAGCACCGCCGACGCGCAGGCGCTGCAGCGCGTCCTGCTGCGCCTGGACAGCGGCTTCGGCGCCTATCCGCTGGTCGATCCGACGGTGGTCGGCAATGTCACCGGCTCGGGCACGCTGAGCAGCCTCGACCAGCGCTTCCTGTCGCAGAAGATCGCCGGAATCAGCCAGAACGTGATCCCGCCGATCCCGGTGCCGGCCGCGCCGCTGGTCTTCAGCGGCGCCGATCCGGTGGTGACGGTCGCGACGCGCGACGCGGCGCCCGGCAGCGTGGTCAGCGTGCCGGTGCGTCTCGACACCGCCGCGGGCCTGGCGAACGTCCAGCTCACCATCGCCTACCCGGCCGCGAGCCTCGAACTGGTGAACCTGCGCCTGGGCAGCCTGACGGTCGACTTCAACTGGGTGGCGCTGACCGAGGCGCCGGGCCGCCTCTCGATCGACATGAGCCGGCTCGCCGCGATGCGCGAAGGCACCGGCGACCTGCTCGAGCTGGTGTTCCAGGTGTCGCCGCAGGCGGTCGGCACGCTCGCGCTCGACCTGCAGTGGGCGGCGCTGAACGACACCCGCCTGACGCTGAACCCGCTGCCGCAGCCCGGCCCCGATCCGACCGATGGCGCGATTCGCGTGCGCACGGATCTGCCGCCGGCGGAGCCGTCGGGCCCGACGTCCGGCCAGGCCGCCGAGGGCAGCGGTGCGGCGCAGCAGGACTGGCTCGCGGAATGGCTCGCCGGGCGGACCGGCCAGCCTGCGCGCAAGGAGGCGACCGGCTGGCGCGTGTTCCTGCCGCGCAAGTGATCACGGGCAGGGCGCGCGGCGCGCCGGCCGCCGCGCACGACTTCGGGTATCTTTCCGGGGCCGCCGGTTCCGCGGGCGGCCTTTCGATGCAGCACCCTTAACGACGGAGGCAGTCAATGGCAACAGCAGGCAAGAAGGAAGCGGCGGATGCAGCACCCGCCAATCCCAAGGTGAAGTGGAACGTCGAGAACCTGAAGAGCTCGTACGTCAATTTCGCCAATGCCAACAGCACCAAGGAGGAAGTGGTGCTGAACTTCGGAATGAACACCAGCTGGGACCGCGCCAGCACCGAGATGGAAATCGAGCTGGCCCACCGGATCGTCATGAGTCCCTACGCGGCGCAGCGCCTCGCCGACCTGCTGACCAAGCTGATGGGCGAGTACAAGGCCCGCTACGGCGAGCTGAAGTAGTCTGCGCGGGCGCGCCGGCGGCACCGGCGCGCGGGGAGCCGGGATGACGACGGCCGAGGGGTTCATGCGCGCGGCGCTCGCCGAGGCGGCGCAGGCGGCGGCGCAGGGCGAGGTGCCGGTCGGGGCGGTCGTGGTGCACGCCGGCGAGGTGGTGGGCCGCGGCCGCAACGGCCCGATCGGCGCCTGCGACCCGACCGCGCATGCCGAGATCCGCGCGCTGCGCGAGGCGGCCCGGCGCCTGGGCAATTACCGGCTGCCCGACTGCGAACTCTATGTGACCCTGGAGCCCTGCGCGATGTGCGCGGGCGCGATCCTGCATGCGCGCCTGAAAAAAGTCATATTCGGCGCGCAGGATGCGAAGACCGGCGCGGCCGGCGGCGTGGTCGACCTGTTCGCGAACGGCGCGCTCAACCACCAGACCGCGGTCGCGGGCGGCGTGCTGGCGGACGAGTGCGGCGCGCTCCTGAAGACGTTCTTCGCCGGGCGCCGCCGCGAACTGCGAGAGGAGAACACCATGCCCGACGTGCTGCGCACCCCCGACGCGCGCTTCGCCGACCTGCCGGGATACCCGTTCGCGCCCAACTACCTGGGCGACCTCAAGGGCTACCAGGGTCTGCGCATCCACTACCTCGACGAGGGCCCGCGCGCGGCGGCCCGGACCTTCCTGTGCCTGCACGGCGAGCCCACCTGGAGCTATCTCTACCGGCGCATGATTCCGGTGTTCGCCGGCGCCGGGCACCGCGTCGTCGCGCCCGACCTCCTGGGCTTCGGCAAGAGCGACAAGCCGGCCGACGACGCGCGCTACACCTTCCTGTTCCATCGGCAGATGCTGGTCAACTTCATCGAGCGCCTCGACCTGACCGGCGTCGTGCTCGTGGTGCAGGACTGGGGCGGGCTGCTCGGGCTCACCCTGCCGATGGACATGCCGCAGCGCTTCACCGGCCTGCTGGTGATGAACACCGCCTTCGGCACCGGCGACGCGCCGCTGTCGCCGGGCTTCATCGAGTGGCGCGCGTTCAACCGCAGGAATCCCGACCTCGCGATCGGCAGGATGCTCGGCCGCGCCTGCCCGCACCTCAGCCCCGCCGAGGCCGCCGCCTACGATGCGCCCTATCCCGACGCCTCGTACAAGGGCGGCGTGCGGCGCTTCCCCGACCTCGTGCCCGACCGCCCGGATGCCGAGGGCGCGGCGCTGTCGCGCCGCGCGCGCGACTGGTTCGCGCGCGAATGGGCAGGGCGGACCTTCATGGCCGTCGGCATGAAGGATCCGGTGCTGGGGCCGCCGGTGATGCGCGAGGTGGCGCGGTCGATCCGCAACTGCCCGCCGCCGTTCGAGGTGGCCGAGGGCGGCCACTTCGTCCAGGAGTGGGGCGAGGACATCGCGCGCGCCGCGCTCCAGGCGCTCTGAGGCGATGGCGCGCCGACCCGGCATCGGCTTCATCGCGCCATCGGGGCAGAACCTCGACGACGCGGGCCTCGCGCGCGCCGCCGACTATTTCCGCGCGCGCGGCTACCGCGTCGTCGTGCCGGCGGCCGCGCGGCGCGCGCACCAGCGCTTCGCCGGCACCGACGCCGAGCGCCTGGCGGCGCTGCACGCGATGGCCGCGCGCGACGATGTCGACCTGGTGATGGCGGTGCGCGGCGGCTACGGCCTGACGCGCCTCCTCGACCGCATCGACTACGCGGCGCTCGCCGCCGGCGGCAAGACCTACATCGGCCACAGCGACTTCACCGCGCTCCTGTGCGCCGGCTACGCGCGGGCGCGCCTGCGCGGCATCGCCGGGCCGACGGCCGCGTTCGACTTCGGCGCCGCGGCGCCGAGCGCGTTCACCGAGCACCACTTCTGGCGCGTGATCGAGGGCGACGCGGTCGACGTCGAGGTCGCCGGCGCGGTGCCGCGCGGTGCCGGCGCGCGCATCGCCGGCCGTCTGTGGGGCGGCAACCTCGCGATGCTCGCGCACCTGGCCGGCACGCCGTACCTGCCGCGCCTGCGCGGCGGCATCCTGTTCGTCGAGGACGTCAACGAGCATCCGTACCGGGTCGAGCGCATGCTCTACCAGTTGCTGCACGCGGGCGTGCTCGCGCGCCAGAAGGCGCTGCTCCTCGGCGACTTCTCGGGCTACCGGCTGGGGCCGAACGACAACGGCTACGACTTCGAGGCGATGGTCGCGCATCTGGCCGCGCGCCTGCCGATCCCCGTGCTCACCGGCCTGCCGTTCGGCCACGTGCGCGACAAGCTCTCGCTGCCGTTCGGCGCGCGCGCGATCGTGGAAATCGCCGGCGACGGGTACCGTCTGCGCTATCGCGCCGGCCGAGGCGGTGCCGGCGCGCCGTAGAATGCGGCCGAACAAACCGTCTGAGGCAGGTGCCCGCGCATGTCTTCGCAACCCCGGGTCGTGATCGTCGGCGGCGGCATCGGCGGCCTGTTCGCCGCCAATGCGCTGATCGCGCACGGCGTGTCCGTGGCGGTCTACGAGCAGGCGCCGGCGCTGGGCGAAGTCGGCGCCGGCGTGTACGTCACGCCGAACGCGGTGCGCCACCTCGCGCGCGTCGGCCTGGGCGACGCGGTCGAGCGCTGGGGGGCGCGGGTCGGCGCCGACTCGTGCTACCTGCGCCACGACGGCTCGTTCATCGCGGCGGTCCAGGTCACCGACGCGAGCGGCTGGAACGCGAATTTCGGCATGCACCGGGCCGACTACGTGGACTTCCTCGCCGCGCACCTGCCGCGCGGCATCGTCCATACCGGGCATCGCGCGGTGGCCTTCGAGCAGGACGCCCATTGCGCGCGCGTGCGCTTCGCCAACGGCGCGGTGGTCGAGGCCGACGCGGTCGTGGGTGCCGACGGCATCCATTCCGAGATGCGGCCCCACGTGGTGCCGCCGGCGCGGCCCGTGTTCCACGGCACCGTCTCCTACCGCGGCCTGGTGCCGTGCGAGCGCCTGCCGGGCTGGCCCGTCGATCGCTGGCAGATGTGGGCCGGTCCGGGCCGGCATTTTCTGGTGTTCCCGGTGCGGCACGGGACGATGGTCAACTACGTCGGCTTCGTGCCGGCGGACCAGGAGATGAAGGAGTCGTGGTCGGCGCCCGGCGATCCCGAGGTGCTGCGCCGCGAATTCGAGGGCTGGGATCCGCGCATCGGCGCGGTGCTCGCGCAGGTCGACCGGACGTTCCGCTGGGCGCTGTACGACCGCGATCCGATGCCGACCTGGGCCAATGGCCGGCTCGCGCTGCTCGGCGATGCCGCGCATCCGATGCTGCCCCACCTCGGCCAGGGGGCGAACCAGGCGATCGAGGACGGCATGGCCCTCGCGACCATCCTGTCGCGGGTCGATGCGCAGGCGGTGCCGGCGGCGCTGCGCGCCTACGAGCGGCTGCGCCGGGAGCGCGTGGCCGAGGTGCAGCTCGGCGCGCGCCGGAACGGCCTGCGGGTCGATTCCGCCGATGCCGACCTGACGCGGCGCGATGCCGAACTCGTCGCCCACGCGGAGTTCCGCAAGCAGCTCTACAGCTACGACGTCGTGCCGGTCGCCCGGGCCGCGGCCGAGGCGCTCGCCGCCTGAACCGGCGCGGCGCAAGGCGCCTGAACCGGCGCCGCGTGCGCCTCAGCGGGTCAGGCCGGCCTTGCGCGCCAGTTCGCCGACGCGGCGTGTTTCATCGCGGATTTCCGCGGCCAGCTGGTCGGGCGTGGCATAGGCCGTGAAGATGTTCAGCGGCGCGAGCCGGGCCGCGATGGCGGGTGTGCGGACCGCGGTCTCGATCGCGCCGGTCAGCGCGCGGCGCGCCGGGTCCGGGATCCCCGCCGGCGCGAGGAAGGCGAACCACACGCCGAACAGTTCGTCGGCGAAGCCGAGCTCCCGCAGCGTCGGCACCGCCGCCAGGTCCGGTACCTTGGCCGAGGTCACCAGCCCCTGGAAGGCGCCCGCCTTGATCTGGGCCGCGAGCGCGCCGAGCGCGAGCACCACGCCTTCGATGTGCTCGCCGCGCAGCGCGGTCACCGCCGGGGCCGCCCCGGTGAACGGGACCGGCACGAGCCCGGCGCCGGTCAGGCTGTTGATCAGCTGGATGCAGAAGTCGCCGGCCGAACCCGCCCCCGGATGGCCGATGCGCACCTGGCCCGGCCGCTTGCGCGCGAACTCGATCAGCTCGGCGAAGCTCTTGTAGGGCGCGTCGGCGCGCACCGCCAGCACGCTCGGCGTGCGCGCCGCCAGACCGAGCGGCAGCAGGTCGCGCTGCACGTCGTAGGGGACCGCCTGGGGCTCGAGCACCGGGCGGATCGTGAGGGCGCTGTTCTGCGCGAACAGCAGGGTCTGGCCGTTGCGCGGCGCCTGGACCACGCTGTTCGCGCCGATCGTTCCGCCGCCGCCCGGGCGGTTGGCGGTCACCACGGCCGTGCCCAGCAGGCGCGCCACTTCCTCCCCCAGCGCGCGCGCGCTGACGTCGGCGGCATCGCCCGGGGCGAGGGGCACGACGATGGTGATCGGCCCGCCCGGAAAGGCCTGGGCCGGCGCCGGGGCAGGCGCGACGAGGCCGGTCGATGCGAGCAGCAGGGCAACCCAGCGGGCGATTCCAGTCATGGCGGCGGACTCCGTGGCGGCAGGGCAGGTCGTCCGCCGAGACGCGCATCGTAGCAAAGGCGCCGGCCGCGCCGCGCGGGCCGCGCGGCTACAACAGGCGCGCCTCGATCTCGTGGCGCTGGATCTTGCCGGTGCTGCTGCGCGGAAAGTCCGCCAGGGCGATGAAGCGGAATTCGCGCGGCACCTTGTAGTGCGCGAGGCGCTCGCGGCACCAGGCGGCGAGCGCCGCCGCGTCGACCGCCTCCTCTCCGAGCGCGACGAAGGCGACCGGCACCTCGCCCCAGCGCGCGTCGGGCCGGCGCACCACCGCCGCGTCGGCGACGGCCGGATGCGACAGGAGCACGCGCTCGATCTCGGCCGGATAGATGTTCTCGCCGCCGGACTTGATCATGTACTTCACGCGGTCGACGAAATCGAGCGAGCCGTCCGCGTGGCGCACGAACATGTCGCCGAGGTGGAACCAGCCGTTGCGAAAATCGCGCGCGTTGGTCTCGGGCGCGTTCCAGTAGCCGGAGAACAGCGTCGGCCCGCGAATGACCAGTTCGCCCGGCGTCTCCGCCGGGACGTCGCGGTCCTCGCGATCGACCAGACGGATGCGGCACAGCGCGGACTCGCGCTTCGACAGGCTTGCCGGCACCTCGCCCGGCGCCAGCAGCACGGCGGAGGCCGGCGGGATGCCGGTCTCGGTGGAGCCGAAGCTGTTGAGGTAGGGGGCGCCGACCAGGCGCGTCAGCTCGGCGATCTGGTGCCGCGGCACCAGGTCGGCCATCGCGCCGACCATCACCGGCGCGATGATCGGCCGCGCGTGCGCCTTGAGGCCGTCGATCAGCTGCTCGATCATGCCGGGCATCGCGACGAGCCAGCCCATGCGCTCGCTCGAGAGCAGCGCGCAGAGGTGCGGCACGTCCAGCCCATCGTGGACGATGACCTTGCCGCCCAGCATCAGCGTCGCGAGCGCGTGATCGGTCGCCGCCATGTGGAACAGCGGCGACCAGGCGAGGAAGCTGTGCCGGGCGTCGATGCCGAAGTCGGCGGCAAAGACCATCGCGCGCGCCACCATCGCGCGCTGGCTCACCAGCGCGCCCTTGGGCAGTCCGGTGGTGCCGCTGGTGTAGAGGATCACCAGTCCCGCTTCGGGATCGACCGCGCGCTCGGCCGCGTCCGCGCGCGCCTGCGCACGCAACGCCTCGAATTCCGGTCCCAGCGTCACCACGCGCGGCGCGCCGTGGTCGATGCGCGCCAGCGCCGGGGCGAAGCGCGGCGAGACCACCGCGAGCGCGGGCGACACGAGGCGGATGCAGTGCCTGAGCTCGTCGTCGGCCAGGCGCCAGTTGAGGCAGGCCACCGTCGCGCCCAGCACGGCGGCGGCCAGCTCCAGCTCGATGTACTCGATCCGGTTCTCGGACAGCAGCGCGATGCGCTCGCCGGCGGCCACGCCGGCGGATTCGAGCGCCGCGGCGAGCGCGCGGGCGCGCGCGTCGAGTTCGGCAAAGGTGATCGTCACCCGGCCGTCGGTCAGCGCGGGCGCGTCGGGACGCTCGACGGCGCGCTTGCGCAGCAGGTCGGCGACCCCGAGATGCGCGGCGAGGTTCATGGACGTGGCCCGCACAAGGGCGTGCGGCCGTGATCCGGCGTGGCAGTGGGTGGCAGCATCGATGTTCCGAGGACGGTGGGATTCGCGCGCGGATCGCAGGCATCGACGGGACCGCGGCGCGCCGGAAACTGGCGAGATTACCAGCGCCGTGGCGCGACGCACACCGGGAAGGCAGGACAGCCTGGTTTTCGGAGGTGTCGCCGACGAGGTCACGTGGTACCGAGGGGCGCACGATGCATGCACGAGCGCGGCGAGCATCGTCGTGCGATGCGACGCGTCGGGGACTCGCACGAGGAGCGCAAAGTCTGCTATACTTTGCTTTCTCTGACGCGGGGTGGAGCAGTCTGGCAGCTCGTCGGGCTCATAACCCGAAGGTCACAGGTTCAAATCCTGTCCCCGCAACCAGTTTCACCTAACGATGCCGCTCCTGGCCAATGCCCGAGCGGCATTGTCTTTTTCGGGTCCGCCGCCGCGTGCCTCAGGTCCAGCGCACCGTGTCGGGCCGGTCCTCGGCCGACAGCAGGGTGGTGGTGTGCACCCAGGTGTCGTCGCACAGGTCGTAGCGCCGGCTCAGGCGGTCGCGCACGGCGCGCTCGGCGTCGTCGGCGGGAATCTTCGAGCGTTCCCACATCGCCAGGTCGGGGCGGCGCGTGAGGAGCAGCGCGCGCACGCGCGCCGGGTCGCTGCGGGTGCAGCGCCACAGGCCGATCACCTGCGAGTCATAGGCCGCCTCGAAGCCGGGCCAGGCGGCCGCGCACAGTGCGAGGAACTCGTCCCAGTGGGCGGCGGCGAGCTCGAACCAGCGGAACGCGTAGTTGCCCTGGCGCCGCGGCGGCGTCGGCGCGAGGGGGCGCAGCGTGGCGCTCATCGGCTCGCTCACGGTCGCGCGGATGTCGGCGATGTCCCGCAGGGGCGCGTCCGCAGCCTGCGGATCGGTTCCCGCCGGCCACACCGAGATCGCGGTGATCTCGTCGCGCGGGCGGCCGATCTGCGCGCGCCACGCGCCATACAGGGCGCCGCCCGCGCGGTCCCAGTCGATGGCGAGGAGCTGGCGCGCCACCGCCGCATGGCTGCGCGGTGCACAGGTGATCGCGTGGTGCAGGTAGAGGGGCGCAGGGGGCATGGCAGTGGGAACGAGGCGTGCGGCGCAGCCGCGGACCGGGCATTGTTGCGCGAATCAGCCAGGCGTGGTGCGGCGCCGTCGCCGGCGCGGCGGCCGGTGCCCGGCTGTTACGATCGCGGTCTGCGCCATCCCCGGGTCGTGCGACCCGCCGTGTCCCGACCATGACCGATCCCGACCTCGCCGTGCCCAGCCCGGAGGGCTGGCTGAACATCGCCGACGGCATCTTTCACAATGCGCGGCGCCGGCCGCGGCATCCGGCGCTGATCGACGGCGCGCGCACGATCAGCTATGCCGAGCTCGCCGTGCTGGTCACGCGCACGGCGCGGCAGTTCGAACTGTCCGGCGTGGTGCCGGGCGACGTGCTCGGGCTCGCGCTCGCCGACGATGCCGACCACGTGGTGGCGCTGCTCGCCACGGCCTGGATCGGCGCGGTGATCCTGCCGATGGACGTGCGCTGGACCGCCGAGGAGAAGCTGCGCGTCGCCAGCCATTTCGGCGCGCGCCTGGTCTGCGTGCCCGCGGAGGGCGACGCATTGCCGGGCATGCGCACGCTGTGCTTCGACCGCGCCTGGCAGCAGGCGGTGCGGGACAACGACGGCCGCTGCACGCCGGTGCGGCAGCGCGCGCACCCCGCGGTGCTGTCGCTCTCCTCGGGGACCACCGGCACGCCGAAGGGGCCGCTGGTCAGCCACGGCCACGTGCTCGCGCGGCTGTTCATCTACAGCGTGAGCCTCACCTTCAACGAGGCCGACCGCTTCATGACCGCGACGCCGATGTACTTCGGCGGCGGCCGCTACATGACGCTGGCCTACCTGTTCATGGGCGCCACCGTGGTGCTCTACCCGCCGCCGTACGAGCCCGCGCAACTGGTCGCCGCGGTCGCGCAGCAGCGCATCAACGCGATCTTCCTGGTGCCGACGCTGCTGCGCCGGCTGCTGGAGCTCGCGGGGGGCGCCGGGCCCTGCCTGCCCGGCCTGCGCCTGCTGATCTCGAGCGGCTCCAGCCTCTATCCCGAGGAGCGGCGGCGCATCATGGCCGGCGTCTCGCCGCATTTCTTCAACTTCTACAGCTCGACCGAAGGCGGCGGCATCTCGGTGCTGCGGCCCGAGGACCCCGATGCCGTCGCGACCTCGGTGGGGCGGGTGGTGTTCAGCGCCGAAGTCCAGGTGGTCGATGCGGACCACGGGCCGCTGCCGGCCGGCGCGACCGGCCACATCCGCTACCGCGGCGGCAGCGTCGCCGACGGCTTCCATCGGGACCCGGAGGCGAGCGCGGCGGCGTTCCGCGACGGCTGGTACTACCCGGGCGATCTCGGCCACTTCGATGCCGACGGCTACCTCCACCTCACCGGCCGCGCCAAGGACATGATCATCCGCGGCGGCGTCAACATCTACCCGGCCGAGGTGGAGGCGGTCCTGGCCGCGCACCCGGCGGTGGCCGAGGCGGCGGTGGTCGCCTGGCCCGCGCGCGATCGCGGCGAGGAGGTGGCGGCCTTCGTGGTGCGTCGCGCCGAGGTCGGCGCGCCGGCGCTGATCGAGTTCTGCCGCGCGTCGCTCGCGGCCTACAAGGTGCCCGCGGCCGTCTTCTTCGTCGACGCGCTGCCCAGGAGCGGCATGGGCAAGGTGCTCAAGCGCGAGCTCGCGGCGACCCTGCCGCCGCACGACTAGGCGCGCGGCACGGCGGGCACCGCGGGACGGCGGCGGTCAGTCGTCGGACCAGCAGGTGCCGTCGAGGTGGTAGAGGTTGTCGAGGAACTGCGCGAGTTCGCCCGGCAGCACCGCCGCCTCCTCGGCGTAGAGCTCGATTCCCTGCGACACGGTGGCGCGGTTGACGTCGTTGAGCTCGTACTGCCGCGCGCGCAGGTAGTCGTCGATGAAGCGGCGGCGATAGGTTTCAGTCACCGATTCGAAGCCGCCGGCCTCGGCCGGCAGGCTGCCGCGCGCCAGATCGAACGCGTGCACCTCGTCCACACTCTCCATGATCGACTCCCGATGCGTCACCCTCGCCAGGGGATCGATTCTCGCGCGAGCCGCGCCGGTCTCGCCAGAGGGTGTTTGCAAACGAATGTCAGAACACGCGGCCCGGCCGCGTGCGGCGACCGGGCCGGCGCACCGGCCGGCGGCGCGCTACGCGCGTGTGCCGCGGCGCGGCGCGCCGATCGCGAGCAGCGCCAGCGCCGCCTGGACGACCAGCGACAGCGCGAGCGCCGCCGAATAGCCGCGCGGGTCCCAGCCGCCGGCCGCGGTGCGCGGCCACAGGTCGAGGATCGTGCCGACCGCCGCCTGCAGCGCGAACGCGCCGGCGAGGGTGAGGGCGTTGATCGCGGTCGACACGCGCCCGGTCTGCTCCGGCGGGAACATCTGGCTCACCGCGATGTAGCCGACCGGCCCCGCGGACGCGCAGAAGGCGAACAGCAGCCACAGCGAGACCACCGCCGCCGGGGTCGTCGGCTGCAGCATCAGGCCGGCCTGGGCGGCGATCAGGCCGACGGTGGTCGCGCCCGGGACCAGCGCGCGGCTCCAGCCGGCCGCCTGCGCCTTGCTCGCCGCCCAGCCGGTGACGTAGCCGCCGGCCATCAGCGCGAGGGTGTACCAGAACAGGGTCTGGGCGCGCGCCGGGCCGTCGTAGTGCGCGACGTCGCGCAGCCACGGCCCGGCCCACAGGCCGAGATAGGCGAAGTTCATCGTCGACAGGAAGGCCGCGGCCGGGCCGTAGCGCCAGAAGCGCCGCGACGCGAGGATGCTGCCGACCACGCCGAACTCGGCCGCGAGGCTGCGCGCCGGTCCCGTCGCGGCCTTCTCGGGGACCGAGACGTAGATCCAGGCGGCGGTGGCGAGCGACGCGACGCACATCACCCAGAACACGCCGCGCCAGCCGAGCGACGGCAGCACCGCCTCGACCGGCGTGGTGGTGAGCACGCTGCCGAGCGCGCCGACGATGAGCGCGATGCCCGTCATGTTCGTGACCTGGGCCGGCGGGCACCACTGGCTGTGCGCCTTGATCACGGCCATCAGGGCCGCCGAGATGCCGACGCCGAGGATCACGCGCGCCGCGGCGAGGCCGGCGATGCCGTTGGCGAGCGCGAAGACCGCGAATCCCGCCGCCGCGAGCAGCGCCATCGATGCCTGCAGCCGCCGCGGCCCGATCACGTCGAGCGCCACCCCGACCGGCAGCTGCGCGGCGCCGTAGGCCGCGAACATGCAGGCCGCGAGCATGCCGAGCTCGCTCGCCGAGAGCGCGAACTCGGTCGCGAGCAGGGGGCCGATGATCGCCATCACGGTCCGCGAGGCCTGGTTGAGCAGGTTCAGCGCGGCCAGCGGCAGGGAGACGACGAGGAACAGGCGCAGGGGGGAGGTCATGCGGGCGGGCTCGCGCGTGCCGCGCGCGGCGGCGCGGCGCCGATGCGCGCGACAGGGCAGCGCACATTGTCGCACCCGCGCCGCGCCCGGGGCGCGGCGGGCGGCTCAGCGCATCAGGAAGACCAGCGAGCGCTCGAGGTGGCGCTCGATCGCGGCCACCGTCCACGGCGTGGCGATCCACAGCATCCACAACCCGGCGAGGAGGCCGACGGGAAAGCCGAAGGACATCAGGTTCAGCTGCGGCGCGGCGCGCGTCATCACGCCGATCGCGAGGTTGACCACCAGGAGCGCCGCGATCACCGGCAGTGCCAGATGCACGCCGACGCGGAAGATCTCGCCGCCCATGAGCGCGAAGTCGCGCAGCGTGCCGGCGCCGGTCGAGGGCATGGAACCGACGGGAAAGGCGCGGAAGCTCTCGACGATGCCGTTGACCACGATCAGGTGGCCGTTGATCGCGAGGAACACCAGGCTCGCGAGCACGCCGAGGTAGCTGCCGATCAGCGGCGTCTGGTCCGAGTTCTGCGGATCGACGAAGGTGGCGAACGACAGGCCCATCGACAGGCCCATCAGGTCGCCGGCGAGCTCGATCGCGGCGAACATCAGGCGCAGCATGAATCCCATGGCGGCGCCGACGGCGACCTGCTGCGCGAGCACGCCGAAGCCGTTCCACGACGTGAACGCGGCGGCGGGCGGCGGCGGCAGGGTGGGCGCGACCACGATCGCGATCGCGAGCGCCAGGCCGATCTTGACCTGCGGCGCGATCGCGCGGTGCGACAGCACCGGCGCGGTGCCGACGAGCGCGAGGATGCGGATGAACGGCCAGAGGAACGCGCCGGCCCAGGCCAGGAGCGCGTCGCTGTTGATGCTGAGCATGGCCGGGCCGGCGGCGCCGGGGCGAGCTACCCGATCACCGCGGGGATGCGCGTGATCAGGCCGCGCATGAAGTCGGTCATGGTCGCGAGCATCCAGGGCCCGGCGATGACCATCACCGCGAACATCGCCGCGAGCTTGGGGATGAACGAGAGCGTCATCTCGTTGATCTGGGTGGCGGCCTGGAAGATCCCGACCACCAGGCCCGAGACCAGCGCGGCCAGCAGCATCGGCGCGGCGATCAGGAAGGTGATCCACAGCGCCTCGGCGCCGATGCTGATGACGGTCTGGGTGGTGAACATGGACGTGCGGGCGCGGGCCCTCAGAGGTGGAAACTGGCGATGAGCGAGCCGATCAGGAGGTTCCAGCCGTCGACGAGGACGAACAGGATGAGCTTGAACGGCAGCGAGATCATCACCGGCGAGAGCATCATCATGCCCATCGACATCAGCACCGAGGCGACCACCATGTCGATGACGAGGAACGGGATGAAGATCATGAAGCCGATCTGGAACGCGGTCTTGAGCTCGCTGGTGACGAAGGCGGGCACCACCACCGTGAACGGCAGGTCGGCGGGCTTCTCGGCCGCCGGGCGCCCGGCGAGCCGCGCGAAGAGCTCGAGGTCGGGCTCGCGCGCCTGCTTGAGCATGAACCCCTTGACCGGCGTCTCGGCGCGCCTGAGCGCCTCGGGAAAGCCGATCTGGTTGTTGCTGTAGGGCAGGTAGGCCTCGGCGTAGACGCGGTCGATCGTCGGCGCCATCACGAACATCGTGAGGAACAGCGACAGCCCGATGATCACCTGGTTCGGCGGCGCGGTCTGGGTGCCGAGCGCATGGCGCAGGAGCGACATCACGATGACGATGCGGGTGAAGCCCGTCATCATCAGCAGCACCGCCGGCAGGAAGGTGAGCGCGGTCAGCGCGAGCAGCGTCTGGATCGGCAGCGACCAGGTGGTCGAGCCGCCGGGGCCGGGCGTGGAGGTGATGCCCGGCAGCGCCGCGGCCTGCGCGCCGGCTTCGGCCGCCGCGAGCAGCAGCACGACGGCGAGCGCGCCGCGGCGCGTCGGGCGCGCGCACGCGGCGTGCCTGCCGGCGGCGGCGGCGCGCATCAGGATCTCCCCCGCGCGCGCGCGAGCCAGGCGGCGAACGGCGGCGCGCCCGGCGCCGGCGCGTCCGGCGTTGCGGCCGACGGCGGCCGCGGCATGCGCGACAGGCGGCTGACGCTGCCCGGCGCGACCCCCAGGACCAGCCACTGCTCGCCCACCTCGACGATGACGACGCGCTCGCGCGTCCCGACGCTGCGCTGGTCGACCACGCGCAGGCGGCCGGCGCCGCCCGCCGGGACGGCGCCGAAGCGCCGTGCCAGCCACGCGAGCCCGACGATGAGCGCGATGACGATGGCCAGGCCCGGCAGCATCTGGATCAGGCCGGCGGGGCCGGTGGCCGGGTCGGCGGCGGCGCCCGGCGCGGCGAAGAGCGCGGCGGCGGTGGCGGCCAGCCGCACGGGGAGGCGGTTCATTTGTTGAGCTTGCGGATGCGCTCGGAGGGGGTGATGATGTCGATGAGCCGGATGCCGAACTTGTCGTTGACCACCACCACCTCGCCCTGGGCGATGAGGCAGCCGTTGATCAGCACGTTCATCGGCTCGCCCGCGAGGCCGTCGAGCTCGATCACCGACCCCTGGGCAAGCTGGAGGATCTGCTTGATCGGAATCTTCGTGCGGCCGAGTTCGACCGTCAGCTGGACCGGGATGTCCATGATCATGCTGATGTCGTTGGCCTGACCGGCGGTTCCGCCCGGCGCGAATTCCTGGAACATGTCGGCCGCAGGGCGGCCGGCGGGCGCCACGGCCGACGGCCCGGGTGCCGGTTCCGCGGCGGCCTGCTCGGCCATCGCCGCGGCCCAGTCGTCCTCGGCGGATGCGGCGGCGTTCTCTTCAGACATGCTTTTCTCCTGGCAGTGGTTCTTCCTGCATTCCGGCGACGATGCGCTCGATCTTGATCGCGAGGCGGCCGTTGAGGACGCCGTAACGGCATTCGAACAGCGGGATGCCGTCGACGGTGGCGGTCACGGTCGGCCTGATCTCGACGTCGATGACCTCGTTGGCGCGCAGGCCGAGCACGCGGCCCAGCGTCAGCCCGGCGTGCCCGAGGTCGGCCGTGAGCTCGACGTCGGCGTCCTGCACCTGGCGCCGCAGCATGTGCAGCCAGCGCGTGTCGGGTTCGCCGCTGTCGGGGCGCGTGCCGCTGTAGAGGGCGTCGCGGATCGGCTCGAGCGTCGCGTACGGGATCGCGACGTGGATCGCGCCGCCGGTCGAGCCCAGCTCGACGCTGAAGCTGGTCGTGATGACGACCTCGGAGGGCGTGGCGATGCTGGCGAACTGCGTGTGCATCTCCGAGCGCGTGTGCTCGAACGCCATCGGGTGCACCGGCTGCCACGACTTGTTGTAGTTCTCCAGCACCACGTCGAGCATGCGCTTGATGATCCGCTGCTCGGTCACGGTGAAGTCACGCCCCTCGATGCGGGCCTGGAAACGGCTGTCCCCGCCGAACATGTGGTCGATGACGGTGAAGATCAGCATCGGCTCCATCACGATCAGGCAGTTGCCGCGCAGCGGCTTGGCCTGGACGATGTTCAGGTTGGTCGGCACCACCAGGTTGCGCATGAACTCGCTGTACTTCTGCACCTTGACCGGGCCGACCGAGATCTCGGGGCTCTTGCGCATGAAGCCGAACATGCCGGCACGGAACAGCCGGGCGAAGCGGTCGTTGATGATCTCCAGGGTCGGCATCCGGCCCCGGACGATGCGCTCCTGGGTCGCCAGGTTGTAGGGCCGGACCCCTTCCTCCGGCGCGGTCTCGGCGACCGCCGGCTCGTCGTCGCCGCTGACCCCCTGCAGCAGGGCGTCGACTTCCTCTTGGGACAGGACTTCGCTGGACATGGGCGTCGGTCGGACCGGCGGTTACTGGATGATGAAGGCGGAGAAATGGACGTCGACGACGCCGCGATCGGGGTTCTGCACGCCGGCGGCCTGGGACGACGCGAGCGCGGCCCGCGCGAGCGTGACGAGTTCGCCTGCGAGCTTGCCCTTGCCGTCCGGCTGCGCCAGCTCGTCGGAGCTCTTGCTGGTCAGCAGCAGCAGGATGCGGCTGCGCAGCAGCGGCATCTGCGCCTTCAGGGCTGCGTCGACGTCGCTCGAGTAGACCTCGTAGGTGAGGCCGATCTGCAGGTAGTGGTCGCGCGAGGCGTCGGCGAGGTTGACCGTGAACGGGTCGAGGGCGATGAACGCGGACGGTGCGCGCTTCTCCGGCTGCTTCTTCTCCTCGGTGGCGCCGCCGCTGCCCTTCTTCAGCATGAAGAAGGCGCCGGCGCCGCCGGCGATGACGAGCAACAGAAGAACGACGATGATGAGCATCAGCTTGCTCTTCTTCGGCGCGGGCGCGGGCGCGGCTTCGGCGGCGGCAGTCGACATGGCGTCTTCCTCAGGCAGATCGGATCGGTGACGTGCGCCCGCTGCCGGGGCGGGCGCGGCAGTGGGCGGGTGACGCAAGTATTCTTGCGCGCGGTCGCTGCCCGAATGCGGCGATTACGCGGCGGAATCGCCGCCTTCTCGGGCTTGCGCGACCCGTGCGCGGCGGCAGGGCGGGGCGCCGCGCGGGGCGGCTGGTGCGCATCTGCGCGCCGGACCGGCGCCGCGGCGGCCGCAGTCGCGCGCGTTGTCCCCGCCGCGGCCTGCCGCGCGGCGCGCAGGACGGCGCGCCGGCGGACGCGGCGCCGCCTACGCGAAGATGTCGATCAGGCTGCGTGCCGCCGGTGTCGCCGCGACCCCGGCGGCGGGTGCGCCCGCCGCGGCCGCAGGCGCGGCCTCGCTGGCGAAGGTCACGCGGCTGCGCGTGGCGCCGTCGCGCGACCCGCGCGTGAAGTCCTGTCCGCCGACATTGGCCTCGCCGAGGGCGACGCCGCTGTCGGCGAGCATCTCGGTCAGCCGGTGCAGCGAGTTCTCCACCGCCGCGCGGGTCTCCGGCTGGGTCACGGCGAAGCTGATGATCGCCTCGTTCTGGTGCATCTCGATGCGCACCGCGATCGGGCCGAGTTCGGCCGGCTTGACGCGGATCTCCGCTTCGCCGATGCCGTTGCGGACCAGCCAGGTCACCTTCTGCGCGGCTTCCTCGGCAAAGCGCGGCGAGCCGACCGGTGCCGCGACCTCGGTCGCGGTCATCGGCGGTCCCTGCCGCGCGGGTGCGACGCCGTCGGCCGGCACCGCGTGCGCGGCCCAGGCGGGCACCGCGGCGGCGCTGCCGACCCCGGGATCGGGCTGGCCGGTGGCGCCGGCCGGGCCGGCGCGCTCGCCGGCGCGCAGCGCCTGCTGGAGGACATCGGTCGCGC
>JAEUOS010000202.1 GCA_016790695.1 Burkholderiales bacterium
CGGGATTGAAGAACAGGACGCTTGTTGCATCGCTGGTCGCGGCGGCCGGTCTGGCCGCGGCATTCCTGGCCGGCCTGCCGCAGGACGCATGGGACGCCTGGAAGGCGCGCCGGGAGTTCAGCGAACTCGTCGGCGACCCGGTCAAGTACGAGGCCTGCTACGCCGCGGGGTTCAAGGGCGCGGACTGCGGCCGCTGGCAACTGCGCGCGCAGCCGAACCCCGAATACTGGCCCTACCCGGATGCCCCGCGCATCAAGTGGCCGGAAGAACCCCGGGAGCGCACCTACAAGCCCGGCATGAACCGGGTGGAGTACTTCCAGGCCCTATGCAAGGCGGAAGCGGGGGAGTTCATCTACAAGACGGTGAAGTCCGAAGGCATCTACATGATCCGGCCGCGGATGGAGGAAAGCGAAGAGCGCATGCGCGACCGGTATGGCGTGGAGGATCCTTATGGGCATGGGCAGGGGGATGTGTGGTCGGCTGGTGCAGGAATTCCTGGGGGGATGTTGGTTGGACCTATCGAGCACTCAAGGTTGTCGACACCCTTCTTTCGCTTCGCTGAAGCGCCCAATCTTCCGGTTTCGATCAACACGGTCAATCGCGAGCTCTACCATGAAAGTTTGTTTTCCGTGCCCACGAGCGCCGATCGGTTTCTGTCTATTTCATCTCTTGGACGGAAGTTGAAGGACTTTCGGATGACCTATTCTCAGGCACTTGCTTCTGAGGTTGGCTACCTTTGGAGAGGGATTCGCCGCATCTACGACCGAGAATTTGGCATCGCAGGCGGGGAATTGGCAGTCGTGAGTCTCAAGACAAACGAGATACTCGGTATTAGGCGCGGCTTTGTCCTCGCGCAGCAAGCATCTGGCGGCCTGCTGACGTGGAGTAGAGGAGCCGCATGCCCTCACTATTCCGAAACCAGTGAATTAGGAAAAGTCCGTCGACGGGATAAGGATATTGACTATTTGATGCTTTTCTTGCCGAATGTGGCGGTTCCAGAGCAGAAGAAGCTCGCCGACTAGTTGCCAATCACATGGCCTCTGACTTTTCATCGGAATCCATCTACGAGGCTGTAGTTCGGCAGATGGTTGCCGAAGCCTACCTTGATGGAATTGTTCTGTCGGATGAACAGGCCCTGTTTTTACGGTTCGAACTAGGCAACAACGCGAGTGGTTCAAACGGATTTCCAGCTATCAGAGAGGCCAGTTCCCTACTTCCAGGGGCTACACGCCTGCCGCGACAACAGGCAGCCGCATTTGTAGGTCGGTACGAAATTCGCCACCACCACGCCAACGACGCCACCGGTTTCAGCGCAACGCTGATTTACGACACCACAACGCAGGAATACACACTCGCAATTCGCAGCACCGAATTCGCTCCGGCGAGTCGGGGTGGTGACCAGGCGCGGGACATCGGTGCCACCTTCACCAAGGTTCTTCCTCCGGGAGCGGACGTCGAGCTCGCGAAGGAGGGCTATGCCCTGGCGCAGCTGGCGGCGATGGAGGAGTACTTCGCCCAGTTGAAGGCCGTCGGGAAGCTGCCGGAGGGGGCGGCGTACAACGTCAGCGGATACAGCCTCGGCGGGCACCTGGCGACGGTGTTCGCGGAGAACCACGCGGACGACCCGCTGTTCAGGAAGGCCTATATCTTCAATGGCGCGGGGCGCGGCGCGCTTGTCGACACGTCGCTTACGCAGGCTGGCCTGGTCGGCTTGTATCGGCAGGTGGTGGCCACGCCGGTCGATGGGCTGCAGGCCGTTCTCGCGCGCTTGCGTGCGGCGGGGATGGTGACGCCGCAGCTGGCACTGAAGTTCGCCGGCTATCTGGATCAGGCGATTTCGATCCAGCGCACCACGGCTGCCTACGATTTCAGGACGGACGGATCGGTCAGCGGCGCCTCGATCTACGGCACGCGGCGCCATGATTTCGCCATGGCGGTGCTGGATCCGCTGATGGACAGCGCGGTCTGGGTCAGCCTCTTCGGCGGCGCCCAGATCTCCGCGCAGGCGGCCGCCAAGATCGTCTACCTCTTCGGCAACGCCACCCACGACGACAACTCGATGACGGCCAACGGCGCCATCACCGTGCCGTCGGACCAGCGTCAGTGGCTCTTCATCGAGGACCAGCCCAACTGGTACGGGGACGGCGGCTTTCTCGGGCTCAACGCGCGCCCCGGCTACACCTCCGGCGACTTCCTGCGCACGCACAGCATCACGCTGCTGGCCGATTCGCTGGCGCTCATGAACCTGTTCTCGCGCGCCGACGGCAGCCTCACCAAGCTGCAGATCGAGACCATCTTCGCGGCGGCGTCGAGCGAGCGCGCCGCGGGCACCTGGAACGAGGCCTCGACGACGGCGGAGAGCGACTCGCTCGAGAACGCGCTGTTCGCGCTCGAGAAGGCGCTGTCGCCCGATCCGGAGGCGGTGCGGCGCACCGGCGTGGACCGCAGCGGCGACGGCTTCGGCAACCTGACCCTGCGCGAGACGTTCCATCTCAAGCTGCGCACGCTGACCCAGCGCCTCGATGCGCTCGCGGGCGGGGCCGCGGCGGCGTCGGGCCTGACGATCGTCCCGCTGATCGGGATGAACTGGGTGCCGCTCCAGCGCGCGGTGCTCGCCACGGGCCTCGCGGCGCTGACGGTCGAGGCGCGGCCGCTCGATGTCGAGCAGGTCATCGCCAAGGCGCGCCAGCCGACCGCCGAAGGCATGGCGTACCGGTTCGCCCTCCGCCACGGCAGCCCGTTCGTCGTCCTCGGCACCGATGTGGCGGCGCAGAACCGGGGCGGCGAACTCGACCTCCATTCCGCGGCCAACCGTGCCGGCATGACCGCGGAATACATCGAGAACCGCGCCAGATACCTCGCCTGGCGGCTCAAGCACGCGGTGGAGAACGTCGGCGCCTCGGTGTCGCCGGACGGGAAGTCGTGGCTCATGCGCGACGCGTACCAGTTGCCCGCGGTGATCCTGGCGGACGGGCAGACGCGGTTCGAGCACCTGGTGCTCGCGCTGCCTGCCGATTCGGCCGCGCGCGACGGCGCGCTGGCCGAGCGCATGGGGGCGGAGGTGGCGGCGGGGCGGGCCAACGTCATCCTGTTCGGTTCGGCGGCCGCGGAGGCGCTCGCCGGCGGGGGCGGCACGGATCGGCTCTTCGGCGACGGCGGTGCCGACGTTCTCGAGGGGCAGGGCGGCGTCGACTACCTCGAAGGCGGCAGCGGGCTCGATGTCTACCAGTTCAACGGCGCCACCACGCTCCTCGGCACCGAGACCGACGACGGCAGCGACACCGTGCGCGACAGCGACGGCCGCGGCCTGATCCGCTACAGCCACAGTCCGGGGTCGGCGGGCGGCATCATCGCCGGCACCCCGCCCGCGACGTCGCTGGTCGCCGGCTTCTTCGCGCCGCAGGCCGGCGCCGCCGGCACGTGGAAGAGCCTGGACGGCGCGATCACCCTGACGCGCCAGGCCGTGGCCGGCGGCACGGATCTCGCGGTGACGTTCAATGCGCCGGACGGCACGGCGCGGCCGGGCGCGATCCGGATCCGCGACTGGCGCGAAGGCGACCTGCAGATTCGCCTGCTCGACGGCGGCGCCGCGGCCGCGCCGGCGACGGCGCGCCTGGTCCTCGGCGACCGCGTGATCGAGGACGCCAACCCGGCGACGCCCGAGATCGACGGCACGCGCGACGCGCTGGGCAACTGGCGCCGCAGCGCGGTGGAGGCGCCGGATCAGGCGGACCTGCTGTTCGGCGGGCGCCCGGCCGCGGGGGCCGCGGCCGATGCGCGCACGCCCGGCGACCGCATCGTCGCCGGCGGCGGCAACGACGTCATTCACGCGGACCGCCCGGGCAGTAGCGGCGTGCCGCAGCCCGACGACGGGCGCGGCGACGCCGACTGGATCGTCGCCGGCAGCGGGCGCGACGTCGTCGAGGCGGGCGCGGCCGACGACCTGATCGAGGGCGGCAGCGACGGCACGGCGGGCGGCGCGGCCGGCGGCGACGTGATCGATGCCGGCGCCGGCGAC
Source organism: Burkholderiales bacterium (assembly GCA_016790695.1). GTDB lineage: Bacteria > Pseudomonadota > Gammaproteobacteria > Burkholderiales > JAEUOS01 > JAEUOS01. Next base: position 4,019 of record JAEUOS010000202.1, read on the forward strand.
GATGCGGTGTTCGGCGGCGAGCGCGTCGAGCTCGCGCAGGCGATCGTCGACGGCGACCGCGAAACCTACCCGGCCAACCCGCGCGCGCCGGTGCTGGCGAGCGGCCTGCCCGGCGACTATCTCGCCGGCGGCGCCGGCGACGACCTGCTCGTCGGCGGCAGCGGCAACGACGTCATCGCCACCGGCGCGGGCCGCGACACGGCGGTCGGCGGCGCCGGCGACGACACCATCGTCTCGAGCGACTACCGCGCGCAGGGGCTCGGCTGGTCGATCGACGCGTTCGCGACGGCGTTCGTGCCGGGCACCGTGGAAGGGCGCCTGCGCGCGGCCGGCCGGCCGCTCGGGCGCCGCTTCGTCGGCACCGCGGGCGAGGACGAGCCGCAGCCGGGCGCGCAGGCGCCGGGCAAGGCCGTCCACGCCGGCAGCGGCGCCGACTGGGTGAGCCTGGGCAACGGCGACGACTTCATCGACGCCGGCAGCGGCGACGACATCGCCGGCGGCGGCGCGGGCGACGACCTCGTCATCGGCGCCGCGGGCGCCGACCTGCTGCTCGGCGAGGACGGCGCCGACGTCCTCGACGGCGGGGCCGGCGACGATGCGCTGTTCGGCGGCGCGGGCGGCGACCTGCTGTTCGGCGGCGCCGGCCGCGACGTGCTCGAAGGCTTCGACGGCGACGACATCCTGGTCGGCGGGCCGGGCGACGACGTGCTCGCCGGCGGCGCCGGCCGCGACACCTACGTGTTCCGGCGCGGCGACGGGGTCGAGGTCATCGCCGATCCGGACGACCTGCTGCAGCCGCTTCCCGGGGAAACGCCGGCGGAGGCGGCCGCGCGCGCGGCGGCGAAGAGCGTCATCGTGCTCGGCGCCGGCATCGCGCGCAGCGAGATCCGCTTCCGCAAGGGCAGCCTGCTGATCGATCTCGGGCAGGGCGATGCGCTGCACCTCGAGATGGCCGCGGGCGACGACGATCCGGCGGCCGTCGCGCGCTTCGCGCGGCTCGAGTTCGCCGACGGCAGCAGCCTCGACTTCGCCGCGGCGATGGCGCTGGGCTTCGACATCGACGGCACCGCGCGCAGCGACGACAGCCTCGACGCCGACGGCAACCTCGTCCCCGGGCACGGCGGCAACGATGTCCTGACGGGCACCTCGGCCGCCGACCGCATGCGCGGCTTCTCCGGTGACGACGCGCTCAGCGGGCGCGGCGGCGCCGACGTGCTCGACGGCGGCGCCGGCAACGACGTGCTCGACGGCGGCGCCGGCGACGACACCTATGCGTTTGCCGCGGGCGACGGCGCCGACCTGATCCGCGACGGCGACGGCGTGACCACGCTGTCGTTCGGGCCCGGCATCGGCGCGGCCGACCTGACCGCGCAGGCGCGGGCCGGCTTCGATGCGCGGCTCGGCCGCTTCGCGCACGTGCTGTCGATCGGCTACGGCGCGGCCGGCGCGGCCAGCGGCAGCGTCGATCTGGTCGACGGACTCGCGCACGGGCGCACGCGCTACGCGTTCGCCGACGGCAGCGTGCTGTCGCAGGAGGCGCTGCTCGCGCGCGTCGTCACGCCGCTGGCGGTCGCGGGCGGCGCCGCCGACGACCTGCTCGCCGGCGGCGGCGGCGACGACGTGCTCGAGGGCAACGCGGGCGACGATGCGCTCGCCGGGGGCGCGGGGGCGGACCGCCTGCACGGCGGCGATGGCGACGACCGCCTCGCCGGCGGAGCCGGCGCCGACCAGCTCGCCGGCGGCGCCGGGAACGACACCTACCTGTTCGGGCCGGGCAGCGGCATCGATCTGGTCGAGGACGATGCGGGCGAGACGCTGATCCGCGTCGGCGGCGGCCTCGGCGCGGCGGACCTGGACGCGCGCCTGGTCAGCGGCAGCGACGGCGCCCTGTATGCGCGCTTCGATGCCGCGCCCGGCGACGTGCTGCTGGTGCGCCTCGACACCGGCCTCGCCGGCGCCGGGCGCACCGCGATCGCGTTCGACGACGGCAGCGCGGCGCCGCTCGAGCAGGTGCTGGCCGAGCGCCTCGCGGGGCCGGTGCGCTTCCAGGGCGGCACCACCGCGGTCGCGCTCGCGGCCGGCCGCTTCGACGACGTGCTCTACGGCAGCAGCGCCGGCGACCGGCTCGACGGCGGCGCCGGCGCCGACGCGCTCTACGGCGACGATGGTGCCGACGAACTCCACGGCGGCACCGACGACGACCTGGTCATCGGCGGCGGCGGCGACGACGTCCTCGCCGGTGGCGCCGGCGCCGACACCTACGAGCTGCGCCGCGGCATGGGGCGCGACCTGATCATCGACGCGGGCGACGACGGCATCAACCGCCTGGTGCTGGCGCCGGGGGTGGAACTGGCGGCGCTCAGCGCCGAGCGCCGCGGCGACGACCTCCACATCGGCCTCGGCGGCGACGACGACACGCTGGTCCTGGCCGGGCATTTCGTCCAGTCCGGCGCCTGGCATCTGGCCGACGCGGACGGCGCCGGCACGACCCTCGAGGCATTCCTCGCCAACGCGGCGCCGCCGCCGGCGGCGGCGAGCGTCGAGGACGCGCGCGCGCGCTTTGCCGCGCGCCTGACGCAGGCGTTCGAGACCAGCCTCGCCGTCGGCGGATACCTGCGCCAGGCGGACGGCAGCTGGCGCCGCGAGGCGCTCGAGGGCAGCGTCCACAGCCGCCACGAGATCGACACCGTGGTCTTCGGCAGCGCGGTCGAGGACGCCGGCGACGACGCCGACTACCGGCAGGCGACGCCGGCGCTGCAGCGGCTCGCGACCAGCGTCGCGCGCCACGAATCCGAGCAGACGGTCACGGTCACCGACACGGCGGCGGCGACGTTCGTGGGACTCGGCGGCAGCGGCCTCGCCGGCGTCGCCGGCACGGTGGCCGGCCAGTTCGTCACCGACTTTCCGTACGTGACGCGCAGCGGCGCGCTGGTCGCGCTGTCGTCGGGGCCGGCGACGCCGGTGTTCGGCACCACCGCGGTCGCGCGCAGCGCCCCGCCGCAGCCGGGCCAGTCGATCGGCGGGCTGGAGAAGCCGCTGGTCGGCTTCTTCGTGCACGGCACCGGCGCCGGCGGCGATGCGGGCCTTGCCGGCACGGGCGGCGGCGCCGGCACGTTCCAGCCCCCGACGCAGACCCGCACCGAACTGCACGTGCGCGACGAGGTGCGCATCGAGCAGGCGGTCAACCTCGTGCGCATCGACGGCGGCACGGCCGCCAACCGCATCACGGTCGCCGGCCACGCACTGGTCGATGCCGGCGCCGGCGACGACCTCGTGCGCG
>JAEUOS010000226.1 GCA_016790695.1 Burkholderiales bacterium
CGGCGGGAAGGCGAGGCGCAGCATAGCGCAGCGCCGCCGTGCCGCATTCCGGCAACTCCGGCTTACACTTGCGGCGTGCGCCGCGTACGACGGACGCCGGCAACAAGGGGAGACGGCAATGACTTCACCGGAGACGGCGACTCCGCCCGCGCTGCAATCGGAGTTCCTGGCCGAGATCGACATCGAGGTCGCGAAGCCGCCGCAGAACGTCGGCGCCACGCCGGCGGGCAAGCGGGTGGTGTTCCAGGTCGCGGGCGGGCGCATCGCCGGGCCGCACCTGAACGGCGTGATCCTGCCCGGCGCCGGCGACTGGGTGCTGGTCGAGCCCGACGGCTTCACCCGGCTCGACGTGCGCGCCACGTGCAGGCTCGACGACGGTGCCCTGCTCTACATGACCTACCGCGGCGTCGTCGATCCGGCGAGCGGCTACTTTCGCACCACGCCGGTGTTCGAGACCGGGGCGGAGAAGTACCAGTGGCTCACGCGCCTGGTCTGCGTCGGCGTCGGCCGGCGCACCCCGGCCGGCGTCGCCTACACTGTCCACATGATCCGCTGAGCCGGGAGAGCCTCGTGTCGGAGACCGCGTTCGAAATGCATGACGTCAACGGCATCCGCATGCGCGTGGCCACGCGCGGCTCGGGGCCGCTGGTGCTGTTCTGCCACGGCTGGCCGGAGTCCTGGTACTCCTGGCGCAGCCAGCTGGAGGCGGTGGCGGCGGCCGGATACCGGGCGGCGGCGCCGGACATGCGCGGTTACGGCGGCACCGACGCGCCCGAGGACGCGGCCAGGTACACCCTCCTGCACCTGGTCGGCGACATGGTCGGGCTCGTCCATGCGCTGGGCGAGCGCCAGGCGGTGATCGTCGGCCACGACTGGGGCGCGCCGGTCGCCTGGAACGCGGCGATGATGCGGCCGGACCTGTTCCGCGCGGTGGTGGGCATGAGCGTGCCGTTCGCGCCGCCGAGCCCGGTGGAGTTCCTGGCCGCGCTCGCCAAGCTGGGCATCACGAATTTCTACATCCAGTACTTCCAGCAGCCCGGGGTGGCCGAGGCGGAGTTCGAGCGCGATGTCGAGGCGTCGATCCGGCGCATCCACTTCAGCGGCTCGGGCGACGCGCCGGAGCGCAGCACCTTCGGCCTGATCGAGCCCGGGCGCGGCTTCCTCGGCGGCACGGTCGAGCCCGACGTCCTGCCCGCCTGGATGAACGCCGCCGATGTCGCCTACTACGCCGGCGAATTCCGGCGCGCCGGGTTCCGTGGCGGCCTCAACTGGTACCGCAACATCACGCGCTCCTGGGAGCTGATGGCGCCGTGGCGCGGCTGCGTGATCCGCCAGCCCTCGATGTTCGTCGCCGGCGCGCGCGACGGCGTGCTGCGCTTTCCGCATTCGAAGTCCCAGATCGAGAACTTCAGGACCACCCTGCCCGGCCTCGCCGGCTGCCACATCATCGAGGGCGCCGGGCACTGGATCCAGCGCGAGCGGGCCGATGCGGTCAACCGCCTGCTGCTCGACTTCCTTGGCGGCCTGCCGCGCGCCTGAGCGTTTGCCCGGATCGCCCGGCGCGGCCGGGATGCGGTAGCCTATGCGGCCTGACCCCCGGACCTCCGGACCCGCGAACGACCGGGGCGACGCCGAACAAACCAACCAGAGGAGCCAAGGCATGACCACCACCATCACCTCCGCGGATCTCCCGCTCGAGCGCGCCTACCGCTGGGAGAAGGAGCGTGCCAGCGAGATCTACCTGACCCAGCCGATGGGCGGCGGGGTGGTGCGCGACTGGACCTGGATGCAGGCGATGGACGAGGCGCGCCGCGTGGCCGCGTGGCTCAAGGCGCAGGGATGGGAGCCCGGCTCGCGCGTGGCGATCATGAGCAAGAACACCGCGTGGTGGATCATGTCCGACCTCGCGATCTGGATGGCCGGCTATGTCAGCGTGCCGATCTATCCGAACCTCGTCGCCGAGACGGTGCGCCAGATCCTCGAGCACTCCGAGACCAAGCTGTGCATCGTCGGCAAGCTCGACGACACCAAGGCGATGCTGCCCGGCATCCCTCCCGGCATGCCCTGCATCGCCACCCCGCTGTGCGAAGCCAAGGGCTTCACCTCGTGGGACGGCATCGTCGAGACGACGCGGCCGCTGGCCGACAGCCCGACGTTCCCGGAGAACGCGCTCGCGACCATCATCTACACCTCCGGCACCACCGGCATGCCCAAGGGCGCGATGCACAGCTTCGCCGCCTTCGCGCACACCGCCAAGGCGCTGGCCGGCATCATCAACGCCACCGTCAACGAGCGCGCGCTGTCCTACCTGCCGCTCGCGCACGTCGCCGAGCGCTGCCTGATCGAGGGCGAGAGCCTGTACGCCGGCTTTCGCTTGTACTTCGCCGAGAGCCTCGACACGTTCCTGGCCGACCTGCAGCGCGCGCGGCCGACCTTCTTCTTCTCGGTGCCGCGCCTGTGGGTCAAGTTCCAGCAGGGCGTGTTCGCGAAGATGCCGCCGAAGAAACTCGACCGCCTGATGTCGATTCCGATCCTGGGCGGCATCGTCAAGAAGAAGATCCTCAAGCAGCTCGGGCTCGATTCGGTGCGCTTCGCCGGCACCGGCGCCGCGCCGCTGCCGCCGGAGGTGATGGCCTGGTACCGCAAGCTCGGCCTGGAGCTGCTCGAGGGCTACGGCATGACCGAGCAGTTCGCCTTCGCCACCTCGTCCATGCCGGGGCGCTCGCGCATCGGCTATGTCGGCGAGGCGACGCCCTGCTGCGAGGTCAAGCTCTCCGAGACCGGCGAGATCCTCACCCGCGGCCCGGCGCACATGCAGGGCTACTTCAAGGAGCCCGAGACGACGCGCGAGACGATGACCGACGACGGCTGGCTCAAGACCGGCGACCTGGGCGAGTTCGACGACCTGAAGCGGCTGAAGATCGTCGGCCGCGCCAAGGAGCAGTTCAAGACCAGCAAGGGCAAGTACGTGGCGCCGGCGCCGATCGAAGGCAAGCTCTCCGCGTTCACCAAGATCGAGGCCTGCATGGTCTCCGGCGTGGCCTTTCCGCAGCCGTTCGCGCTGGCGATGCTGCCGGCCGGGATGTGGGAAGCGCTCAAGTCGGGCGACGCGCGCAGCGAATTCACCAATGAACTGGCGGCCCATCTGGACCGGGTCAACGAGGAGCTCGACCCGCACGAGCGCCTGGACTTCGTCGCCGTCGTCGCCGAGCAGTGGACCGTCGAGTCCGGCTTCGTCACCCCGACGCTGAAGCTCAAGCGCAACATCGTCGAGAAGCACTACGAGCCGTTCTTCGAGAAGTGGGCCAAGGCGAGGCAGCCGGTGGTGTGGCACGAGGGCTGATGCCGTGACCGCGGTGCGCCTGAATCCGCTCGATGCCGCCTGGGTGTTCACCGAGGCGCGGGCGACGCCCAACCATGTGGGCGGCCTGCTGCAGTTCCGGCTGCCCGCGGGCGCACCGCGCGACTTCCTGCGTCGCCTGATGGCGGAGTTCCGCAGCCACCGCGAGTTCGCTGCGCCGTGGAACCGGCGCCTGAAGTACGCGTTCAACAAGAACCCGGTGCCGGCGTGGATCGAGGACCACGACATCGACCTCGAATACCACGTGCGCCACGCCGCGCTGCCGTGGCCGGGCGGCGAGCGCGAGCTGGGCGAGCTGGTCGGCCGCCTGCACGGCACGCCGATCGACCTGACCCGCCCGCCGTGGGAGTGCACGATCATCGAGGGCCTCGAGGGCGACCGGTTCGCGCTGTTCATCAAGATGCACCATTCGCTCATCGACGGCGTGTCGGGCATGAAGCTGCTGCAGCGGGCGATGTCCGCCGACCGCCGGAAGAGCCTCGACATCCCGCCGTTCTGGTCGTCGGGCGCGCCGCCGGCCGCGCGCCGCGAGAGCGCGGCGTCCGTGCCCACGGTCACCAACGCGCTCGCGTCGGCGGCGCAGGCGCTGACCACGCAGGCGCAGTCGGTGCCGCAGCTGGTCGCCGCATTCGGCAAGATGGTCAAGCGGGTCGGCAACCCCGGCGAGGGCATGGTGGTGCCGTTTTCCGCGCCGCGCTCGGTGCTGAACGGCCGGGTGCGCGAGAAGCGGCGCTTCGCCACCCAGCAGTTCGCGATGGAGCGCCTGCGCACCCTGGCGGCGGCCGCCGGCGGCACCCTGAACGACGTCGTGCTGGCCATCTGCGCCGGCGCGCTGCGGCGCTTTCTCAACGGCCGCGGCGAGCTGCCGCCGGCATCCCTGACGGCCGGCATCCCGGTGTCGGTGCGTCCCAAGGACGACGAGGGCACCGGCAACGCGATCAGCTTCATCATCGCCAACCTCGGCACCGACATCGAGGACCCGAAGGCGCGCTTCGCGGCCATCCGCAGCTCGGTCCAGCACGCCAAGGAACACCTGCAGGGCCTGCCGCGCCAGGCGATGCTGCAGTACACGATGCTGCTGATGGCGCCGACCATCCTCACGCTCCTGACCGGCATCGGCGGGCGCACCCGGCCGATGTTCAACGTCACCATCTCGAACGTGCCGGGCCCGGACAAGCCGCTGTATTTTCGCGGCGCGGAACTGCTCGCCACCTACCCGGCCTCGATCGTCACCCACGGCCAGGCGCTCAACATCACCTGCCAGAGCTACGCGGGGTCGATGAACTTCGGCTTCACCGGCTGCCATGCCTCGCTGCCGAGCATGCAGCGCCTGGCCGTCTACGCGGCCGACGCCCTCGCGGAACTGGAGGGGGCGTTCCTGCCGAAGGGCACCAGGACGGCGCGCGCGCGGCCGGGCGCGAAGAAGGCCAAGGCAGCCGCCGCACCCGCGACGCCCGCGGCCAGGAAGCCTGCGGGCGCCGTGCGAAAGGCCGCCGCCGCGCGAAGCGTGCCGGCGCCCGCGGCGCGGGCACCGCGGGCGCGCCCGCGCGTCGCCCGGGCGAGTTGACGGCTCAGGCCTGCAGCAGACCCCACAGGCGCGCCGGCGTGATCGGCATCTGCACCTTCGGTGCGAGATGCGACTTGCCCGCGCGCGCCAGGGCGTCGGCCACCGCATTGACCACCGACGGCGTGGCGCCGATGGTGCCGAGTTCGCCGACACCCTTGACGCCGAGAATGTTGGTCAGGCAGGGCGTGGAAGTGTCCATCTCGGTCCGGAACGCGGGCGCCATGTCCGCCTTCGGCATCGTGTAGTCCATGAAGCTTGCGCTCAGCGCCTGCGCCGACTCGGCGTCGTAGACGACCTGTTCGCACAACGCCTGGCCGATGCCCTGCAGGGCGCCGCCGTCGAGCTGGCCGCGCACGATCGTCGGATTGACCACGCGGCCGACGTCGTTGACCGACGCGTACGCGACCACCCGGACCTGGCCGGTCGCCGGATCGACCTCGACCTCGCTCACATGGCAGCCGTTGGGCCAGCTCGGCGCCGCCGCCGCGGTCGAGGACTCGATGAAGATGCGCTTCTCCGGCTGCCGCGCAGCGAGCGCGAACAGATCGATGCGGCGGTCGGTGCCGACCACGCGCAGCTCGCCGCCGGCGTACTCGATGTCGCCGGCGGCAACTTCGAGCGCCTCGGCGGCCAGTTCGCGCGCACGGTCGATCGTCTTCTCGCTCGCCACCTTGACCGCGCCGCCGCCGGTGAAGATCGAGCGGCTGCCGGCGCTGCCGAAGCCAACGCCGCGGTCGGTGTCGCCCAGGACGATGCGGATCCTCTCCGGCGGCAGGCCGAAGATGTCGACCGCGAGCTGCCGGAGCGAGGTGGCGATGCCCTGCCCCATCTGCTGCACCGCCGAGAAGATCTCGATCATGCCGTCGGCGGCCACCGAGACGGTGACGCGTTCCTCGAGCGCGTTGCCGCCGGTCCACTCGAGGAAGGTGGCGATGCCCTGGCCGCGCCAGCGGCCGCGCGCGGCGGAGGCCGCGCGCCGGGACTCGAAGCCGGCCCAGTCGGCGAGCGCGAGCGCCTCATCCATCACCTTCTCGAACTGGCCGCTGTCGTAGGTCTGTCCCATCGGGTTCTTGTAGGGCATCTGCTGCGGGCGCACCATGTTGCGCCGGCGCAGTTCCACCCGGTCGATGCCGGTGACGCGCGCGGCCTCGTCCATCAGGCGTTCCATGTTGTGGATCGCCTCCGGGCGCCCGGCGCCGCGGTAGGGGCCGGTGGGCGCCTGGTTGGTCATGACCGCGGTCATGTGGAAGTCGATGGTCTGGATGTCGTAGATCGAGGTCTGCACCCAGGGGCCGATCATCAGCTGGATCGCGCCGCCGGCCGGCGTGGTATAGGCGCCCATGTTGGCGAGCGTGCGGATGCGCAGGCCGAGGATCCTGCCGCCGGCATCGAGCGCGAGCTCGGCGCGGGTCTCGATGTCGCGGCCGTGGGTCGTGGCCAGGAACTCCTCGCCGCGCTCGGCGATCCACTTGACGTTGCGCTTCAGTTTCAGCGCCGCCCACGCGACCACGCAGTCCTCGGGGTAGATGCCGGTCTTCATGCCGAAGCCGCCGCCGACATCGCCGACGATCACGCGCACCTTCTCCTTCGGGATGCCGAGCACCGCGTCGCACAGCGTGTCGCGCATTCCCGACGGCATCTGCGTGCTCATGCGGATGGTCAGGCGGTCGGCGCCGGCGTCGTAGTTGCACAGCACGCTGCGCGGCTCCATGGTCACCGCCGCGAGGCGCTGGTTGACGATGTCCAGGCCGACGACGTGCGCCGCCGCGGCGAACGCGTCGGCGGTCCTTGCGGCATCGCCGTGCCGCATCTCGGCGGCGATGTTGCGCGGCGCGTCGGCGACCAGGAGCGGCGCGCCGTCGGCCATCGCGGCGGCCATCGTCGGCAGCGCCGGCAGCTCCTCGACCTCGACCACGATCGCCTCGGCCGCCGCGCGCGCCGCCGCCACCGAGGTGGCGACGACGGCGGCAACGGCTTCGCCGACGAAGCGCGCCACCTCGTGGGCCAGCGGCCGGCGCGGTGCGCTGGCGCAGGGCTTGCCATCGGCGCGCTGCAGGAACGGATTGCCTGGCAGCGGCTTGACGCCGGCCGCGGCGAGTTCGGCGCCGGTCACCACCAGCGCCACGCCGGGCATGGCGCGCGCGGCCGCAGCGTCGACGGCGATGATCCTCGCATGCGGGTACGACGAGCGCAGGAACACCAGGTGCAGCTGATCGTCGAGGGTGACGTCGTCGGTGTAGCAGCCGCGCCCCTCGATCAGGGCACGATCTTCCATGCGATTGACGGATTGGCCGCTGCCGAAGCGCGCGAATGAAGTGGCGTTGGTCATGATTGCCTGTTGGAAGGACGGGTTGCGGATGGCGAAGGCGAGAACCTATCACGAACCGGCGCCGCACCGGCGCCGGCCGCGCCGCTGCGGCGCCGGGCGAAGTGCGCGGTGCCGCTCAGTACTTGACCGAGCAGCCGTAGGGGGTGGTGCTGGCGACGCTGACGGGCTTGCCGGCCATCGCCTCGCCGAGCGCCGCGCGCACGTGGTTGCGCGCGGTCTTGACATCGTCCGGGTTGGACGAGCGCCTGTCGTCGATGGCGCCGTGGTAGACCACCTTGCCGTCGGGGTTGATGATGACCATCTGCGGCGTGGTGCGCGCGGTGTAGGCGCGGCCCGCCTGGCCGGCCTCGTCCATCAGCGTGGCATGCGCGGCGGCGCCCTGGGCGGTCATCCATTGCCCCATTGCCGCGGGCTTGAGGTAGTCGGCGTGGGACGGGTTGGTCGAGTTGACCGCGAGCCAGACCGCGCCCCTGCCGCCGGATTCCCGTTGCAGGGTCTGCATGTTGCGGCTCACGTAGTGCTTCTGCACGTAGGGGCAGCCGGGGTTGACCCATTCGAGCACGACCCATTTGCCGCGAAACTCGGACAGCTTCACGCTTCGGCCGTCGGTGGCGGGCAGGCTGAAATCCGGCGCCGTCGACCCCGGCGGCGCGGCGGCGAAGGCGGGCAGGCCGGCACTGGCGGCGAGGACGGCGAAGGTGGCGACGAGGGCGGGTGCGAAGGCGCGGACAATCATCGTCGAGGCTCCGGAAGGGTGGGGGCGGCTCACAGCCCTTTGAGGGCGTCGGCGATGATTCGTTCCGACAGGATCTCGGGCAGGATCAGCGGCGGCTTGCCGGGCGCGTGCAGCACGTAGACCGGCACGCCATTGCGGCCGAACTCCGCAAGCGCCGCGGTGATCGCGGGATCGCGCCGCGTCCAGTCGGCCCGCATGAGCTTGACCGACTTGGCGGCGAACGCGTCGCGTACCGCGCGGGTCTCGAGCACGACCTTCTTGTTGACCTGGCAGGTCACGCACCAGGCCGCGGTGAAGTCGACGAACACCGGCGTGCCGGCGCCATTGAGCTTCGCGATCTCGTCCTTCGACCAGGGAGCCCAGCCTTCGGCCTGCGAGGTGGCAGCGGGGGTGGCCGCGCTCTCCCCGCCCGGCCAGGCGATCACCACGCCGGCGACGGCAACCAGGGCGGCGAACGCGCGCCACGCACCGCCGCCGGGCCGGGCGATCATCCAGGTCCCCAGGCCGATCAGCACGAGGGCCGCGCCGAACCAGATGATCGCGTTGGGGCCGAGTTGCAGCAACAGCACCCAGGCCAGCCAGACCACCGTGGCGTACATGGGAAACGCGAGGAACTGCTTGAACGTCGCCAGCCAGGGGCCGGGGCGCGGCAGGCGCTTGAGCCACGCCGGAAACCACGCGAGCAGCACGTAGGGCGCGGCCATGCCGACGCCGAGGGCGCCGAACACGAGCAGCGACGCCAGCGTGCCCTGGGTGATCGCGAAGCCCAGGGCCGCCCCCATGAAGGGCGCGGTGCAGGGAGAGGCCACCACGGCAGCGAGGACGCCGGACAGGAACGAATCGGCCGCCGGGTGATCGAGCGTGGCCGAGGCGAGCGAATGGGGCAGCAGCGACTGGAACTCGAAAACGCCGGATAGATTGAGGCCGATGACGAAGAACAGCAGCGCCAGCAGCGTGACGACGGCGGGCGACTGCAGCTGGAAACCCCAGCCGATCGCCTCGCCGGCAGCGCGCAGGCCGAGGAGGATGCCGGCCAGCACGAGGAACGACAACACCACGCCGGCGGCGAACGCCATGCCGTTGATGCGCATCGCACTGATGCCGCCGCCGCGCGCGAAACCCAGCACCTTGAGCGAGAGGATCGGGAAGACGCAGGGCATCAGGTTCAGGATCGTGCCGCCGAGGAACGCGAAGACCAGCGCCAGCGCCAGCGACAGGTCTTCGGCGCCGGGTGCGGCCACCGGCTTCTGCGGCTTCGCGCCGCCCTCTTCGATGCCCTTTCCCGCGACCAGCTTGCCGGTCAGCGGGGCTTCGAAGGCCATCGCCTTGTCGGCGACGCCGACGACGATGCCGGAAAAACGCGACTCGGTGAACGACAGGTTGCTGGTGACGTTGAGCGCGATGACGGTGACATCGTCCTCGACCTTGACCGTCTGCGGCGCCGCCGACTCCACCAGCCCTTCGACGCCGGCGAGCGCATAGACCTCGCGGCCCGGCAGCGGCTTGACCCCGTGGAGCTTCAGCGCAATGATGCCGGCGGCGGTGGTGGCTTCGGCGCGCGGCACCTTGCCGGCCGGCATCGCGGCGAATGCCGCCTCGAACAGGCTCGCCCATTTCGGATCCGGCGCCGGATCGGCCGCGACCACCGGCATCGACAGCGTCAGGTCGGCGCCGCCGGGGATGCAGACATCCTTGCAGATCAGCCAGTCGGCGCGCGCGGCGAGCTTCGCCGTCTGCCCGACCGGCCAGTCGGCCGGCAGGGTGATCTCGACCGGCAGCACGACTTCGCCGTCGTAGCCGTGGTTCATCATCGGCGGCAGCGGGATGCGCTTGGGCGTCGGCCATTGGATCGGTCCGGCCTTGGTGCCCGGCGGCAGCTTCCACTGCAGGGTCGTGGGCATGCCGGAATCGCCGGGATTGATCCAGTAGGTGTGCCATTCCCGGTCGTGCTTGATGCGCAGCCCGAGCGTGGCCGGCTTGCCGGGCACCAGGGCCTGGGCGCGGGCGATCAGTTCGGCCTCGGCATGGTCGGCGCGCACCGGCTGGCCCGAAGCCGGCACGCCGGCGAGCATCAGGGCCAGGGATATCGCGTGCAGAAGGATGCGCAGAATCATCTCGGCTCTCGTTTCGACAGGCGGGGCCAGGGCGACGGGCGCGAAAACATGCGCGACGCCTTCGCCAGAACACCGGCGGGCGGGTCAAATTCCACCGCCGCAGGCGCGCCGGACCGGGCCGACAGCGGATCACGCTGCGAAAACCCGCGCTGCTGCATGCCCGCCGGCGGCATCTGGCAGAGGATACTCTAGACTGCGTCCGACCGGTCCGGTCGGAGGATCAGGCCGCCCATCGTCCACCATGCTGCCCGCCACGCCAGAGCCTCGCGCCATCGACCGCGACTTGCCGCTGGACCTCGTCGTCGTCGGCGGCGGCATCAACGGCTGCGGCATCGCGCGCGACGCGGCCGGTCGCGGCCTGTCGGTGCTGCTGGTCGAGCAGGGCGACCTCGCTTCGGCGACCTCGCAGTGGAGCACGAAACTCGTCCACGGCGGTCTGCGCTATCTCGAGCACTATGAGTTCCGCCTGGTCGGCGAGGCGCTGCGGGAGCGCGATGTCCTGCTGTCGGCGGCGCCGCACCTGATCGAGCCGCTGCAGTTCGTCCTGCCCCACGAGCCGCATCTGCGGCCGCGCTGGATGATCCGGGCCGGCCTGTTCCTCTACGACCATCTGGGCGGACGCACCAGCCTGCCGAAATCGCGGAGCGAGCGACTCGACGCCGCCGGGCTCGGCGCCGGCCTGAAGCCGGACTACCGGCGCGGGTTCTCGTATTTCGACGCCCGCGTCGACGACGCCCGGCTGACCATTGCCAACGCCCGCGCCGCCGCCGACCTGGGCGCGGTGATCGCGCCCCGCACGCGCTTTGTCGGCGCCGCCGCCGCCGACGGGGTCTGGGCCTGCGAATTCGAGGGCGCGGCGGGCGACGGCGGCCGGCATCGGCTGCGTGCGCGTGCCATCGTCAACGCCGCCGGCCCCTGGGTTGCGCGGGTTCAGGACGCGATCGGCGGCGCGCCCGCCGACGCGCGCGTGCGCCATGTCAAGGGATCGCACATCGTGGTGCCGCGCCTGCATCCGGGCGAGCACGCCTACATCCTGCAGAATCCCGACCAGCGCATCGTCTTCATCATCCCCTACCTGGGCGCGTTCTCGCTCATCGGCACCACCGACGTCGCCGTCGACGACTTCGCGCATCCGGTGATCTCGGACGAGGAGATCGCCTACCTCTGCGCGACCGCGAGCCGTTACTGCGCGCGACCCGTCGCTCCCGCCGACGTGGTGTGGAGCTACAGCGGCGTGCGTCCCCTCTACGACGATGGCGCCGGCGAGGCGGCGGCGGTCACGCGCGACTACGTGCTCAGGGACAGCGTCGTCGGCGGCGCCGCCCTGGTATCGGTCTATGGCGGCAAGCTCACGACCTACCGGAAGCTGGCCGAGCACGCGCTGGAGCGCCTGGCGCCGCACTTCCCCGCGATGGGCCGGCGCTGGACCCATGCGGTGCCGCTGCCGGGCGGCGATTTCCGCGGCGGGCTCGCGGCCCTGACCGCCGACCTCAAGCAGGCCTACCCGTTCCTGCCCCAGGACCACCTCGCGGGCATGGCGCGCCGCCACGGCACCGTGGCGTTCGACTGGCTCGACGAGGCGCGCTCCCTGGCCGACCTCGGAGAGCACTTCGGTGCCGGGCTCTACGCGCGCGAGGTCGACCACATGGTCGCTCAGGAATGGGCGCTGGCGGCCGATGACGTGCTCTATCGCCGCAGCAAATCCGGCCTTATGATGGATGACGCGGCGCGCGCGGCGCTCGCCGGCTACATGCAGGCAAGAACAACATGAAACCCCTGAGTGCCATTCCCACCTCGAGACTCAAGCGCGTCCGCGGGGTGTTCACCGATGTCGACGACACCATCACCACCCATGGCCGCCTGACCGCGCGCGCGCTCGGCGCGGTCGAGGCGCTCGTCAAGGCCGGGATCCGCGTGGTCCCGGTCACCGGCGGGCCGGCGGGCTGGTGCGACCACATCGCCCGCGCCTGGAATGTCGACGCGGTGATCGGCGAGGGCGGCGCGTTCTACTTCCACCTCGACCGCGAGACCGGCAAGCTCAGGCGCCGCTTCTGGTTCGACGACCAGACCCGCGCCGAGAAGCGGCAGATGATGGAGGCGGCGCGCGACTCGGTCCTGGCGGAGTTTCCGGGTGTCTTCCTGTCGTCGGACCAGCCCTACCGCGAGCTCGACCTGGCGATCGAGTTGCGCAACGCCAAGGGTTCCCGCCTGCCCGATCCGGTGATCGCCGACATCCGTGCGATGGTGCGCCGGCGCGGCATGACCACCAAGGTGAGCTCGATCCACATCAACGCCTACTTCGGCGACTACGACAAGCTCGCGATGGCGCGCATTGCCGCGCGCGAACTGTGGGACGAGGACCTCGATGCCACCCGCAACCGGTGGCTGTTCATCGGCGATTCCGCCAACGACGAGGCGATGTTCTCCTTCTTTCCGCTGACCGTCGGCGTGGCCAACGTGCGGCAGGTGCTCGACCGCCTGCCGGTGCCCCCGAAGTTCGTCACGCCGGGCGAAGGCGGCGCCGGCTTTGCGCAGGCGGTGCGCGCGCTGATCGACGCGCGCCGCTGAGGGCGCGACGGGCGGCCGGCCCGCGCGCTCAGAACTCGACCGGGCTGCCGGCGCCGACCACCTGCACCTTGGTCGCGCGCGTCTTGTCGGCTGCGTGGCGGAACGCCTCGGCGGCCTGGGACAGCGGATACTGGCGGGTGAGCAGCGGCCGCACATCGACCTTGCGCCGCGCCAGGTAATCGACCGCCCAGTCGAACTCGATGCCCCAGCGGAACGCGCCGCGGTAGTCGATCTCGCGCTGCATGACGAGGTTGGCGGGAAACTGCATGCCCTCGTGCGGCAGGGTGCCGACCTGCACGATCACCCCGCCGCGCCGCACCGCGTCGAGGCAGGAAGTCAGGGCACGCGGGTGCCCCGCCGCTTCGAGCGCGACGTCGAAGCGGCCGGCATACGTCCCGGCATCGGTCTGGTCCGAGCGAAATGTGAGGTCGGCGCCGACCTGCCGCGCCACCTCGAGCGGCCGGTCGAGCACGTCGCACACCGCGACCTCGGCGGCACCGGCAAGCTTGGCGGCGGTCGCGCACAGGGCGCCGATGGTGCCGGCGCCGGTGACGAGCACGCGCTTGCCGGTCAGATTGCCGCCGGCGCGCTGCACCGCGTGCAGGCCGACGGCAAACGGCTCGGCGAAGGCGAGTTCGCCCAGCGAAATGTCGGTGTCGACCGGGATCACCTGCCGGCTCCCGAGGATGAACCGGTCGGCGAACATTCCCTGCGCGTGTGGAAACACGCTGGCGCTGCCGAGGAAGAACATGCGCTCGCACAGATTCTCGCGACCGCCGCGGCAGGCGGCGCAGCGGCCGCACGGATGCGACGGATTGACCGCCACCTTCATGCCGGGCGCGAGTCCCTTGGCGTTGCTGCCGACGGCCTCGAGCACGCCGGAGGCCTCGTGTCCCGGCGTGAGCGGCTCGCGGACCACGAAATTGCCGACCCGGCCCTCGAGGAAGTAATGCAGGTCGGAACCGCAGATGCCGCCGGCACCCAGCCGGATCAGCACCTCGTCGGGCTTGGGTTCGAGCGGCGCCAGCGGTTCGAGGACCAGCGATTCCTTGGCGTGAATGCGGCAGTTGACGAGGTTCATGCGGATTCCTTTCGGGAGGCGGGCCGGCGTCCGGCGTCCGGAGGCGGCGGCGTTTCCGGCCAGCCGGCGGTGAAGCGGCGGTGCGCGTGCTGCAGGTGTTCGTGCATCGCCTGCGCGGCCGCCTGCGGGTCGCGCGCCTCGAGCGCGGCAAGCACGCGTTTGTGCTCGGCGATGGCGGCGGCCCAGCTCTTCGGATTCTCGAAGAAGCCGGCCAGGCGCGAGAACAGCGGGCTCTGGCGACCGTTGAACAACTGGCCGACGACGGTGGCCAGCACGCCATTGCCGCTGGCCGCCGCGATGTGGACGTGGAAGTCGCGGTCGGCGTCGATCGGGATGCGGCCGGCCGCGGCTTCGCTTTCCATCGCGGCGATCGTCGCGCGGACGCGCGCGATCTCGTCGCGCCGGATGTTGCGCGCGGCCAGCGCGGCGATCTGCGGCTCGATGACCGCGCGCGCGCGCGTGAGCTCGAGCGGGCCGTCGGCTTCCCGCACGACGCTGCCCATGTCGATGGCCTCGGCGCGCCGCACATAGATGCCGGAACCGATCCGGATGTCGATGTAGCCCTCGACTTCGAGGGCGATCAGCGCCTCGCGCACCGAAGGCCGCGAGACGCCCATCTGGCGCGCCAGGTCACGCTCGGGCGGCAGCCGCGCGCCCGGCGGATACTCGCCGGAGACGATCATCGCGCGCAGTTGCTCGGCGATCTGCCGATACAGGCGCGAAGGTTCGATGCTGGTGAGCGGCATGGGCTCTTGCGGGGGGCGGGCGGGCAGTCGGCGGCAGCGGCACGTCCTCGCCGCACGGCGGGCGGGTCGGCCGGCATCTACGACGATGGCGCGGGAAAAAATTGGCCAGACCACTTGACCAGCCCGGAGAATTCCACATCCCGCGCGCGCATGTCAAGGCGCCGGCCGCGCCGCGCGCGGCCGGGGACGCCTGCTCCCCTACTCCTCGACCAGAATCACCACCTTGCCGGTCACCTTGCGCTCGGCCATGGCGATCAGCGCGTCGGCGGTCCGCGCCAGCGGATAGCGTCCGGAGATGTGCGGCTTGATCCTTCCCTGCTCGAGCCACCGGAACAGCTCGGTCATCAGCCGGTAATTCGCCTCCGGCTCGCGGCGCGCGAAATCGCCCCAGAACACCCCGACGATCGCGCAGCCCTTGAGCAGGGTGAGATTGAGCGGGATCCGCGGAATCTCGCCGTTGGCGAAGCCGACCACGAGGAAGCGTCCGCGCCAGGCGGTACTGCGCAGCGCCGCCTCGCTATAGGCGCCGCCGACCGGGTCGTAGACCACGTCGACGCCCTTGCCGCCGGTGAGCTGCTTGATGCGCTCGCGCAGGTCCTCGGTGGCGTAGTTGATCAGCTCGTCGGCGCCATGCGCCTTGCATACGGCAAGCTTGTCGGCCGAGGAGGCGGCCGCGATGACGCGCGCGCCGACGATCTTGCCGATCTCGATGGCCGCAACGCCGACGCCGCCGGCGGCGCCGAGCACCAGCATGGTTTCCCCGGCCTTGAGTTGCGCACGGTCGATCACCGCATGGTGCGAGGTGGCGTAGGTGAGTCCCATTGCCGCCGCCGTGGCGAAATCGACGCCCGGCGGCAGCGGCACCACCTTGTCGGCGGGCGCGGCGACTTCCTCGGCGAACGCACCGTGGCCCAGCAGCGCGACGACCGGCTGGCCGACCGTCAGGTGGGACACTCCTTCGCCGAGCGACTTGACCACGCCGGCCACCTCGCTGCCCGGGGAGAACGGCAGCGGCGGCTTGAACTGGTACTTGTTCTCGATGATCAGAACGTCCGGAAAGTTGACGCTGGCCGCCTTGACGTCGATGACGACCTCGCCTTTGCCCGGTACCGGCGCCGGCACGTCCTCGAGGACCAGCGACTGCGGCGGGCCGAACTGCTTGCACATCACGGCTTTCATGACGGAATTCCTGGGAGGGTGGGGCTGCTTGAAGAGGGAGGGGTGACGGCTAGCCGCGGCGTCGACGCGCCGGCGGCGCGCGGGGCGGCCGGTCCGGACCGGCGTGCCGCGGGCTCGCAGGTCGCAATGATAATGCGCCGGACCGGTCGCGGTTGTGGGATCATCGTGCCATCGTCGCGCAGGGGGACTGCTTGCCCCCCATCCGCGACAACGAGGATCCTGCCCCGAGCGGCGCGGCGCCGGCGGCGGCCGGACTGTCGGGCGGGGCACGGTGTCGAGGGACGCCAGACTCACCCCGGAACGTACCGGGAGATCAAGCGGAGAATGCGCATGGCCGACGAGATTGCCCCGCAGGTGGCCAAGGCCGAACTGAACTGGGCGATGGCCTGCCATCTGGCGGCGCTGGCCGGGTTTTTCGTGCCGTTCGGCAACCTGCTGGGACCGCTGGTGGTGTGGCTGCTCAAGCGCGCGGACATGCCGCAGGTCGAGGTGCACGGGCGGGAGTCGCTCAACTTCCAGATCAATGTCGCCCTGCTGGTCGCGGTGTGCTGGGTGCTGGTGTTCGTGCTCGTCGGTGTCGTCCTGCTGCCGGCGGTGATCCTCGGTGCCCTGTTCTTCACCCTGCGCGCCGCCATCCGGGTTTCCAACGGCGAACTCGGCCATCGTTATCCGGCCTGGATCATCCGGTTCCTGAAATAGCCCCGGCGGCGAGCCGCCGGGCCGCGCGTCAGACGCCGAAGAAGCGGTATTGCGCCTCTGCAGGCAGAAGCTGGGTCTCGCCGGCCTCCGCGGCGGCTTCCGGCTCCGCGGTGCGCTGACCGCCGGTGGCCAGGGCGGCGCCTGCGGCGATGCCCAGGGCGAGGATGGCGGCGGTGACGACGGATTGGATGTTCATGGCAGTCTCCCTTCGAATCGCATGCCCGGCGGTGTTGATCGATGCGGGCATGGCTCATTTATAGGGGTCGATGGCGTCCCTGCACAGGCGGTCCAGGCGGGCGGCGGTGCGAAAACGCACCAGCCCGGCGCGAATTGCGGTTAGAGTCATCCACGGCGTGCCCGCCCGGGCGGTGGTCCGGTCGTCGGCACGGTCTGGGTTCCACGCGGGAGAACGGGAAATGACAGTTCAACCCTCGATCGTCGGACTGCGCACCTTCGGCATCCTTGCCGGGTTCGCGCCGGCGCGACTGGAGGCACTGGCCGCCGAGTGCACCTGGCGTCGGGTGGCGGCCGGCGCGCAGTTGGTCCGCCGCGATGCCCATGACCGCGACGTGCACCTGATCGTCGGCGGCAGGGTGCGGGTGACCGTCGTCACCGGCAGCGGCCGGCAGATCGCCTACAAGGACCTCGGCGCCGGGAGCGTCGTCGGCGTGCTCGCCGCCATCGATGGCGCCGCGCGGTCCACCGACGTCCTGGCGCTGGAGGAGGCCCTGGTCGCGACCCTCAGCGCCGAGCGCTTCGGGCTCTTGCTGCGCGAATCGCGCGAGGCCAACGACTGGATGCTCAAGTCCCTGGTCGAAATGGTGCGTGAACTCTCGGACCGTGTCTTCGAGGTCAGCGCGCTGGGCGTGCAGAATCGCGTGCACGCGGAGGTGCTGCGCCTGGCGCGCGAGGCCGGCATCGCGGGAAACCGCGCGGTGATCGATCCGGCCCCGACCCATCCGGACATCGCCGCGCGCGTCTCCACCTATCGCGAGCAGGTCACCCGCGAGTTGTCGGCAATGGTCAAGGCGGGCCTTCTGGAGCGTGCCGGTCACGCGCTGGTAGTCCCCGACGTGTCCCGGCTCGAAGCCATTGTCGCCGAGGTCAGGCGCCTGGCCTGACTTGCGGGTCTGGCCGCAAGATTGTCGGTGCTGCGGGTCTCGTGGACGTCGATCCCGACAATGGCCGGAAAGTAGGGCCTGCCTCGTACCGGCACGCGAAGGCTTCGTTGATCACGCGCTTGGACCGCGCTTGCGATCAGCATCACTCCGACGACCCATGGGAAGGCGCGCATCGTGCAGGTGTGAGCCTACCGGCCCGGCGGGTCGAGATCGGGCTGTCGCCGTGTGCTTGGGAGCGCATCGGTGCCGCCGCCGCAGCGGCCGCAGCAGGGAACTGCGAGTGCAACTCTCAAGCGCCCCGCGCTACATGGGTTGGTCGGCGTGCGAAGGCGCTGATCAGGCCGATGCCGGCAAGCATCATGACTGCAACCCCCGGTTCCGGTACGGGAGCCGCTGCGTAGTTGGCGGCGCTATCGGCATGCACGACTTGACCGATGTTCGCGGCTGCGCCCTTCAGGTAGAACTGGAATGGCCGCAGGAGTTCAGCCCTGACCTCTGCTTCGCCGGCGCCAGGCAGGTTCACGTCGATTTCAAGCTGCAAGACCCCGTGCAGATAGACTTCATTGAGGCCGGGCGGCAGCGCGATCACGCCGTGGTACGGATCGTCCGGGCCAGGCAGGTCCTTGACGTCGTAAATTGAGACGCCTGATTTTCCGTAGTAGCCCTGTGTGAACTTCAGCCCCTCGAAATAAGGCAATGAATAGCCCAGGATGTTGTTGTAGCCAGGCCTCGAAAGCGCCTCGACGCTCACGGTAAAAGCTGCCCCGGTCAGCGCATTCACGTTGCCGCCGACCTCGATCTTGCCCGCGTAGTCGATCCCCCAGGGAAGTCGCAGGAAGCCATCCGTGTCGCGCACCGCACCAGGCGGCACGCGAAGGATGTCGTACCACTCGAGGTAGACGTGGGCGCCCGCGGCGCCGGGAACAGCCGTTTCACCGCCTGCAGGGATGCTGTTGGCGTAGCCGATGCCGAACGCCCCAAGAACGCCCTGATCAACCCGGCCGCCGATCGAGGCATCGCCTCTCAGCGACGATCCGCCCTGAGACTTGTAGCCATAACTTTCGACTTCGAGAGGGTCAGGGTACTGAACTGCAGGTGTCTCCGCGACCCAGCCGCCCGAGGAGAAAGAGTGGTTGTTGCCAGGGCCGCCGTATAGCTGGCCCGCGCCAACGTTACCGAAGTACCTGATTCCAAACTCGGCGGCGACAGGGGCTGGAACCACGATCGCCCCACAAACGAGAACTGTGCCCAGTTTGCGGAGAATATCCGACATGCGGGGACCTCCAGAAGTGCATCAGTGACCCGATTCAGCGCGCTCGCAGATCGGTCGACATCAGGAATTCTTGCAGGTGATTGTGACGGGGCGCAAGAGGTCGCACCGACCGCCGCGTCTGCGGCCGTCACCCTGATGAAATAGTGCGGCATCAGGCAGGCCGGTGCTTTTGTGCTGGCTGGCGCGTTCGGTCTCGCAAGCCTGGCAATGCCACCGTGTCGCGTGGGGCAAGCTCACCTGAGGACGCGATCACGGGCCTTAGTCGATGCGCGCCCCGGTGCGCTTGATGATCGGCGCCCATTTTGCGGCCTCGTCGGCCATCAGCCTGGCGAACGCCTCGGGCGGGCCGCCGGTCGGTTCCAGCCCGCCGGCCTGCAGGCGCTGGCGGATCGCCGGGTCTGCGAAGGCCTTGTTGAACTCCGCGTTCAGGCGGACGACGATCTCGCGCGGCGTGCCGGCCGGGGCCAGGATGCCGTTCCAGGCGATGGCCTCGAATCCGGCAAGCTCCTTCATGCCGGACTCCGCCACCGTCGGCACATCCGGGAGCAGCGCATAGCGGGCCTTGCTGGTCACCGCCAGCGGCCTGAGCTTGCCGGCCTTGACCTGCGGCAGGATCACGGTGGGCACGGTGAAGATCGCCTGGGTATCGCCGCTGGCCACCGACAGCACTGCGGGCGGCGCGCCGTTGAACGGAATGTGCACCGCGAACGTGCCGGTGAGCAGCTTCAGGTATTCCATCGTCAGGTGCGACGAACTGCCGTTGCCGACCGAGGCGTAGTTGAGCTTGCCCGGGCGCGGCTTCATCCAGGCCACCAGTTCGCGGATGCTCGTCACCTGCAGGTCGGACGACACGGCCAGCAGGTTGGGCTGGGTGGTGGTCACCACGATCGGCGCCAGGTCCTTTTGCGGGTCGTACGGCAGCCGCGGGTAGAGAAAGGGCGCGAACGCGAGCGGGCCATTGAACGACAGCAGGATGGTGTAGCCGTCCGGCGCCGACTTGGCCACCGCGTCGGTGGCCTGGGTGCCGCCGGCGGCCGGGCGGTTCTCGACGACCACCGGCTGACCGAGTGCATCCTTGAGCTTGTCGCCCAGGGGGCGCGCGATGACGTCGAGCGAGCTGCCGGCCGGCGCCGAGACGATGAAGCGGATCGGGCGGCTCGGCCAGGATTGCGCGAATGTGCTGCCGGCCAGGACCAGGCCGAGCAGGACGATGAGGGGGCGGTGCAGGGTCGGCATATGGGGTTCGCCTCTGGAATCGGTGGGGTCGGGAGCGGCGCCGCCGCGCCGGGCTCGTCAGTGTGGTTCCTCGCCCGGCAACCGGATGCCGGACAGGGCCTGGTAGACGCGGATCACCCACGCGTCGTCCTCGGCGTCGAAGCCCAGTCCGAGCGTCGCCAGGAGGGCCTGGTGGGCGGCGCTGCCTTGCGGCAGCGGAAAGCGCAGGCTGCGCCCGAGTTCGAGCGCCAGGCTGACGTCCTTGGTGAGGATGGGCGCGGCCGCGGTGACCGTGCGGTCGCCCGCGAGGACCCGGCCCATGCGATCTCCCGCCATCCAGCTTGCGCCCGAACTGGCCATCACGACC
This sequence comes from Burkholderiales bacterium, assembly GCA_016790695.1. Taxonomy (GTDB): domain Bacteria; phylum Pseudomonadota; class Gammaproteobacteria; order Burkholderiales; family JAEUOS01; genus JAEUOS01. The sequence continues at coordinate 20,357 of JAEUOS010000226.1, forward strand.
TCGTGGATCTTTTCCGGGTCCAGCCCGGCCCGGATGCCCAGGGCGAATGCCTCGGCCGCACCGACCAGGTTGATCGCCGCCATCAGGTTGTTCACCAGCTTCATCCGCGAGCCGTCGCCGGCGCGCTCGCTGATGACGAAGCGCTTGTCGCTCATCGCGGTGAATGCCCCCGCACAGCGCTCGAGCGCCGCGCGCGGACCGGCGATCATCATGCTCATGGTGCCGGCGGCGGCGCGTGCCGGGCCGCCGGAGATCGGCGCGTCGATGAGCGTGATGCCGCGCGCGGCGAGCCGGGCGCCGAGCGCGCCCGCATAGTCGGGGCCGACGGTCGAGCACAGCACCACGATGCCGCCGTCGGGCAGGGCGCCGGCCAGGCCGTCGGTGCCGAAGCAGACCTCGTCGGTCTGCGCGGCGTCGACGACGACGGTGATGACGATGGCGGCATGGCGGGCGACGTCGGCCGGGGACGCGCAGACGGTGGCGCCGGCCGCGCGCGCGAGCGCGTCGCGCGCCGGGTCGACATCGCGCGTGAACACGGGGAAGCCGCCGCGGATCAGCGCGCGGGTGATGCCCAGGCCCATGGCGCCGGGGCCGATCAGGCCGATCGAGGGGTTGGTCATGTGGGGTCGACGCGAGTCGCGGGAGGCCGCACGGTAGAATACCCTGATCGGTTCGCGCAGGGCGCTCGCCGCTTCATTGAGGCCGTGGCTGGATGACTTCTTTCGCTCTCGTGGGCTTGGGCAGGATGGGTGCCAACATGGCGCGCCGGCTGGCGCGCGGCGGCATCCGTGCCGCGTTGTTCGACCAGGATGTCGCGGTCGCGCGATCGCTGGCGCAGGAGACCGGCGGCAGCGCCGCCGCCACGCTCGGCGCGGCGGTCGAGCAGCTCGAGGCGCCGCGGGTGGTGTGGCTGATGCTGCCGGCCGGCGCTGCCACGGAAGCGGCGATCGGCCAGCTGCAGGCCCTTCTCGCCGCGGGCGACGTCATCGTCGACGGCGCCAACAGCTTCTACAAGGACTCGCAGCGACGCGCGGCCACCCTGAGGCGCAACGGGCTCGGCTTCGTCGATTGCGGGGTGTCCGGCGGCGTGCACGGGCTGGCCAATGGCTACTGCCTGATGGCTGGCGGCGACGCCGACGCGCTCGAGCGCGTCAAGCCGTATCTGCGCGCGCTGGCGCCGGCGCCGGACACCGGCTGGCTGGTCGCCGGTCCTGCGGGCGCCGGGCATTTCGTCAAGATGGTCCACAACGGCATCGAGTACGGCATGATGCAGGCGCTCGCCGAGGGCTTCGCGCTGATGGAGGCGAAGAAGGAGTTCGGGCTGGACCTGGCCGGCATCGGGGAATTGTGGCGCCACGGTTCGGTGGTGCGTTCCTGGCTGCTCGACCTGACGGCGGAGGCCTTGAACGATCCCGCGGCCCTGGCCGCTGTCGCGCCCCATGTCGCCGATTCCGGCGAGGGCCGCTGGACCGCAATCGAGGCGGTCGAGGCCGGGGTGCCGGCGCCGGTGATGAGCCTGGCCTTGATGATGCGCCTCGCCTCCCAGGGTCAGAATGACTTCGCGGCGCGCCTGCTGGCCAAGATGCGCCAGGGCTTCGGCGGCCACGCGGTCCGGAAGGCGTAGTCCGTGACGCCGCTCGCCAACGACACCCTGTTGCGGGCGTTCCTGCGACAGAGCACGCCCTACACCCCGATCTGGCTGATGCGGCAGGCGGGGCGCTATCTTCCCGAGTACAACGCGACCCGCCGGCGCGCCGGCTCGTTCCTCGCCCTGTGCAAGAACCCCGACTTCGCCACCGAGGTGACGTTGCAGCCGCTGGAGCGCTTCCCGCTCGACGCGGCGATCCTGTTCTCGGACATCCTCACCGTGCCCGACGCCATGGGGCTGGGACTGTACTTCGCCGAGGGCGAAGGGCCGAAGTTCGAGCGTCCCGTGCGTGACGAGGCGGCGGTGGCCCGGCTCGACGTGCCGGACGTCGGTGCGCAGCTGCGCTACGTCACCGATGCGGTCACGCAGATCCGCCGTGCCCTGGGCGGCCGCGTGCCGCTGATCGGATTCTCCGGCAGCCCCTGGACGCTGGCCTGCTACATGGTTGAAGGCGGCGGCAGCGACGATCACCGAACGGTCAAGGCGATGGCCTACGGCCGCCCGGATCTGATGCACCGCATCCTCGAGATCAATGCGCGCGCGGTCACCGACTACCTCAACGCGCAGATCGCGGCCGGCGCGCAGGCCGTGATGCTGTTCGACACCTGGGGCGGATCGCTTTCGGCGGCCGCCTATCGGACGTACTCGCTCGATTACATGGCCCAGGTTGTGCGCGGACTGGTGCGCGAAGCGGACGGCCGGCGCGTTCCGGTGGTGCTGTTCACCAAGGGCGGCGGCCTCTGGCTCGAAGCCATGGCTGCCACCGGCTGCGATGCGCTCGGCCTCGATTGGACCATCGACATCGGCGAGGCGCGGCGACGCGTCGGCAATCAGGTCGCGCTCCAGGGCAACCTGGATCCGACCATGCTGTTCGCCGGTCCGGAGGCGATTCGTGCCGAGGTTGGACGCATTCTCGCGGCGTATGGGCATGGGGCCGGGCATGTGTTCAACCTCGGGCACGGGATTTCCCAGTTCACCCCGCCCGAGCATGCCGGCGCGCTGGTGGCGGCCGTGCATGAGTTGAGCCCCGCATACCACGGCGAGGCGTAGCGCCATGTCAACGTCATAAGCCGCCACTGCGAAGGCCCCGGTCCCCGTTGGAGGTCATGGGTTTCCGCAGGGTGCCTCGGGAAAGCCGCGCCAGGGGCCGATTTGCGGGCACGAGGCCGGCAAACACGCAATGGCAGCGGGCCTGCGGGCAGGCCGGCAGGCCGGCGAAACCGCTTGACTTATGCACAATTTCTTGGCATGGCGGGGAGCGGTCCGCAAGCGGCGGGCGCAGATTCGGCGACACCCGGCAAGTCATTGAAAAATATAGGGTTAATGGTCGCAAAAAAAATGGGCGTCTTAAGAAAAATCCTTGTGTGGCTTGGACTTGGATGCGCTGTCGGGGGCGTTATCAACAAACTTATCCACAGGTTTTGTGAACACTTTCGAACGCCTTTGCCGGGCCTTGGCTTAGCAACAATTTTTCACCTTCTACCTTAAGAACTGGCGGCCGATTCCCGGGTTTTCCGGGGTCGAAAGGTGCGGTTGCGATGCCTTACGTGCGCGTTGCTGTCGAGGTGCCGGTCGGTGGCCTGTTCGACTATCGGGTCGGTGACGCCGATGCGGCGGTCGTCGCCGGCCAGCGCATCGCGGTGCCGTTCGGACCACGCACGCTGGTTGGCGTGGTCATGGAAACCGATGTGACGCCGGCGGTGCCGCCGGAGCGGATCCGTGCCGGGCGGGTGCTTGGTGACCTCGCTCCATTGGCGGCGCCATGGCTGGACTTGCTGCGCTTCTGTTCGGCCTACTACCACCATCCGCTGGGCAACGCGGTGGGCGCCGCACTCCCCGCCCTGGTCAAGACGGAGCGCCCGATCTCATCCACGCTGTGGACGCGGTACGCGCCGACCGCGGCGCTGCCGACATTTCCCAAGCGCGAACGCACGTCAGCGCGTCTGGCCGCCGCGCTGACGGCGGCGCCCTGCTTTGGGCATGAGCTGGTTTCCACGTCCCCCAAGACCCTCGCCCTCCTCGAGGACTGGCGTGCGCGCGACTGGATTGCCGAGGCGCCGCGCGGCGGGTTCGTCGCGGCGCCTGCACCGCCGCTTGGTGCCGAACAGGCGGCCGCCGTCGCAGCGGTGGAACGCGACCTTGAGGGCGGTCGCTTCACCGCGACGCTCCTGCAGGGCGTGACTGGCAGCGGCAAGACCGAGGTTTACCTGCGCGTGGCCGCGCGCGCCTTGGCGGCAGGCGGTCAGGTGCTGGTGCTGGTACCGGAGATCAACCTCACCCCGCGCCTGATCGATCAGTTTCGGCAGCGCTTTCCGCAAAGTACCGTCGTGTTGCTGCACAGCGGCCTGTCTGACAGTGAGCGCTCGCATAACTGGCTTTTGGCGCACGCCGGCGGGGCCGATGTCGTACTCGGCACGCGATTGGCCGTACTGGCGTCCCTGCCCCGGCTGGCGCTCATCGTTGTCGACGAAGAGCACGATCCGTCGTTCAAGCAGCAGGAAGGCATGCGTTATTCGGCTCGCGACCTGGCGGTCTATCGGGCCAAGCGCGAGTCCGTCCCGATTCTTCTCGGCAGTGCGACACCGTCGCTGGAAACGTTCGCCCATGCGCTTTCGGGGCGCTATGCGCGCCTCGTGATGCGGGAACGCGCAGTGGCCGACGCTGCGCTGCCCGCGGTTCGCGTGATCGACCTGGCGGTCAATCGTGCCGAGCACGGCCTGTCAGCCCCGGTCATGGAGGCGATTCGCGAGCGCCTGCAGCGCGGCGAGCAGAGCCTGGTGTTCCTCAATCGGCGCGGCTACGCGCCGGTGCTCTCCTGTGCCGCATGCGGATGGGTGAGTGCTTGCTCTCGCTGCAGCGCCTATCTGGTGATGCATCGGCGCCGCGGGCTGGCCAGCGGGGGGAGCTTGTTGTGCCACCATTGCGGGTACGCGGAGGCTGTTCCGGCGGCCTGCCCCACCTGCGGCAACGTCGACATCCGTGGCTATGGCCAGGGGACCCAGCGCCTCGAAGTCACCATCGCGCAGGCGTTTCCCGCCGCCCGGGTGCTGCGCATCGACCGCGACTCCACCAGTCGCAAGGGAGCGGCCGAGGCGCTGTTCGATCAGGTCCACGCCGGCGAGGCGGACATCCTGGTCGGCACGCAGATGCTGGCCAAGGGGCACGACTTCAAGAACCTGACGCTGGTCGCGGCCATCAACGTCGACGCGGCGTTGATGAGCGCCGATTTTCGCGCGAGCGAGCGCCTGTTCGCGCAGTTGACCCAGGTAGCCGGGCGCGCGGGGCGCGCCGACAAACCCGGCGTGGTCCTGATCCAGACGCGCTTTCCGGACCACCCGCTGTTCCAGGCCGTCGTCGCCGGCGACTACGATCGGTTTGCGCGCGGGCTCCTGGCCGAGCGCGAACGCGCCGGCCTGCCGCCGGCGACATTCCAGGCGCTGCTGCGCGCGGAAGCGTCGAAACTGGAGACGGCACTCGAGTTCCTGAAACGCGCCGCCGCATCCGGCGTGCCTGCCGAGGCCGTGGAAATCTATGATCCGGTGCCGATGTCGCTCACGCGCCTGATGAATGTCGAGCGCGCGCAACTCCTGGTCGAGTCGCGCTCGCGGCCGGCGTTGCAGGCGTTCCTCGACCGCTGGCTGGACTGGATCGGCCGCCAGCCTCCCGGCGCCGTGCGCTGGCACATCGAGGTCGATCCGCTGGAAATCTGAGCCGGCGCCGGGCCCCGGTACGCGCACTCGCCCTGCAAAAAAGAGAAACGGCGCCAGCGGCGCCGTTTCTCGCGCGGCGTCGGCGCGGCCTACTTGGACGCCGCGACCATGTAATCGACCGCGGCCTTGATGTCGGCGTCGGACGCATTGGCAGCGGCGCCCTTCGGCGGCATCGCGCCCTTGCCCTTGATCACCGCTGCGTAGAGCGCCTCGCTGCCGCCCTTGATGCGCGGCGCCCACGCGGCCTTGTCGCCGAGTTTGGGCGCGTTGGCAACGCCGGCCGCATGGCAGGCCATGCAGGCGGTGTCGTACAGCGCCTTGCCGCTTGCCGCCGCGGGCGCAGCGGCAGGTGCAGGCGCGGCCGCCGCCGTCGTGCTGGCGGTGGCGGCCGCCGGGGCCGCCGCCGGCGCAGCGGCCGCAGCCGCCGGCGCGGGTGCCGCAGGCGCAGCAGGCGCCGCGGGTTCCTTGAAGCTGGCGCCGGACGCGTTCGCCATGTGGACGATCGCCCGCGTCAATTCATAGTCGGACAGGTCCGGATTGCCGCCACGCGGCGGCATCGCGCCGACACCCTTGATCGAATCCTTGAGCAGCGTTTCGAGGCCTTCCTTGATGCGCGGTGCCCAGGCGGTCTTGTCGCCCATCTTCGGCGCGTTCGCCGCGCCGGACTCGTGGCAGGCCTTGCAGACCTGGGCGTAGACCTGCTCGCCGGTGAGGTAGACCTTGGGCCCGTCGGCGCTCTTCAGGTTGACCGCGGCGACCGGCCGGATCCGTTCTGCCACCGACTCGGGCTTGATCGCCTCGCCGGCGCTGCCGACCTTCTTGCCGCCGGTGACGAACGACACCAGCATGACGATGAGCGCGATCGGAATGGCGAACGATGCCACGACCACGGCGATGAGTTGCTTGGGCGTCTTGATCGGCGTTTCGTGCTGATGGTCCTCGCTCATGAGGCGTCCTTTCGGTCGATCGCTGACGGTACGGGTCGGATCCGCTCGACCTGCCGCCGGGAAACAAACCCAGAATTATAGCGGGAATCGGCTGCGCGACGACGCCAACGCCCGGGCCGGGCGCACGCACGGTATAATGGCGGCGCTGTCAAGGCAGCATGCGCCCGTAGCTCAGTGGATAGAGTATTGGCCTCCGAAGCCAAGGGTCGCGCGTTCGACTCGCGCCGGGCGCGCCATCCTCCCTTGCGGGACGGTGGCACTGCCGCTGATCGCCCGGTGCTCCGCCCCCGGCCTTGACGTTCCTCCCGCCGCGTCGGCGCCGCCAGCACCGGTGCGCAGGCGCAGTCCGCTTCCGCCCATGTCCGTTCCTTCCGTCGAGACCCGTGTTGCAGAGCAACTGGGCGTTGCCCTCCCGCGTGTCGCCGCCGCCGTCCGACTGATCGACGAAGGCGCGAGCGTGCCGTTCATCGCGCGCTACCGCAAGGAGGCCACCGGCGGGCTCGACGACACCCAGTTGCGCACGCTGGAGGAGCGCCTGGCCTACTTGCGGGAACTCGACGCGCGCAGGATCGCGATCCTGGCCGCGATCGAGGCGCAGGGCAAGCTCGATCCGGCCTTGCGCGCGGCGATCGAAGCCGCCACCGACAAGGCGCGACTCGAGGACCTGTATCTGCCATACCGGCAGAAGCGCCGCACCAAGGCGCAGATCGCGCGCGAGGCCGGCCTCGAGGCGCTCGCGGACGCACTGCTTGCGGACCCCTCCGGCGTACCGGAGGCGGTGGCGGCGTCGTATCTGCGCGCGCCGTTCACCACCGCCGACGGGATCGACCACCCCGGCGTGCCGGACGCGAAGGCGGCGCTCGACGGTGCGCGGCAGATCCTGATGGAGCGATTCGCCGAGGACGCGGACCTGATCAGCGCGCTACGCGCGCATCTGACCGAGCATGCGGTGCTGCGCGCGACCGTCGTCGACGGCCGCGCGGAGGCCGGCGCGAAGTTCGCCGACTATTTCGACTACACCGAGCCGCTCGCCCGCATTCCGTCGCACCGCGCCCTGGCGCTGCTGCGCGGGCGGCGCGAGGAAGTCCTGTCGCTGTCGCTGCGCCTGGCCGACGAGCCCGATCGCCCCGACTGGAACGCCCCGCACAACCGGTGCGAGCAGCGGATCGCCGCGCATGCCGGCGTCCGGCCGGCCGGCGGCGCCGCCGACAAGTGGCTCGCCGACACGGTGCGCTGGACCTGGCGGGTGAAGATCGCGTTGCACCTGGAATCCGAACTCCTTGGCGCGCTGCGCGAGCGCGCGGAGGAGGAGGCGATCCGTGTCTTTGGCGCCAACCTCAAGGATCTGCTGCTGGCGCCACCGGCCGGGCCGCGCGCCACGATGGGGCTGGATCCCGGGCTGCGCACCGGCGTCAAGGTCGCCGTCGTCGATGCGACCGGCCGGCTGGTCGACACCGCGACGGTCTATCCGCATGAGCCGCGGCGCGACTGGCAGGGCGCGCTGGCCGCGCTGGCGTCGCTGGTGCGCAGGCACCGGGTGGAACTGGTCGCCATCGGCAACGGCACGGCGTCGCGCGAAACCGACCGCCTCGCCGCCGAACTGGTGTCCGCGGTTTCCGAAGCACCGCTTGCCAAGGTCCTGGTCTCGGAGGCGGGCGCTTCGGTGTATTCGGCCTCCGCGTCCGCCGCGCGCGAATTTCCCGAACTCGATGTCAGCCTGCGCGGCGCGGTATCGATCGCGCGCCGGCTGCAGGATCCGCTGGCGGAACTGGTCAAGATCGAACCCAAGGCCATCGGCGTCGGGCAATACCAGCATGACGTCAACCAGTCGCGGCTGTCGCGCGCGCTCGATGCGGTGGTCGAGGACTGCGTCAACGGCGTCGGCGTTGACCTCAACACCGCTTCCGTCCCGCTGCTGTCGCGCGTCTCCGGTCTGAACGCCGGACTGGCCGGGGCGATCGTCGCCTGGCGCGACGCGAACGGCCGCTTCGCCGAGCGCGAGCAATTGCGCCTGGTGCCGCGCCTCGGGGACAAGGCCTTCGAGCAGTGTGCCGGATTCCTGCGCATCCGCGGCGGCAGCAACCCGCTCGATGCCTCCGGCGTGCACCCCGAGGCCTACGGACTGGTGCGCCGGATCCTCGCCGATCTCGACCGCGACATCGCGCAGGTGATCGGCGATGCCGCGACCCTGCGGCGGCTGGCGCCGACGCGATACGCCGACGCGCAGTTCGGCCTGCCGACCGTCGAGGACGTGCTGAAGGAACTGGAAAAGCCCGGGCGCGATCCGCGGCCGCAGTTCGTGACCGCCCGCTTCCATGACGGCGTGACCAGCCTGTCGGACTTGCGGCCCGGCATGCTGCTCGAGGGCGTGGTCAGCAACGTCGCCAACTTCGGCGCGTTCGTCGACATCGGCGTCCACCAGGACGGCCTCGTGCACGTCTCGGCGCTGTCGGAGCGCTTCGTGCGCGATCCGCGCGAGGTCGTCCGTGCCGGGCAGGTGGTCAAGGTCAGGGTCGTCGACGTCGACGTGAAGCGCGGGCGGGTCGCTCTGACGATGCGCCTGCGCGATGCGCCCGATGCGACCCAGGCGCGCCGCGGGGCGGGCGCGGCAGCGCCGGTTCGAGCGCAAGCGCGGCGGCCGGATCGTCCTGCGCCCGGCGGCGCGCTGGCGCAGGCCTGGTCCAGGGCCCTGCGCCAGGGGAGCGCCGCTTCTGCCGACGGCGACTGATCGATGACGGCGATTCGGAAGTGTTCCCGCGGCGAGTGTCAACAGCAGGCACGATGTTTGCGTTAGTTTCGGGGTCATGAACGCCGCCGCGCATCCTTCGCACACCGCCCAGCGGCATCATCCGCACTTCGGGCGGCCGCTGTGCCGCGAGGACCTCAAGTCCGGCTCCCTGCGCGCCGCGTTCCTCGCCAGCGCGGTCGGTGCACAGGCCTGGAGCGAGGAGCAACTGGCGCGCTCCCTCGACCGCACCCTCGCCGCGGTGCCGCCCGGCGACGTCTGGGTCTTCGCCTACGGCTCGCTGATCTGGAACCCCCTGTTTCCTTTCGTCGACAAGCGGATCGCCACGATCTACGGCTTCCACCGGTCATTCTGCCTGTGGTCGCGCATCGGCCGCGGCACGCCGGAGCGTCCGGGCCTGGTGCTGGGGCTTGACCGCGGCGGCTCCTGCACCGGGCTGGCCTATCGCATCGCCGCGGCGCACGTGCGCGAGGAATTGACGCTGTTGTGGCGTCGCGAAATGGTCACCGGGTCCTACGTGCCGACCTGGATCAGGGCGCGCACCCGTTGCGGCGCGGTGCCGGCGGTCGCGTTCGTGATCAATCACGGCAGCCCGGCCTATGCGGGCAGGCTCGCCACCCCGGAGATGGCGCGCTGCATCGCCGAGGCGTCCGGCCTGCACGGCCGGTGCGCGGAGTACCTGGTGCGCACGCTCACCGGTCTGCGCGAACACGGCATCGAGGACCGGGCCCTCGACGAGGTGGAGCGCGCGCTCGCCGCGCTCGCCGGCTGAGGCCGCGCTGCGCGCGTTTGCGCGACAATTGGCCCATTCCCGTTCCGACGGCGCCGCGGCAGGCGCCGCGCCGATGTCCCGATGAAACTCGCCACCCTCAAGGACGGCTCCCGCGATGGCATGCTCGCGGTGGTCTCGCGCGACCTCAAGACCGCGCATCTGGCCGTGGGCATCGCCCCGACGCTGCAGCGTGCCCTCGACGACTGGGGCTTCATCGCGCCGCAGCTCGAGGATCTGTCGATCGCGCTCAACAGCGGACGCGCCAAGCGTCCGTTCGAATTCGTGCCGGCCAACTGCATGGCGCCGCTGCCGCGCACCCACCAGTGGGCGGACGGTTCGGTCTACCAGCAGCACGTCGAGCTGCTCACCCGGGCGGTGCACGGCAAGCTGCCGCCCAACCTCTGGCGCGAGCCCATGATCTACCAGGGCGGCGGCGACGACTTCGTCGGGCCCTGCGACGCGCCGGTGTTCGCCGAGGAACACTGGGGCATCGATTTCGAGCCCGAGCTCGGCGTCGTGCTGGGCGACACGCCGATGCAGACCCGGCGCGACGAGGCGCTCGAGCATGTCCGTCTGCTGGTGCTGATCAACGACTGGTCGTTGCGCAATCTGATCCCGGGCGAGCTGTCCAAGGGCTTCGGCTTCTTCCAGAGCAAGCCCGCAACCGCGTTCGCGCCGCTCGCGGTGACGCCCGACGAGCTGGGCGAGGCGTGGGCCGACGGCCTGGCGCGGATCGGCGTGGCGGTCGACTGGAACGGCGTCCGGTTCATGAGCGCGAACGCGGGCGTCGGCGCGCGCTTCAGTTTCGCCGACCTCATCGCCCATGCGGCCAAGACCCGCAATCTGCGCGCCGGCACCATCGTCGGCTCCGGCACGGTGTCCAACGAAGGCAACGTCGGCTGCATCGCCGAATTGCGCGCGCGCGAGAGCCTTGACGAGGCGGCCGGCGGCAAGCCGCGCACGGAGTACATGAAGTTCGGCGACCGCGTGCGCATCGACGCATTCGACGCGTCGGGCGCGTCGATCTTCGGAGCCATCGACCAGCAGGTGGCGTCGCTGCGCCGGCGCCGGGCGATGCCGGGCGCAGGAACCGCGGACGACGGCGAGACCGGCGCGGCCGCTCCGGCCGCGGGCCCGGACGCGGAAGCCGTGCCCGAGGCCGCAGCGGTCGAGCCCGCGGAGGCCGCAGCGGTCGAGCCCACCGAGGCCGCAGCGGTCGAGCCCACCGAGGCCGCAGCGGTCGA
>JAEUOS010000003.1 GCA_016790695.1 Burkholderiales bacterium
GTCGAAGCGCGCGAACGAGCCGTCGCGCACCTCGATCACCCCGAGACTGTTGTCGAACGCGCCGGCCACCGTGGCCATGTTGAAGGTGAGCCCGTTGCTGCCGGATGCCGCGATCAGCCCCGCGTTGGTCACCGCCAGCCGATTCGAACCCGACAGGCCGATCCGGCCCGCGCCCACGATCGACTGTCCCGCGCCGATGCTCAGGCGCTCGGCGCCGGTCGCGCCGTAGATGCGGTTGCTGCTGCGGTCCGAAAGCAGGATCGTGCCGGCGCCGGTCACGGCCGTGTTGCCGCCGAGGACGAGATTCGTATTGAAGAACGTGGACTGGATCTCGAAGGTCCCCGCATTGGCGAGCACGCCGCCCATCGTGAGGGATTGGCCGTCGGCGATTCGCAGCGCATCGCCGGCGTCGATCGTGAGGTTGCCGATGATCGCGACCATGTTGAGGGTGACCACCGAGGCCGCGCCGGTATTGCCGCCGTCGATGAACACGTTGGTGAGCGCGCTGTTCGGCACGCCGGCCGGCGACCAGCTGCCGGCAACGTTCCAGTTGCCGGTGCCGCCGTTCCAGGTGGAATCGGCGGCGGCCAGCGGCTGCGCGGCCCAGGCCGCCGCCACCGCCATCGCCACGATCGATCGCCGCGTGTTCCAGGTCGTCTTGCGCTTCATCTTTTCCTCCGGGCCTGCGGGACGTTGCCGGCGCAAGGCGCCGCGCCCCGGCGTCGCGAACCCGGAAGTTTAGGCGAACCGCCCCGCCCTGTCGCCGGCGCCGATTAGCCCCAGCGGGCCAATCCGCGCTCGACCGCGGGTCAGAAGAATGCCAATGTCCTGACTTCGATGCTGCGCCGCGGCGCGGCGTCCGCGGGCGTCGCCGGATCGTCGAACGAGGTGTGCGGGGTGAAGCGCGCGCGCCCGTCCTGCAGCGAGTCGTAGACCTTGAACACGATCGCCTCGTCGCGGCGCTGGCGCGGGAAATACCACCAGCGGTGGGCCGGGTTGAACGCGAGGCGATAGGTCTGGCCGACGCGGTCGGGATAGCGGCGCTCGGCGACCAGCAGGTCCGCCGGCGCGACGCTGCCCGCGTCGGCGAAGGCGAGCGGGTTGGCCTCGATCACCGGCTGGATCGGGCGCCACACCTGGATGATCGCGAAGCGTCGCGCGAGCAGCGCCTCGGCTTCCGCGGGCAGGACGTCGCGCACGCGCTGCGGCCCGGACCACGCGGTGTAGTCGTTGTGGGCGCCGCGGATCACCTCGCGCAGGCGCTTCTCGCGGCGCTCGGATTCGTCGCCCGAGCGCAGGGTGTGGTCGAACACCACCACCCGTCGCGCGCCGGCGGCCTGCCGGACGAGCGCGACGATCTCCGGGTAGTAGACGGCCTCGAGTTGCGCGGGGTCGAAGAAGTCGGTCACGCCGGTCGCGTGCGGCAGCAGCACGAAGCCCGAGGTGTCGAGCGACAGGTCGGCGCGCTCGCGCGCGTTGCCGATGCGCACCTCGCGCTGCTCGAGCCGGCCGGTGTGGCGCCGGTCGATGTTGCCGGGGCCGAAGGTCTCGTTGACCAGCGGTTCGCCGGTGTCGATGGTGTAGGCGATGCGCGCGGACACGGCGGTTTCGGTCGGCATGGGAGGCGGGCGCGGCGGCGGGTCGAGCGGCCGATGGTAGTCGATCGCGGCGCGCGCGTCAGGCCGCACGCGCGCGCGCGCTCACGAGGATGTACAGCCCGGACCCGATGATGAGCGCGATGCCGCCCCAGGCCAGCGGGTTGGGCACGTCGCCCCAGATCGCGTAGCCCAGCACCAGCGCGACCAGCAGGCCGGAATAGCGGAACGGCCCGACCACCGACATCTCCCCGCGGCGCATGCTGGCGATGATCAGGTAGAAGCCGCCGGCGACGAACACCGCGGCGCACAGGAGGAAGAATCCCTGCGCCGGCGACATCGGCTGCCAGCCCTGGGTCAGCAGCCACGCGCCGGACAGCAGCGTCGCCGCCACCGCGCTCGCCAGCGTGACCAGGATCGAGGGCACCTCGGGCGCGATGCCGCGGGTGAGCAGGTCGCGCGCGGCGTGGAACACCGTGGCGACCAGGGTCAGCAGGGCCCAGGCGTTGAATCCCTGCGCGCGCGGCTGGATCACCAGCAGCACGCCGACGAAGCCGGCGCCGATCGCCAGCCAGCGCCCGGCGCTCACGGTCTCGCGCAGGAACAGCACCGCGAACACGGTCATGAACAGCGGCGCGGCGAGATTGATCGCGGTCGCGTTGGCGATCGGCAGGTGCGCGAGCGACGCGAGGTAGAACATGGTGGCGCAGGCGTCGATGAACGCGCGCAGCGCGACCAGGCGGCCGCCCGCCAGCGGCAGGCGCGCGGTGGCCCCGAGCGCGCGCGCCGCGCCGAACACGATCAGCGTGACCAGCACGCTGCGCACGAAGATCATCTGCGCGGCCGGCAGCGACGCGCTCACGTACTTGATGAACGCGTCGTTGACGATGAACAGCGCCATCGCCCCCGACATGCACAGGATGCCGTGGCGGTTGGCCGCCGCCAGTGCCGCGCTGCTCAAGCGCGCGCCTTGCCGGCGTCCGCCAGGTCGGGCAGCAGGCGCACCAGCTCGGCGCCGGCGGCCAGCAGCATCGCGTGGTCGTGCGCATAGCGCCGCGCGTTCTCGGAGATCTCGCCGGCCACCACCACCATCACCTCGTAGGCCTCGCGCCGCACGCGTTCGGCCTCGAGTTCGCGCAGCGTCTCGATCCCGAGGCTCGCCGCCTTCCAGCGGCGCGCGGCCACCAGCGTGGTGCGGCCGCCCTTCTGCGCGGCGAAGTCGGCGGCGCCGCCGCACTTCTCGACGACGTAGCCGTCGCGCTCGAGCGCCGCCTGGAGCGCGATGGCGAAGTCGCGCCACGACATCGCGGCCGCGGCCCGGGCGGTGGCGGCGATGCGCGCGGCCGAGGGCGCGCGCCACTGGCGCCACGCCGCGACCATGCCGATGACGGCGAACGGCAGGCCGACGAACGGCCCGAGCGCGCGCATGTCCTTGGGAAACAGCGCGGTGGCCCCGACCCCGAGCGCCGCCGCGATGGCGACGCTGATCCACCACGGCGAGCGCAGCAGCACCGCGAACAGCGAGTTCTCCGACATCCTCAGCGGCATCGGCGCGCTCCCGCGGGCGGGCGCGCGCGCGCCGCGTCGATCGATGGTCTGGCTGGCATGCCGGGGGAAAGTGATGGACGGAACGGGAAGGCGGGCCGGCGGGAACCGCGCCGGGCGCGACTATACGACAGTCGGCGCGCGCTGGCGCGGCGCGCCCGCATTTGGCATCATGCCGGCTTCGGCGCGGCCGCAGCGCACGCGACACACGGAGAACGCCATGGCCATCCGCGGCATGAACCATTTCACCATCCTCACCGACGACGTCGAGGCCACGCGCGAGTTCTATTGCAGCCTGCTCGACCTCACGGTGGGCTGGCGCCCGAACTTCAATTTCCCCGGCCTGTGGCTCTACGCCGGCGGCGCGCCGATCCTGCACGTGATCGGCGGGCGCCCCCGGGGCGAACTCCAGGCAGGGGTGATCGACCACATGGCGTTCTCCGCCACCGACCTCGCGGGCACCGTGCGCCTGCTGCGCGAGCGCGGCATTGCCTACGACCTGCGCCGCCTCGCCAACAGCGCCGACGGCCAGTGGCAGCTGTTCTTCCACGACCCCAACGGCGCCAAGGTGGAGTTCGACTTCGACGCCGCCGAGCCGGCCCCGGCTTGAACCGGCGCCGCGCCGGCCTGGCGGCACTGGCGGCGCTGGCGGCCGCCCTGTGCGCGCCGCTCCTCGCGCAGGCGCCGGACATGGTCGAGGTGCCCGCCGGGCCGTTCACCATGGGCCGCGACGACGGCCCGGAGGACGAGCGCCCGGCGCACCCGGTCGCTCTGCCGGCGTTTCGCATCGACCGGCTGCCTGTCACCAATGCCGAGTACGCGGCCTTCCTCGACGCCGCGGGCCTGCACGGCGGCGCCGGCGCACAGCGCTACCGGCGCTACGACGACGACGACGGCGACGCCCGCATCCGCCGCGTCGGCGAGCGCTGGCGCGCCGACCCCGGCCGCGAGCGGCATCCGGTGAGCGAGGTGCCGTGGGCCGGCGCGCGCGACTACTGTGCCTGGCGCGGCAAGCGCCTGCCGACCGAGGCCGAATGGGAGAAGGCGGCGCGCGGCACCGACCGCCGGCGCCATCCGTGGGGCGACGCGGCGCCCGACGCGCGCCGCGCCCACTTCGGCGCCGGCTGGATGGACACCGTGCCGGTCGACGCGCGCCCCGCCGGCGCAAGCCCCTACGGCGCGCTCGACATGGCCGGCAACCACTGGGAATGGGTCTCGAGCCTGGTACGCCCCTATCCGTACCGCGCCGACGACGGCCGCGAGGATCCCGCCAGCGACGGCGTGCGCGGCACCCGCGGCGGCGGCCACGATTCGCCGGGGCGCGAACTCACCACGACCGAGCGCGGCCGCAACCTGTCGCGCGCGCCGCGCGCCGGGCACCACAACATCGGGTTTCGCTGCGCCCGCTAGGACCGGCCGCGACGCCGCATGCGTGACAAATCGCCCGCGTGCCTGTAAGGTCGCTGCATGATCGAGATCAAGGGCGCCGCCAAGACCTTTCGCACCGGCGCGCGCGTCACCGCCGCGCTCGAGCCGATCGACCTCGCCATCGCCGACGGCGAGTTCGTCTCGTTCATCGGCCCGTCGGGCTGCGGCAAGTCGACGCTGCTCAACATGATCGCGGGCATCATCGCGCCCTCGTCGGGCGCGATCGTGCACGACGGGCGCACGGTCGCCGGCGCCAACACCGCCACCGGCTACATGACCCAGCAGGACAGCCTGCTGCCGTGGCGCACCGCCGCCGCCAACATCGCGCTGCCGCTCGCGCTCCGGCGCACGCCGCCGGCCGCGATCGACGCGCGCGTGGCGCAGATGCTCGCGCTGGTGGGGCTCGCCAACTTCGGCGGCCACTTCCCGGCCGAGCTCTCGGGCGGCATGAAGAAGCGCGTCGCCCTGGCGCAGATCCTCGCCTACGACCCGCCCACGCTGCTGATGGACGAGCCCTTCGGCGCGCTCGACGCGCAGCTGAAGCTCATCATGCAGGGCGAACTGATGCGCATCTGGGAGAACGCCGGCAAGACCATCGTCTTCGTCACCCACGACCTGGCCGAGGCGATCACCCTGTCCGATCGCGTGGCGGTCTTCTCCAGCCGGCCGGGGCGCATCAAGGCGGTCGAGACGATCGACCTGCCGCGCCCGCGCGATCCGCTCCGGATCCAGTTCGAGCCGGCCTACCGCGCGGTCCACCAGCGCCTCTGGGACCTGCTCGCGCCCGAGATCGAGGCCAGCCGCGCCGAGGCGTTCGCGTGAGCGCCGCGCGGGGGTGCCGATGAGCGCGCCGCCCGCCGGCGGCCCGGTCGCGGGCGCGGAGTCGGCCGAGGCGCTCGCCGTGCCCGCGACCGGCGGCGGCGCGAACGACCTGGCGATCCGCGCCGGGCAGTGCGGCATCGGCATCGCGCTGCTGCTCGCGTGGCACTTCGCCTCGGGGCGGCTGATCGACCCGTTCTACATCAGCGCGCCGCTCGCGGTCGCATCCAAGCTGTGGACCTGGGCCGCCGACGGCACCCTGTGGCTCGCCTTCTCGTACACGTTCCAGGCGATGATCCTCGGCTTCGTCGTCGGCAGCCTCGCCGGCTTCGCCGTCGGCTTCGCGCTCGGCCGCTCCGACGTGCTCGCGCGGCTGTTCGACCCCTACATCACGGCGATCTACTGCATGCCCAAGATCGCGCTGGCCCCGCTCCTGATCCTCTGGTTCGGCATCGGCATCGAATCGAAGGTGGCGATGGCGGCGCTGATCGTGTTCTTCCTGGTGTTCCTCAACACCTTCTCCGGCGTGCGCGACGTCAATCCGCTCTACCTGCAGGTCACCGCCATCATGGGCGCGAGCCCGCTGCAGCAGCTGCGCCACGTCGTCTTTCCATCGGCCGCCGCGTGGGTGCTCACCGGGCTCAAGGTCTCGGTGCCGTACGCGCTGATCGGCGCGGTGGTGGGCGAGCTGATCTCGTCGAACCGCGGCATCGGCTTCCTGATCGGCCAGGCGTCGGGCCTGTTCGACACGGCCGGCGTGTTCGCCGGCCTCGCGGTGCTCGCGGTCACCGGCATCGTCCTCAACGCGGGCCTGAAGAAACTCGAGAATCGACTGCTGCGCTGGCGCGGCCAGCGATAGGACTTCCATGTACGACCTCAAGATCACCGGCGGCACCCTGATCGACGGCAGCGGCGCGCCGCGCCGCGAAGGCGACGTCGGCATCCGCGACGGCCGGGTGGTGGCGCTGGGCCAGGCCCCGGAGCCCGCGCGCCGCAGCATCGACGCGCGCGGCCGCGTGGTGTGCCCGGGCTTCGTCGACATCCACACGCACTACGACGCCCAGGTGCTGTGGGACCCGCTGCTGACGGTCTCGCCCTGGCACGGCGTGACCACCGCGGTGATGGGATCCTGCGGCTTCGGCATCGCGCCGACGCGCGTGCACGGGCGGCGCGCGATCCTGCGCACCCTCGAGCGCGTCGAGGCGATGAGCCTGGCGGCGCTCGAGACCGGCCTCGGCGCCGACTGGCCGTTCGAGACCTTTCCGCAGTACCTCGACGCGGTGGAGGCGCGCGGCACCGCGATCAACACCGCGGTGATGATCGGCCACACCCCGACGCGTCTCTACGTGATGGGCGAGGCGGCGGTCGAGCGCGCGGCCACGGCGGACGAGATCGCGCAGATGCGCGCCATCGTGACCGAGGGCCTGCAGGCCGGCGCGATCGCCTTCGCCACCTCGGTCTCGCCGGTGCACGTCGGCTTCGACGGCAAGCCGGTGCCGAGCCGGCTCGCCGCGCGCGACGAGCTGCTCGCGCTCGCCGGCGCGGTGCGCGCCGCGGGCAGCGGCATGATCCACTACAACCTGCTGCGCGAGCCGGACTTCGCGATGTTCGAGCAGCTGCACCAGGCCAGCGGTTCCACCGTGTGCTGGACCGCGCTCCTGGCCGGGCAGCGCGGCGCCGGCGGGCATCGCGAGACGCTGGAGCGGAGCGCGGCGCTGATCGCGCGCGGCCTGCCGATCCATCCGCAGACGGCCTGCCGGCCGATCGTCATCGAGTACGACTTCCGCTCGCCGGTGGTGTTCGACACCTGGAAGCTGTTCGAGCCGGTACGCCGCGCCGTCACGCCGGAAGCGCGCGCGCGCATCTATGCCGACGCCGGCTTCCGCGCCCAGCTGCGCGAGGAGGTCGCGGGCCGCGGCGGCCGCGACGACTACTTCTCGGCCGGACGCGCCGAAGGCGAGTCGCGCCGCGCGAGCTGGCGCCTGACCGAGGTCTCGTACTGCGAGCAGGAGCCGCCCCTGGTCGGACGGCGCCTGCACGACATCGCGCGCGACCGCGGCGTCCACCCGGCCGACCTGATGCTCGACCTCGCGCTGCTTGGCGGCGCGCCGGTGCGGTTCCGGGTGCCGGTGGTCAATTTCGACGAGGACGAGGTCGAGGAGATCCTCCGGGATCCCAACGTCGTCCTCGGCCTGGGCGACGGCGGCGCGCACCTGTCGCAGCTCTGCGATGCCTGCTACGCGACCCATCTGCTCGGCCACTGGGTGCGCGAGCGCGGCGCGCTGACGCTGGAGCGCGCCGTGCACATGCTCAGCGCGCGCCCGGCGCAGGTGTTCGGCATCCGCGACCGCGGCCTCCTGGCCGTCGGCCGGCCCGCCGACGTCGTCGTGTTCGACCCCGCCACGGTCGCCGCCGGTCCGCTCGAGCGCGTCCACGACCTGCCGGCCGGCGCCGACCGCCTGATCTCGCGGCCGCGCGGCATCGACGCGGTGATCGTCAACGGCGCCGTCCTGCCCGCGCCCGGCGCGGCCTGGCCCGCCGCCCACTCCCTGCCGGGGCGCCTGCTGCGCAACGGCGCCGCCACCCACTGAAGGAGCCTGCGATGGACAAGCACACCGAACGCCGCCTGATCTTGAAGGGCATCGCCTCCGCCGCGCTGGTCGGCGCCGCGCCGCGCGCGCTGGGCCAGGCCGCCCCGGCCGGCAAGCTGACCTCGATCCGTTCCACCGCGCGCTCCTGGCTCTGGAGCCCCGAGGACTACGCGGCGCTCACCAAGCTGTTCGACAAGTCCGGCCTGTCGGTCGGGCTCGCGGCCACCAACCGCGGCGTCAACCAGGACGCGCTGCTCTCCGGCGCGGCCGACATCCTGCTCGGCGCGCCGACCCAGAACATGCGCGTGCAGATCCGCAAGCAGCCGGTGAAGATGATCTGCGGCTTCGTCAACAAGTACGCGTCGAACATCGTCGTCAAGAAGACCTTCGCCGACAAGGCCGGCGTCACCGAGGCCTCGCCGGTCGCGGCCAAGGCGGCGGTCCTGAAGGGCCTGCGCATCGGCACCACCGGGCCCGGCGCCGGGCCCGACCAGCTCACGCGCTACATGATGAACATCGCGCGGATCAACCCCGACCGCGAGGCGCAGCTGGTGCCGGTGCAGGGCGGGCCGGCGGCGATGATCGCCGCCTTCGACAAGGGGCAGATCGACGGCTTCTGCCTGTCCTCGCCGACCTCCGACGTCGCGGTGTC
Source organism: Burkholderiales bacterium (assembly GCA_016790695.1). Classification (GTDB taxonomy): domain Bacteria; phylum Pseudomonadota; class Gammaproteobacteria; order Burkholderiales; family JAEUOS01; genus JAEUOS01. Next base: position 8,631 of record JAEUOS010000003.1, read on the forward strand.
GAAGTTCGGCGGCGCCTACCTGTTCAACATGGTCAACAACCCGCCGCCCGACCTCGCCGACTATCTCTACATCTCGGCCTCGGTGACCGAGAAGACCATGAAGGAAAAGCCGCGCGAGCTCGCCGCCTACTGCCGCGGCATCGCCCTCGCGCTGCGCGCGATCCACGGCGACCGCGCCGCGTTCCGCAAGTGGGCGCGCGAGTACTTCAAGGACCTCGACGACGACCTGTTCGAGCGCGCCTTCGCCAACAACGCGGCGATGTACATGAAGACGCCGGTGCCGACGCGCCCGCAGTTCCAGCGCAACGTCGAGTTCCTCGACGCGGAACTGAAGCTCCTCAACCAGCCGGGCGTGCCGGGCAGCTTCCGCTTCGACGACGCCTGGGACCTGAGCTTCGTCGAGAAGGGGATGGCGGGGCTGTAGCCTGGCAACGGCGCGGGCTACTGCGCCTTCGCGCCCGACTCGCGCGCCACCACGCCCCACTTGCGCACCTCGGCGGCCATGAAGGCGCCGAGTTCCTCGGGGCCGGCCGGCGACGGCGTCGCGCCCTGCGCCGCGAGGGCCTCGACCACGGCCGGCCTGGCGAGCATCGCCCTGATCGCCGCATCCAGGCGCGCCACCACCGCGCCCGGGGTGCCGGCCGGGGCGAGCACGAACAGCCGCGGCGAGGCGTCGAAGCCGGCGATCGTGTCGGCAAGCGCGGGCCAGTCGGGCGCGCCGGCGACCCGCACCGGGCTCGTGAGGGCGATCGCGCGCAGCTTGCCGGCGCGCGCCTGCGCCAGCGCCGGCGGCGCCGACAGCACCGCGATCGGGATCTGGCCGCTGACCAGGTCGGGGATGATCGCCGAGGCGCCCTTGTAGGGCACGTGCACGTAGTCGAGCCCGGCGCTCTTCTTCAGCAGCTCCATCGCCAGGTGGTGCACCGAGCCGACGCCGGGCGAGGCGTAGCTGTACTTGCCGGGGCTGGCCTTGACCAGCGCGATGAGTTCGGCGGCGTTCTTCGCCGCCACCGACGGATTGACGACGATCACCAGCGGCAATGCCGTCACGCCGCCCACCGGCGCGAAGCTCTTCACCGGGTCGAACGGCAGCGCGGGATACATCGCCGGCGCGATCAGGAGCCCGGTCTCGCCGAACAGGAGGGTATAGCCGTCGGCCGGCGCCTTGGCCACCGCGTCGGCGGCGAGCGTGCCGCCGGCGCCCGCGCGGTTCTCGACCACGAAGGACTGGCCGAGCGCCTCGCCCAGCTGCGTCGCGGTCAGGCGCGCGAGCGCATCGGCACCGCCGCCGGCGGCATAACCGACCAGCATCTTCACCGGACGGCCGGGATAGGGTTGCGCCGCCGCGCTCGCGCAGGCGAGCACGGCGCAGGCACCGCAGAGCGCGGCGAGCAGTCGGTTCATGGTTCCTCCAGTCGATCGGCGCTTCACGCCTTGCCCCTGCCGCGCGAGGTCGGCAGCTTCGCCAGTTCGCGCACGCGCGCCGCGTTCGGCGCGAAGCCCAGGCCCGGTGTGTCGGGCAGGTCGAGCCAGCCGTCCGCGGGCTCGGGCAGGCCGTCGAAGATCTGCTTCAGCACCAGCACCGCGACGTAGTGGTACTCGACCAGCCCGCCGTTGGCCAGGCCCGCATGCAGGTGCATGTTGTGGAACGGCCAGGCGCCGCCGTTGTCGATCGGCACGTTGAAGGCCTGCGCCATGCCGGCGATCTTCACGCACTGCGAGTAGCCGCCGGAGATGGTCACGTTGGGCTGCAGCACGTCGGCGGCGCGATGCACCAGCAGGTCGCGAAAGCGGAACGCGAGTCCCTCGTTCTGCCCGGCCGCGAGCGGGATCCTGGTTCGGCGCCGGAGCTCTGCCATCGACGGCACGTCGTTCTGCGTGATCGGCTCCTCGAAGAAGGTGATGTCCATGTCCTCGATGGCCTGCGCCAGGCGCGCGGCGTGGAACAGGTCGAGCCCGCAATTGGCGTCGACGTAGAGTTGCACATCCGGCCCAACGGCATCGCGCACCGCGGCGACCCGGCGGATGTCCTCGAGAATCACTTGCTC
>JAEUOS010000043.1 GCA_016790695.1 Burkholderiales bacterium
CGCGAGATCGAGCGCGTCGGCATCGACGACCTCGAGGGCCGCGTGACCAGCATCCTGCTCACGCCCTATCCGCCCGGCATCCCGCTCCTGATCCCCGGCGAGCGCTTCAACAAGACCATCGTCGAGTACCTGAAGTTCGCCCGCACCTTCAACGAGAAGTTTCCGGGCTTCGAGACCGACATCCACGGCCTGGCCAAGGAGGAGGTCGACGGCCGGCGGCGCTACTACGTTGATTGCGTTCGACAAAAGTAGCCCGGGCCGGCGCCGTTCTGGTATACTTCGCGGCACGCGGCTGTAGCTCAGTTGGATAGAGTACTTGGCTACGAACCAAGGGGTCGTGGGTTCGAATCCTGCCAGCCGCGCCATACAATTCAAAGGGCTACCGCAAGGTGGCCCTTTGTCTTTGGCGCCGCCGCCGCGGCGGCAATCGGGACGCCGCGGCGGCGATAATGGCTTCCAGGCCGTCGCCCGGCCGTCGCCCGGCCGTCGTCCTGCCCTCCCCGCCCATGCCCGCCACCCGTGCCGCCCCGCGCCGCCGCCAGACGGTGATCGTCGGCGGCGGCTTCGCCGGACTCTGGGCCGTGCGCGCGCTCGCGCGCGCCGACGCCGACATCACGCTGGTCGACCGCGCCAATCACCACCTGTTCCAGCCGCTGCTCTACCAGGTGGCGACCGCGGGCCTGTCGGCGCCGGCGATCGCGGCGCCGCTGCGCCACATCCTGCGCCGGCAGCGCAACGTGCGCGTGCTGCTCGCCGAGGTCGCCGACATCGACCTGGACGCGCGCCGCGTCGTGCTCGCCGACGGCGCGGGCCTCGACTACGACGACCTGCTGGTCGCGAGCGGCGCCGCCCACGCCTATTTCGGGCGCGACGACTGGGCGCCGCACGCGCCGGGCCTGAAGACGCTCGACGACGCGCTCGAGATGCGGCGCCGCGTGCTGCTGGCGTTCGAGCGCGCCGAGGCCGCCGCCAGCGCCGACGAGCGCGCGGCCGAGCTGCACTTCGCCGTCGTCGGCGGCGGTCCCACCGGGGTCGAGCTCGCGGGCACGCTGGCCGAGATCGCGCGGCACACACTGCGCGACGAGTTCCGCCGCATCGATCCGCGCCTGGCGCGGGTGCGGCTGATCGAGGCCGGCCCCGTGCTGCTCGCGAGCTTCCCGCCCGCGCTGCAGGCGCGCACCCGGGCCCAGCTCGAGCGCCTCGGCGTGGAGGTCGTCACCGGCCAGCCCGTCGAATCGATCGACGCCCGCGGCTACCGCCTCGGCGAAGCCTTCGTGCCCTGCCGCACCGTGCTGTGGGCGGCGGGCGTCGCCGCCTCCCCGCTCGGGCGCCGGCTCGCCGCCGGCCGTGCCGCCGACCTGCTCGACCGCGCCGGGCGCGTCCGCGTGGCGCCCGACCTGAGCCTGCCCGGCCACCCGGAAGTGTTCGTCGCGGGCGACCTGGCGAGCCTGGCGCAGGCCGACGGCCGGCCGGTGCCGGGGGTGGCCCCCGCCGCCAAGCAGATGGGCGCGCACGCGGCGCGCAACATGCAGGCGCGCGCGGCGGGCCGGCCGACGGCGCCGTTCCGCTACCGCGACTTCGGCAACCTCGCGACGATCGGCCGCATGGCGGCGGTGGTCGACCTGCGCGGCCTGCGCCTGTCGGGGCTGCCGGCCTGGTGGTTCTGGCTGGCTGCGCACGTGTTCTTCCTCATCGGATTCCGCAACCGGCTGATGGTGCTGATCGAATGGGCCTGGGCCTACTGGACCTACGCGCGCGGCGCACGCATCGTGCTGGGTGGCACCGCCGTGCGCGCCGCCGCGCAGCCGCCACCGGTGCCGCAGGCGCCAGAGGTGCCACGGTCGCCTCAGCCGCCGCCGCGTCCCTGATCCGGCGCGCGCCGCAGGAGTACCATCGACGCTCCAGACCACCAGGGGAACCCGCCATCATGCCGACGCCGCTGCGCCACGCCCTCCTCGCCACCGCCGCCACCGCCGCGTTCGCGGCCCTCGCCGTCCCGGTTGCGGCGCGCAGTCCGATCCCGGCGCCGCCCTGGGCGCCGGGCGACGAGCGCGGCATGGCGAACCAGATCGGCCCGGGCACCTACGCGCGCTGCGCGCCGCATCTCGCGCACCCGAAGGCGCGCACCTACGAGGTGTCGCAGGTGCGCTCGGGCACGATGCCGATGTCGCCGTTCGCCGGCAACTACGCCCCCAAGCCCAAGGCCTCCGCGACCATCCCCGGAACCGCGCACGCGTTCAACGCCGAGACCTACAACGAGAACGTCGAGCCCGGCCAGCAGGGAACCCAGTTCGACGCGCTCGGCCACTTCGCCTACTTCAAGTCGCCGTGGGACGGCAAGGGCACCCCGCCGCTGGATTCCGCGCTCTACTACGGCGGCTTCACGCAGAAGGACGTCAAGCCCACGCCCGATTCGCCGCTGCTCAAGCTGGGCATGGAGAAGGTGCCGCCGATCGTGACCACCGCGGTCCTGCTCGACGCCAAGGCCCACGTCGGCAAGGGGCAGATGATGAAGGCCGGCGACGTCGTCACCGCCGCCGACATCCAGGCCATGCTCAAGGCCCAGGGCCTGTCCCGGCGCGGCATCCTGCCCGGCGACGTGGTCTACATCCACACCGGCTGGGGCGAGCTGTGGAAGGACCCGGACACCGACAAGGCCTACTATTCCAAGGCGCCGGGCCTGAGCTATGGCGCGGCGCTGTGGCTGGGGCAGAAGCGCATCGTCGCCGTCGGGCTCGACACCCCGTTCATCGACGCGGTCTCCGACGGCATGCTCGCCGGCAAGGGCGCGCCGGCACCGGACGCGCCGGCCGGCCTGCCGTTCTCGGTCCACCACCACCTGCTGACCCAGCTCGGCATCCACCACGTCGAGAACGCCAGGCTCGACCAGCTGGCGAAGGACCGCGTCTGGACCTCGTGCACGATGATCCTGCCGCTGCTGGAGAAGGGGGCGGCGGGCTCGGCGATCCGGCCGGTCGCCATCGGCGTCCCCGGCGCGACGCGCTGAGGCCGCGCGCCGGCCATCGCGTACGCGCGCCGCGCCCGATCCGGCGCGCCGCCTAGACCGAGGCCAGGCGCCGGTCGCCGGCGACCACCACGAGCGGGCGCGGGGTCGCGACCCAGCCGCGCATCAGGCGCGCGAACTCCTCCGGCGCCAGCGGCTTGGCCCACAGGTAGCCCTGGCCGACCTGGCAGCCGGCCGCCGCCAGGAAATCCTGCTGCGCCTTGGTCTCGACGCCCTCGGCGACCGCCTCGAGCTCGAGGCCGCGCGCGAGCGCCAGCATGGCGCGCACCAGCGCGTCGGCGCCCTCGCCGCTGCCGATGCCGGAGACGAACGCCCGGTCGATCTTGAGCGCGGTGAACGGGAAGTCGCGCAGATAGGACATCGACGAATAGCCGGTGCCGAAATCGTCGATCGACAGGTGCAGCTCGAGCGCGCGCAGCTCCGCCAGCGTCGCCTTGACCTCGGCGGAGTCGCCCGCCAGCAGCGACTCGGTCAGTTCGAACTCGAGGTGGCGCCCGCGCATGCCCGACTGCGCCAGTTCGCGCCGCACGCGGGCCGCAAAGCCCGGCCGCCGCACCTCGCGTGCGGAAACGTTGACCGCGATGCGCGGCGGCGCGAGTCCCTGCGCCTGCCACTGCGCGTACTGGCGGCAGGCGGCGGCGCGCACATGGACCCCGATGTCCTCGATCAGCGCGCTCTGCTCGGCCAGCGCGATGAACTCCAGCGGCGGCACGAAGCCGCGCTCCGGATGCTTCCAGCGCAGCAGGGCCTCCGCGGCGACGATGCGGCCGCTGCGCAGGTCGATCTGCGGCTGGTACACCAGGTGCAGATCGCCGCGCTCGAGCGCCGCGCGCAGGTCGCCCTCGAGCTCGATGCGCGCCTGCACCGCGAGGTTCACGCCCTCGTCGTAGAACGCGTACTGGTTGCGCCCGGCCGCCTTGGCGCGGTTCATCGCGAAATCGGCGTTGCGCATCAGGCGCTCGGCGCTGCGCCCGTCGGACGGGAACAGGCTGATGCCGACCGTCGCGCCGAGCTGGTGGCAGCCGCCGCCGATGCGAAACGGCTCGGCCAGCGCCTGCACCAGCTTCTCGGCCACCTTGGCGGCGTCCTTCGCATTGCCCGCGGCCGGCAGCAGCACCAGGAACTCGTCACCGCCGAAGCGCGCGACCACGTCCTCCATGCGCAGGCAGTGGCGGATGCGCCGGCCCGCCTGCTCGAGCACGGTGTCGCCGGTGTCGTGGCCGAAGCCGTCGTTGACGTGCTTGAACTGGTCGAGGTCGAGGAACAGCAGCGCGAAGCCGCGGCCGTCGCGCAGCGCGCGCCCGATCTCCTGCGCCAGCCGGTCCTGCGCGTAGCGCCGGTTCGGCAGCGCGGTGATGTCGTCGTGGTGGGTCTGCCAATGCAGCTGGCGGTCGCGCGAGGCGGCGGTCAGCGCCACCGACAGGCGCCCGGCGAGATCGGCGGCGAGCGCGCGCGTCCGGTCGTCGAGCGCGCCGCGCCGCGGCACGCCGATCGAGAGCACCGCGGCCAGGCGTGCGTCGAGGAACAGCGGCAGCGACAGCGCCGCGACCGCGCCGTGCGCGGCCAGCGGCGCCAGATGCGGGTGCCGCGCCGGGTCGTCGATCGTGCAACCTTCGGGAATCCGCGCCAGGCGCTTGAGCAGATCGGTCGCGACCGGTGTCGCGCCGGCCGCGTGCGGCCGCGCCCCGCCGGGGTCGGCGACCTGGGTGCGCGGCGGGCGCGCCTCCTCCGGGTCGAGGAAGGTGACCGCCGCCAGCGGCATGCCGAGCGCGCGCGGTGCCGCCTGCAGGACGGCATCGACGATGCGCTCGATGCGTGCGCCGGCGAGGATGCCGCGATCGATGTCGGCGAGCACGGCGAGCGCGCCCGTCGTGTCGGCGCGGGCCGGAGCGGCGGGAGCGCCGGCGCGGGAGCCGTCGGCCCCGGCGCGCCGCGCGGCGCGCGCGCCGCGGGCCAGGCCCAGCAGCAGGCCGAGCACCAGGCCGAGCGCCAGAGCGCCGGCCAGTGCGGGATCGACAACAGCGCCCGTGGCGGCCGCCGACGGCCCGGCGGCTGCCGCCGCCAGCGTCGCCGGCAGCGCGAGCGTCACGGCCGCGACGCCGCGCAGCGCCGAAGGCCGCGCGCGGGTCGGCTGCACCGGGGAAGTGTTCGCGGTACGTGATCTGGGCGCCATGCAGTCCTCCGGAAGCTTATCGGCCGCGGCCGCGCGCGCTTGAGGGCCGCGAACAGCGGCCGAAATCCCCGCCTGCTCTGCGGAAGGGCGCCGCCGGCGTGGTTTCTAATCGCACTACCCGGGCTTGCGTCCGGGCGGTGCCGGCATGGGTCGGCGCCAACCATTGCGCTCCCCTACCGCATTCGTGTCCCAAGGCAATCTCCAGGTCTGGCTCGAACAGTTCTGCGCGCCGCGCACGGCGATCGCCGGCGGCGTGATCCTGGTCGCGCCGGACGCGCAGGCGCCGCCCGCGCTCGCCGCCGCGTGGCCGGCCGCCTTCGGCCAGGATCAGCGCCTGGTCGCCGCCGCCGCCGCCGCGCTCGCGCAGCAGCGCCAGGGCGGCGCGGCCGCGGCGCAGCCCTACCGCAACGACGGCGTCGTGTCGCTGCCGCTGAAGAGCCGCAACCAGGCGCTCGGCGCAGTCGCGTTCCAGCTGCGCGCCGCCAACATGGACTGGGAGGAGGCGGTGCGGCCGGCGCCGGCCGGCGCCGCCGCGGCGGGTGCGACGCCGGGCACGGCGCTCGCGCCCCCGTCCGCCGACGCTGCCGCGCTGGTGCGGCTGCACGCGGCCGTGATGGCCTGCGACAACGTCGCCGACGCGGCGCGCGCCGCCGCCGCCGGCCTGGCCGCGGTGCTCGGCTGCAGCCGCGTCGCCGTCGGCCTGCTCGAACGCGGCCACTGTCGCGTCGTCGCGCTGTCGCACGGGACCCTGCCCGCCGCCGGCAACGCGCTCCTGCGCAGCCTCGCCGACGCGATGGACGAGGCGGTGATGCAGGAAGCCACGGTCGCCGTACCCGCCGTGCCGGGCAGCCGCAGCCGCATCGCGCTGGCGCACGCGGCGCTGGCGCGGCGCGGCGCCGGCACGGTGTTCACCGTGCCGCTCGCGCGCGCGGCGCGCGTGTTCGGCGCGCTGGTCTTCGAGCCCGACGCGGCCGGCGCACCCGGGGCCGCCGCCGTCGCGCGCGCCGAGGAATTCGCCTGCCTCCTGGGCCCGGCACTGGACCTGCTCGCCGCCGACGAACGCCCGTGGACCGCGCGCCTGCGCGCGCGCCTGCGGCGCCAGGCGTGGCGCGGCAGCGCCATCGGCGCCGGCCTCGCCGCCGCCGTCGCGGCGCTCCTCGCCTGGCCCGGCGAGCACTGGCTCGGCGCGCCGGCGCGGCTCGAGGGCGCGGTCCAGCGCGTCGTCGCCGCGCCGACCGACGGCTTCGTCAAGACCGTGCACGTGCGACCCGGCGACCGGGTGGCCGAAGGTCAGCTGCTGGCCGAGCTGGCCGGCGAGGACCTCGAACTCGAACGGCGCAAGCTCGATGCCGAGATCGCCCAGCACGAGGGCGCGCTGCGCGCCGCCCTCGCGCGCGACGACCGCGCCCAGTATGCGAGCGCCGCCGCGCGCGCCGATGCCGCCGCCGCGCAGCTCGCGCTGATCGACGAGCAGCGCAGCCGGTCGCGCCTGGCCGCCCCGATCGCCGGCATCGTGATCAAGGGCGACCTCACCCAGTCACTCGGCGCGCCGGTCGCGCGCGGCGACGCGCTGCTCACCCTCGCGCCCGCCGGCAGCTACCGCCTGATCGTCGAGGTCGACGAGCGCGACATGCCGCACCTGGCCGCCGGCGCACGCGGATCGCTGACGCTCGCCGCGCTGCCGGAGGACGCGATCGCGTTCCGCGTCAGCCGCATCACGCCGGTCGCGATCGCGCGCGACGGCCGCAATGCCTTCGAGGTCGAGGGCACGCTCGAGCACCCGCCGGCCGCGGTGCGGCCCGGGCTGCAGGGCGTCGCCCGCATCCACGCCGGCGAGCGCGCGCTCGGCTGGATCTGGGGCCATCGCCTGATCGACTGGCTGCGCCTGCGCCTGTGGGCGCTCGGCGCCTGAGCGCCATGCATCGGCCGCTGTTCAGCCCGCTCTGGTACCGGATCGCGCGCCAGCGCCCGCGCCTGCACCCCGACGTGCGGGTGGAGGTGCGCCACGCGCGCGGCGTGCGCCACGTCGTGCTCGCCGATGCGGCCGGCGGCCGCCAGTACCAGCTCAACGAGGCCGCCTACGCGCTGGTCGGCCGCCTCGACGGCGAGCGCACCGTCGAGGACGCCTGGGACGCGCTGCAGGACGAGGCCGGCGACGCCGCGCCGACCCAGGGTGAGGTGCTGCAGCTGCTCGACGAACTCACCGCGCACGGCCTGCTGCACACCGGCGCGCGGCCGGCCGGCGCGGCCAAGGCCGCCGGCCGCAACTACCTGGCGGCCCTCAATCCGCTCGCGTTCCGCGTGCCGCTCGGCGACCCCTGGCCGCTGATCCGGCGCCTCGACGCGCTGCGCGCTCTCGCCTTCTTCCCCGGCAGCCTGTGGCTCTGGCTCGCCGTCGTGGCGCTGGCCGCGGCCGCCGCCGTCCTGCACCTGCCCGAGCTCGCGGCCGCGGCCGGCGGCACGCGCTGGGTGTGGCTCGCCTGGCTGGTGTTCCCGCCGCTCAAGGCCCTGCACGAACTGGCGCACGCGCTGGCGGTGCGCCAGTTCGGCGGCGAGGTGCACCAGGCCGGCATCTCGGTGTTCCTGCTCACGCCCGCGCCCTATGTCGATGCCTCGGACGCCGCGGCCTTCCGCTCGCGCGGCCAGCGCGTGGCCGTCGGCGCGGCCGGCGTCATGGCCGAGCTGGCCGTCGCCGCGCTCGCGCTGGCGGTGTGGATCGGCGCCCAGCCGGGCCTGGTGCGCGACCTCGCCTTCGCCACGCTCGTCACCGCGAGCGTCTCGACCCTGCTGTTCAACGGCAACCCGCTGCTGCGCTTCGACGCCTACCATGTCCTCACCGACCTCCTCGAGCTGCCCAATCTCGCGCAGCGCAGCGCCGCCTGGTGGGGCCGGCTGGCGCGGCGCGTGATCGGCGTGCCCGCCGCGGCCGGCATGCCGGCCGCGCCCGGCGAAACCAAGTGGCTGGTCCTGTATGCGCCGGCCGCCGCCGCCTGCCGCGCGGTCCTCGGGCTGGGCGTGATCCTCTGGCTCGGCGGCATGTCGATCGCGCTCGGCGCGCTCGCCGCCGGCCTGGTCGTCGCCGGCCTGATCCGGCCGCTCGTGCTGGGTCTCGTGCGCCTGTGGCGCGAACACAGCGACGGTCGCGCGCGCCTGCGCGCCGCCGGCGCGGTCGGCGCCGCCGCTGCCGCCGTTGCCGCGCTCGCCTTCGTCCTGCCGCTGCCGCTCACCACCGCCGCCCAGGGCGTGGTCTGGCTGCCGGAGGATGCCCAGGTGCGGCCGCAGACCGCCGGCTTCGTCGTTGCGCTGCGGAGCGCCGACGGCAGCCGCGTCGCACCCGGCCAGGTGCTCGTCGAGCTCGCCGACCCGGCGCTGGTCGCCGCGCGCGACCGCCTCGCCGCCCAGCTCGCGCAGCACGAGGCCGAACGCCACGGCGCGCTGGCGGCGGAGCGCCGCGAGCGCGCCGAGGAGGCGGCACAGGAGAGCGCGCGCATCGAGGCCGAGCTGGCGCACCTGCAGGCGCGGCTCGACGCGCTGACGGTCCGCAGCGGGGCCGCCGGCCGCCTCGTGCTGCCGCGCGCCGCCGACATGCCCGGACGCTACGTCGAACGCGGCGCCCCGCTCGGCTACGTGCTCGACCGCGAGCAGATCGTGGTGCGCGCCGCCGTGCCGCATGCCGATGCGGCGCTGGTGCGCGAGCAGACGCGCCGCGTGCGCGTGCGCCTGGCCGAGGCGCCCGGCCGCGACCTCGAGGCGCAGCCGGTGCGCGACGTGCCCGCCGCCAGCCTCGAACTGCCCTCGGCGGCACTCGCCGAGGCCGGCGGCGGCCCGTTCGCGACCGACCCCGAGGACCGCCGCGGGCTGCGCCTGACCACGCCGGTCGTGCTGATCGACCTGAAGCTGCCGGCGCAGGATCTCGAGCGGGTCGGCAGCCGCGCCTGGGTCCGCTTCGAGCACGGGACCGAACCCCTGGCGGGCCAGCTGTACCGTCAGGCGCGCAGCCTGTTCCTCGCGCGCTTCAGCCCCGCGCCGTGAGCGCGCGCGACCGGTCCGCCGCGCCGTCCGGCGCCGCCGCGGGATGAGCGCCGCGACGCTGCCCGCCCCGGGCGCGGTCCACGGCGCGTTCCCCGAGCGGCGCGACGCGGCGCGCCGGCCGCCGCACCGGCCCGGACGCGCCGGGCTCGCGCAGGCACGGCACTTCGTCGCCGCGGTGCGCGGCGCGGACGCCCCGCGCGGCGCCCGCCGCGACGACATCCTCGCCTTCCGCGCCGCCGTCGGCGCGTTCGCCGCGGTACATGGCGTCGCGCTGCACGACACGCAGCTGCTGGCGGCCCGCATCATGCTCGACGGCCACCTCGCGGAAATGGCCACCGGCGAGGGCAAGACCTACGCGATGGGACTCGGCGCCGTCGTCGCCGCGCGCGCCGGCGCACCGGTCCACGTGATCACCGCCAACGACTACCTGGTGCGGCGCGACGCCGCGCTGCTGCGCCCGGTCGCCGCCGCGCTCGGCCTGACGGTCGGCGCGATCGAGGCCGCGATGGACGCCGCTGCGCGCCGCGCCCAGTACGCCTGCGACATCACCTACTGCACCGCGAGCGAACTCGCGTTCGACTACCTGCGCGACCGCATCGCGCGCGACGGCGCCGCCAGCGACCTCGAGGCGCGCGCCGCCCGCCTCGCGGGCACGGCGCGCGCGGCGCCGGTGCTGCGGGGCCTGTGCCTGGCGCTGGTCGACGAAGCCGACAGCTGCCTGATCGACGACGCGCGCGTGCCGCTGATCCTGGCCGAGCCGGCACCCAACCCGGCGCGCGACGACTTCCATCGCGCCGCGCTCGCGCTCGCCCGCGGCCTGGCGCCGGGCCGCGACTACCGGCTCGCGCCGGACGCGATGCAGGCGCGGCTGACGCCGGCCGGCGCTGCGCGCCTCGCGGCCGACGCCGCCGCGCTGCCGGCCCTCTGGCAGCGCCGGCTGGCGCGCGAGGAGGCGGTCGCGACCGCGCTCGCCGCGCTCGCGCTCTACCGGCGCGACACCCATTACCTGGTGCGCGAGGGCAAGGTGGCGATCATCGACCCCGGCACCGGCCGGCTCGCCGCGGGCCGGTCGTGGACCGGCGGCCTGCACCAGATGATCGAGCTCAAGGAAGGCCTGCCGCCGACGCCGGAGAACGTGACCCGCGCGCAGATCACCTACCAGCGCCTGTTCCGCCGCTTCTGGCAGGTCGGCGGCATGAGCGGAACGCTGGCCGAGGCGCGCGCCGAGCTGCGCGCCGTCTACGGGCTGCGCGTGATCGCGGTGCCGCTGCGCACGCCGTCGCGCCGCGTGCTCCTGCCGACGCGCATCCTGCGCGATCGCGAGCGGCAGTTCGACGCCGTCGTCGCGCGCGTGCGCGCGATCGTCGCCGCCGGTCGCGCGGTGCTCGTCGGCACCGACTCGGTGGCCGAGAGCCGGGCGCTCGCGGCGCGGCTCGGCGCCGCCGGCATCGCGCACCAGGTGCTCGATGCCCGCATGGAGGCCGCGGAGGCCGAGATCGTCGCCGCCGCCGGCGCACCGGCGCGCGTGACCGTGGCCACCAACATCGCCGGTCGCGGCACCGACATCCCGCTCGACCCGGCGGTCGCCGCGCGCGGCGGCCTGCACCTGATCTGCTGCCAGCACAACGCGTCCGCCCGCATCGACCGCCAGCTCGTCGGCCGCGCCGCGCGCCGCGGCGACCCCGGCAGCGCCGAGACCATCCTCGCCGCGAATCAGCCCCTGATCGCCCCGCTTTTCCCGGCTTGGCTGCGTCGCCTGCTGCCGGAGAATGGCCTGATGAAACCGCGCTGGGCGATCGGGTTCCTGGTACGCACGCCGCAGTGGCTCGCGGAGCGGCGCGCGCGCCGGCAGCGGCGCGCGATGCTGGCGGCCGATGCCGCATGGGATGCGCGCAACCCCGCCGGCGTTCCCGCCGAATGACCGCACCCTGGCATGCCCGTCCGTCGATGACCCGACCCGCTGACTCTGTCCCGTCCCGTGCCCGTCCGTGGCGCCGCGCGAGCGCCGCGCTGGCGCTCGCCGCCGCCACCGCCGCCGCGGTCGCAACGGCGGCGCCGCCGCTGCGCGTGGGCTGCCTGATCCAGCCGGAATCGATCGCCGAGGTCGGCAGTTCGGTCGTCGGCGCGGTCGAAACCCTGCACGTCGAGCGCGGCGACCTGGTGCGCAAGGGCCAGGTGCTCGCGACGCTGAAGGCCGACGTCGAGCGCGCGTCGCTCTCGATCGCCCAGGCGCGCGCGCAGTCCGACGCCGAGGTGCAGGCGGCACAGTCGAACCTCGACTTCCTGCGCCAGAAGCAGGCCCGCACCGAGGACCTGGTGAAGAAGAACTTCCTGTCGCAGCAGGTGCTCGAGCAGGCGCGCGCCGAGGCCGACATCGCCGCGCAGAAGCTGACCCAGGCGACCGAGCAGCGCCGCATCCTCCGGCGCGAGCTCGACCTCGCCCAGGCGCAGCTCGAAGTGCGCAACATCCGCGCGCCGATCGACGGCGTCGTCGCCGAGCGTTACGTCGCCACCGGCGAGCGGATCGACCAGAAGCAGATGTTCCGCATCGCCCGCATCGATCCGCTCCGGGTCGAACTGATCGTCCCGGCCAGCCTGTTCGGCACCATCCAGGCCGGCACCACCACCGAGATCACGCCGGACGTGCCGGGCATCGGCGCGCGCGAGGCCAGGGTGGTGCTGGTCGACCGCATCATCGATGCCGGCAGCAACACCTTCCGCGTGCGCGCCTCCCTGCCCAACCCGGGCGGCGCCATCCCCGCCGGGGCGCGCTGCAACTCGGGCCTGGTCCCGGCGGCGCGCGCCGAGCCGGCCAAGGCCGCCGCGGGACCGCTGCGCCCGGCCGCCTACAACGCGCCGGCCGACGACGGCGTGCGCACCGTCCTCGAACCCCGCCGCCGCGCGGGCCTGCAATGACCGCGCGCGCCGCACGCCGGCGAGCTCCCGCCGACGCGCCGCCGTGACCGCGGCGCGCCCGCGCCGCGTCGAGGATCGCGCGGCGCGCCGGTGCGCCGGCAATGCCGGATGACCCCGTGACCCGCCGAGCCCGTCGCCCCTCCCCGCCGCGCATGATCGTCGAGGCGCTGGAGGCGCGCATCCTGCATTCGGCCGACGCGCAGGCGCTGCTCGACCCGCTCGTCGCCGGTGCGGCGGCCGACGTGCGTCTGCTCGACGCGCCCGCGCCGCCGCCGCCGGCACCGGTGGCGCAGCCGGCCGAGACGCAGGCGCCACGCAGCGAGATCGTGTTCGTCGACGCGCGCGTGCCGGACGCGGCGGCGCTCGCCGCCGACCTCGCGCGGCAGCGCGACGACGGCCGGCGCATCGACGTCGTGGCCCTCGACGCGGACCGCGACGGCATCGCGCAGATCACCGCCGCGCTTGCCGAGCGCCGCGACATCGCGGCGATCCACCTGATCTCGCACGGCGCGGACGGCCGCGTCGCGCTCGGCGCCACCACGCTCGAACGCGACACCCTGCTCGCCGCGGCGACCCGGATCAAGGCCTGGGGCGAGGCCCTGAGCGACGACGCCGACCTGCTCATCTACGGCTGCAACGTCGCCGCCAGCGCCGACGGCCGCTCGCTGATGGACGCGCTCGCGCGCCTGACCGGCGCCGACGTCGCCGCCAGCGACGACCCCACCGGCAGCGCGGCCCAGGGCGGCGACTGGGACCTCGAGTTCGCCGCCGGCGCGATCGAGGCCGCGCTCGCGCCCAGCGCCGATGCCCGCGCGCAATGGCAGGGGCTGCTCGACATCACCAGCGGCCTGCGGGCCCACTGGACCTTCGACGCCAATGCCAACGACCTCGGCGGCAGCGTCTACAACGGCACGCTGACCAACGGCGCCGCGATCAGCACCAGCACGGCCACCAACAAGATCGGCGCCGGCAAGCTGTCGCTCGACGGCAGCAACGACTATGTCGACCTCGGCGCGCACGATGCCGCGTTCGCCTCGCTCACCACCGGCACGCTGGCGGCGTGGATCCGGACCTCGGCCACCAGCGGCGTGATCGTCGAGGTCAGCGACATCGCCGACAGCGTCAGCGCCGCGGCACTCTGGGTGCACACCAACGGCAAGCTCGCCTTCACGGTCTACGAGAACGGCGTCGGCCAGCTCGACGTGCTCTCGACGGTCAGCGTCAACGACGGCAACTGGCACCACGTCGCGGTGACCGTCGACTCCGGCGGCAACAAGCTGTACATCGACGGCGCGCTCGCCAGCGTCACCTACAACATCGGCAGCGCCAGCACCAACCGCTTCTTCGACGATGTCACCGGCGTCGATGTGATGCACATCGGGCGCGACCAGAACAACGCGGGCGGTCGCTACTACTTCAACGGCCTGATCGACGACGTGCGCGTCTACGACCGCGCCCTGGCGCTCGCGGACATCGGCCAGCTCGCGACGCCGGCGAGCGTTTCGACCAGCAGCAGCGGCGCCGTCCAGACCCTGCCCGGCACGCAGTCCGCCAGCGAGGACGGCAGTCTCACGCTGTCGGTGCTCAACGGCAACGCGATCACCGTCGACGACGGCACCGCGCTGACCTCCGCACCCCTGCAGGTGAGCCTGAGCACGACCGGCGGCACGCTGGCGCTGGCGTCGACCGCGGGCCTGAGCATCGTCGCCGGCGCCAACGGCACCGGCGACATGGTGCTCGCCGGCACCGAGGCGGCCATCAACACCGCCCTCGACGGCCTGGTCTTCACCCCGCCGGCAGACACCAGCGGCGCGACCAGCCTGTCCGTGACCACCGCGCTCGGCGCGAGCATGCAGGGCTTCTACCAGTTCGAGAGCGCCGGCACGCCGGGCAGCGACACCAGCGCCGGCACGCTGCAGACCGGCAGCGTGCTGGGCAATGCCGCCGTGGTCGCCGACGGCACGCGCGGCAACGTCCTCGCGCTGGACGGCACCGGCGACGCGATCCAGATCGGCAGCACCTTCGGGGCGCCGTCCAGCGTCACCATCGGCGGCTGGGTGAACCTGTCGGCGCTCGCCAGCGGCCGGTCGGAGTTCATCTCGATCGACGATCGCATGCACATCGCGCTCGACGACAACTTCGGCGTCAAGGGCGCGATCATGACGGGCGCCGGCACCTGGTCCGACCTTCACTCCAACCTGTTCGTCGCGGGAACCGGCTGGCGCCATGTGATGTACGTCTTCGACGACGCCAGCGACCGGCACGCACTGTATATCGACGGCACCCTGGTTGCCGCCCAGACGATCACGGACTCGATCTACTACACCGGCGCGGCGACGACCTACATCGGACGCCACACGGCCGTGACACCCGGCTGGGACCTCGAAGGCCGCGTCGACGACGTGAGCATCTACGACCGCGCGCTGTCGGCGGCGGAGGTGCTGGCCCTCGCCGCCGACGATGGCCAGGTCGCGGGTTCGGTCGCGATCACGATCGCGCCGGTCAACGACGCGCCGGCCGCGGCCGCCGACGCCTACACCGTCAACGAGGACGGGACGCTCTCGCGGGACTGGTGGAACGCCGCCTGGAGCCGCCGCAGCACGATCACGATGAGCGGCAACACGTTCTCCGGCGCCACCAGTCTCGCCGACTTCCCGGTGCTGATCACGCTCAACAGCAGCAACATCGACTACAGCCTGACGCAGAACGGCGGCCAGGACCTGCGCTTCTTCGATGCCGACGGCACCGCGCTCGCCCACCAGGTCGACACCTGGAACGAGGCCGGCGACTCGCTCGTCTGGGTCCGGGTGCCGGTGATCGACACCACCGGGACGGACACCGTGACCATGTACTACGGCAATGCCGCGGCCGCCGACGGACAGAGCGCCGCCGGCGTCTGGAACAGCGGGTTCCGCGCCGTCTATCACATGGGTGCGGCCGGCGCGACCGTGGCGGACGCGACCGCCCAGGCAATCGACGCCACCGCATTCAACGGCGCCACCACGGGGGCCGGGCGCATCGGGTCCGACCAGGACCTCGACGGCGTCGACGATCACGTCAGCCTCGGCACGAACCTGAACCTGTTCAACGGCGCGGGCGCGGCCACGCTGTCGCTCTGGGTCAACCCGGACAACGTGACCGGTTCGAGCGGCCTGATCTCGACCAGCATACACAACGGCGGTGTCGCGACCTCGACGTCGCGGCTGGCGCTCGAGCGGAACGGGGCGAACGTGCAACTGCTCGTGCGCGCCGACGACTCCACCCTGATGACCGTCGTGACGACCACGAATCCGCTCGCGGTCGGCACCTGGAAGCACGTCGCGGCGTCGCTCGACCTGAACACCCAGACGGTGAGCATCTACGTCGACGGCACGGCCCAGGCGACGACGACGACGGGTTCCCTGGCGGGCACGTCCTTCCCCGCGACGTCGACGGCGAGCGCGGCGATCGGCTCGCAGGACAACGGTTCCGGCAGCTTCTTCGACGGCCAGCTCGACGAGGCGCGCATCGCAAACGTCAGTCAGACGGCCGCCTGGACGAAGGCGGACTACCTGTCGATGACCAATGCGTTCGTCACCGTCGGCCCCGCCGCGAGTGCGCCGACAGGCGCCGGCGTGCTGGCCAACGACTCGGACATCGACAGCGTCCTGCTCTCCGCGTTGCTGGTCAGCGGGCCGACCCACGCAAGCAGCTTCACGCTCCACGCCGACGGCACGTTCACCTACGTGCCGGCCGCCGACTACAACGGCACCGACTCCTTCACCTACAAGGCCAATGACGGCACGCTCGACTCCGCGCACGCCACGGTGACGATCAGCGTCACCGCTGTCAACGACACGCCGACGGGCGCCGACAAGACCGTCACCACGGCCGAGGACACCGCCTACACCTTCAGCGCGTCCGATTTCGGTTTCGGCGACGTCGACGCCGGCGATTCGCTGAGCGCGGTGCGCATCGACACCCTGCCGGGTGCCGGCAGCCTGACGCTGTCCGGCGTCGCCGTGATCGGCCCTCAGGTGATCTCGGCCGCGAATCTCGGCAACCTGGTCTACACGCCCGCCGCCAACGCCAACGGCGCCGGCTACGCGAGCTTCACCTTCTCGGTGCGCGACCAGAGCAGCGCGTTCGACACGGCGTCGAACACCATCACGTTCAATGTCACCGCGGTCAACGACACCCCGACGGGCGCCGA
>JAEUOS010000091.1 GCA_016790695.1 Burkholderiales bacterium
GACCGGGGGCAGCAACACCGACATCTACCTGAACAACGTGACGGTGAACAATGCCGGGGTGTTCAACCTGAACCAGCCGAACAATGCGCACATCCTGGGGCTCAACAACGGCGCGGTGTTCAACAACCAGGCGGGTGGTGAAGTGCGCTTCACCGGGCTGGACAACCAGATCGTCACCACGGCGGGGGTGGGGACGTTCAACAACAACGCGGGCAGCGTGACCGCGGTGGGCGGGCGCAACATCAACGTCGGGGTGACCACGGCCAACTACAACACCGGTACCACCATCAACCCGGGTGCTGCCAGCGCCTTCCTGTACTCCGGCAGCAACAACTACAGCGGCAACGTCAATCTTGCGGGCAACAATGTCGCGATGGCCGGCGGCACGCACAACGTCGGCGGCGTTCTCACCAGCAGCGCCGGAACCAGTTACAGCGTGACCGCCGGCACGGTGAATTTCGGCGACGGCGCCATGTTCAACCTCGGCGGCGGCTTCAATTTCACCGGCGGGGCCGTCAACATGACCGGCACCACCACCGGCGCGACCATCGCTGCCGGGTCGACCCTGACGCTCAGTGGCCGAACCTTCGGCGGTCCCGGCAAGCTCGCCAACGCCGGCACGCTCAACCTCGTCAACGCGACCATCGGCGGCAGCCTGGCAAGTTCGGGCACGCTCAACGTCAGCGGTGGCACCAGTTCGGTCGACGGCGCGACCTTCGATCTCACCGGCGGCACCCTCAGCGTTGCCGGCGGTGCCACGTTCAACAAGAACACAGGCACCTTCAACTGGATCGGCGGATCGATGGGCGGCGCGGGGACGATCGCCACCGTGGGCGGCGCCACCTTCGCGATCTCGGGTGCGGGCGATCGGGTCATCGACGGCTCCAACCTCAGCCTGGCCTCGCTGTCCTTGCCCGGCGGCAGCCTCGAAGTGCGCACCGGCACCCTCACGGTCACGGGCGCCACCGACATCGCTGCGGGCGCGACCCTGACCAAGGGCGGCGGCACCTTCAATCCGGTGGGTGCCTTCAACGTCGATGGCACGTTCACTGTTGCCAGCGGCACCCAGGTGCTCGCCACCAGCGGCGCCGGCAGCGGTGCGATCAGCGTGGCCGGTGGCGCCACCTTGCAGGTGGCGAGCGGCACCCTCGGCTTCGGCGCCCTCACCGGCGCGGCGGGGTCGAGCGTGGCCTTCAACGGCGGCAGCACGAGCTTTTCCGGCAGCGTCACGGCGCCGCAAGTCAGCGTCGCCGGAGGCGGCGCGAACTTCAACGGCACCACCAGCGTGGGCAGCCTCGCGCTCAGCGCCGGATCGGTGGGCGGCAGCGGGCCCCTCACCCTGACCGCCGGCACCTCGACCTGGACCGGCGGCAGCATGGGCGGCAGCGGCGGTACCCGGGTCGCTTCCGGCGTGGTGCTCGACGTTTCCGGCGTCGCGCCCAAGACCCTCACCCGTGCCCTGGACATCGACGGCACGCTCAACTGGAACGGCGGCAGCGCCATCGACCTGCAAGGCGGCACGGTCAGCATCAACGTGGGCGGGTTGATGGACGTGCGCGCGGACGGCCGCTTCTTCGACGCGACCGCCGTCGGCGGCACGATCAGCAACGCCGGCACGCTGCGCAAGTCCGCCGGTACCGGAGTGGCGGAGCAATTCGGCAGCGGCGCCGCGGAGAACTTCAACAACCACGGCCTTGTCGATGTGCAGTCGGGGACCCTGCAACTCGCCGGCGCCAGCCATACCGGAACCTTCCGCACCGCGGCCGGCACGCAGTTCAATTTCCATGGCGGCCTCAACGCGCTCGGCGACGGTTCGCTGCTCGAAGGAGGGGGCCAGGTCGGCTTCATTGCCGGCGCCGGCGGCGCACTCAGTTTTGCCGGCAGCGGCAGCGGCACCACGCTCGCGACCGGCGCGACGCTCAACCTCGCCGGCGTCAGTGTCGGCGGCGCCGGACGCTTCAACAACGCCGGAACGGTCAACCTCGGCGGCGGTGCGGCACTCACCGTGGGAGCCGGCGCCGATACCGGCACGGTCAATGTCGCCGGCGGTTCCACCCTGACCTTCGGCGGCACGCGCACGCTCGGCATCGCGTCTTCGATCAATGCCGCGGCGGGTACCGTGGTCTTCAATGCGGGCGCAGGCAACGTCGCGCTCAACGGGGCGTTCGACGCCGGCACGGTGCAGGTGCAGTCCGGCACGGTCAGCGTCGGTTCCACCGCGTCCTATGTGACCGCCGGCAGCTACACCCAGACCGGTGGCGTCCTCGCGGGCGCCGGCGGCAACGTGCGCATCACCAACAGCTTCAGCTTCCCGGGCGGCAGCATCGGTGGAACGTTCGCCAACATCGACGTCATGCAGTCGGCCGGCAACCTGCCGGTCGGCAGCCTCAACGCCACGCAGTCGATCACCCTCGCCGCGCCGGCCGGCGCGCTGGTCGATGCCAACGGCGCGGGATTGAACCTCAATGCGCCGCTGGCAACCCTCAGCGCCGGCGCAGGCATCAGTCTCGACACGCAGGTGGCGTCGCTTTCGCTGGCCAATGGCGGCGGCACGGTGAGCCTGCGCAACACCGGCGCCCTCAGCGTGACCGGCATCACCCAGTCGGGCGGCGGCGCGCTCAATCTGGCCAATACGGGCGGCGATCTGACGCTGGCGGCGGTGAGCGCGGGCGCGAGCACGGTGGGCATTGTCGTCAACGGCGGCAGCGTGAGGCAGGGCGGCGCGCCGGGCGTTCCCGCGATCGGTGCCGCCGGCGCGACCAGTGTGACGGCCGCGGGCATCGGCAGCCCCGGCGCGCGCTTCGAAGTCGCCGGGCCGTTCAGCGTCACCTCCACCGCCGCCGGTGCCGCCGGCGACATCTACCTCAAGACCAGCGGGCCGATGTCGCTGCCCAGCGCGTCGATCACCCTGGCGCCTGGCGCCTCGCTCGACCTCCTGACCAGCGGCGCGATCAGCGTGACGGCCGACTTCAACCTCGGCGGCGGATCGGTGACGCTCACCGCGCAGGGCGCGCCCCTGTCGGTCGGCGGCGGCGGCAGTGCGGCGGTGATCACGGCGCAGAACGTGCGCCTGACCGGGACGGGCGTGACGATCGGCGCCCCCGGCGCTGCCGCGCCGAGCGGCATCGCCGCGTCCGGTACGCTGGTGATCAACAGCGCCGGCGACGTGGCCGTCAGCGGCGGCGCGGCGGCCGGCGCGGCCGCGCGGATTGTCTCCGCCGGAAACGCCACGATTACCGCTGGCGGGCAACTCCTGATCACCGGCGGCAGCGCTGTCGATGCGCCCGCCTGGGTCGATCCGCAATCGGCCGGAGCGACCCTGTCGATCGGCGCGGCCGGCGGGCTGGTGCTTGCCGGCGGATCGGCGCCGGGCACCTACGCGGCGATCGGCAGCAACGGCGGCATCGACCTGGCGGGCACGCCGTCGGTGAGCCTGACGGCCGGCACGGGTACCGGTGCCAATGCGGCGCTCGCATCGGTGCAAGGCATGGTTGCCAACCTGCCGGCGCTCTGTGTCGGCTGCACTTTCCTTCCGGCCAACCCGCTGGTGCCGGGAGGCGGGGGAATTGCCGGCGTGCTCGCGCTCGGCATCTACGAAGGCTTCGCCCCGCCGCCGCCTGTGGCGGTCCCGGCCGACGGCGGCGCGATTCTGCAGAACCTGCTGTCGAACCTGCCGGTGCCGGCGCCGCAGGCGCCGCTGCCGCCCGAGCCGAAGGCCAGGGGCGAGCTGGTCGTGGAATCCGACGATGGGTGTTAGAACTTGACGCGGCGCTGGCCGCGCCGGCACGGGTGAGGGGGCTCACATGAACAGCAGGACACGCTTGACCGCGACCGCGATGGTCGCCTGGGCCGCCGCGGCGCTGCCGGCGGGACTGGCCGGAGATGTCGTGGCGCAGGCCATCGGCGACGTCGAATACATTCGCGGTGCCGGCGCGGCCCAGCGCGCCGGCGAGCGCGCCCGCGTGCTCGGGCAGGGTTCCCCGATCGAGGCCGGCGAGGTGCTGACCACGGGCACCAACAGCTTCGCGGTCGTCAAGCTCAATGATGGCACGCGCATGACGCTGCGTCCCAATACCGCCATGAAGGTCGACGAGTTCGTGCTCGAACAGCCCGGCCGCGGCGACAACCTGGTGATGAACCTGTTGAAGGGCGGATTGCGCGTGGTCACAGGCGTGATCAGCAAGCGCACCGCGACCAGCCGGCTGGTGACCTCGACGGCGACCGTCGGCATCCGCGGCACCGATTTCGATGCGCGGATCTGCGACGTCGACTGCCGGGCGGAAGCGCGCCGGCCCGCCACGCCGCTCGCGCAGGCCAGTGCCGCGACGGTCGTGCCGGCGACTGCGCGGGTGGTGCAGATTGCCGGGACGATGACCGCGGTCAGCGAGTCGGGCGAGCGCCGGCAGGTCGTCGCCGGCGGGCCCGCCTACCGCGGCGACACCCTCGAGACCCCGGCCGGCGCCCAGGCGATCCTGGTGTTTCGCGACGACACCCGCGTGACGGTGGCGGCCAATACGCGGGTGCGCATCGACGAGTTCTCGTACGATGCGCGCAGCGCGGCCGACGGCAGTTTCGCCCTGGGGCTGCTCAAGGGCGGCATCCGCGCCGTCACCGGCCTGATCGCGCGGGCGCGTCCGGCCAGCGTGCGCTTCACGACGGCCACGGCGACCGTGGGCATCCGCGGCACGGACCTGCACATGCGCTGCGAGGGCGCGGGCGCCGGGGAGCCCGGGGCGGGGGCGCCGGTCGACGGCTGCTTCATCGGCACGCTGCAGGGAGAGGTTGCGGTAACATCGCGCGCGGCGCCGGCGGAGACGGTCGTCGTGCCGGCCGGCGCCACGGCACAGGTGCTTGGCACCGATCGTCCGGCCATGCTGCTCACGGAGACGCCCGCACTCATGCGCGACAACCCGCTGCCCAGCCCCGTGCAGGTGCCGGCGGACCTGCAGCAGCTGTTCGGCAGCGCGGCGCGCGCGGAGCCGGAAGCGGGCGACCTGTTCGTCTATCTGCGCGACGGGCATCTGTCGGCCGAAGCGGGCGGGCGCACGCTCGACATCGGGCGCGGCGAAGGCCTGTTCGTCGACGCCGCGGGACGCACGCTCGCGCGCCTGGACACGCCGCCGGCCTTCCTGGTCAACGACCCGACGCCGCGCCCCGACCGGATCGATTCGCGCGGCGCACAGCTGCTCGATCTGCAGGCGCTCGGCATGCGCACCCGCGCGAACCTGGTCTGCAAGCCTTGATGGACGCTTCGCGTCCGCGTCTGCGCAGCCGGCGCGGCCGGGCCGGCGGATTGCTCCGGCGCGCGATCGCCGCCGGCGCGATCGCCGGCTGGGCGGTCGTGGCCTGGCCGCAGGATGGACCACGCTTCGACGTCTCCGGCTACCGCATCGAAGGCGACAATCCGATCGGCGAAGCGCGCGCCCAGGCGGTGCTCGCGCCGTTCATCGGCGCCTCGATCGGACTGGACCGGCTGCAGGCCGCCGCCGAAGCGTTCGAGCGCGCTCTGCACGAGGCGGGATTCGGCTTCTTCCGGGTGATTCTGCCGCCGCAGGACACGGGCAGCGTGGTCGCGCTCAAGGTGCTGGCGTTCACGCTCGGGCGGGTCGACGTGAAGAGCGCGATGTTCTTCAGCGAGGCCAACGTGCGCGCGAGCCTGCCGGCGCTGCGCGACGGATCGAGCCCGAACACGCTGCAGCTGGCGCGGGACCTCGCGCTGGCCAACGAGAACCCGTCGAAGCGCGTGGTCGCCGCGTTCCGGCCGGGAGAAAAGCCGGACACCGTCGATGCGAGCCTCGAGGTGGCCGATTCGCGCCCGCTGGCGGGCTTCGCCCAGCTGGCGAACACCGGGACGGTTGCCACCGGCATGACCCGGCTCACCTTCGGCGCGACGCATGCGAACCTGTTCGATCGCGACCATCAGCTGACCGCGACCTACACCGTGTCGCCGGAGCGGCTATCGCGCGTCAGGCAGTGGGGCATGTTCTACCGCGCGCCGGTCTACGGGGCCGGCGGCATGGTGTCGGGCTACTGGACGGAATCGAACGTGCAGTCCGGCAGCGCCGCCGGCGTGGCGATCACCGGCGGCGGCCGCTTCGCCGGCCTCCAATACACGCAGTATTTCGCCCCGCGCGGCGACTATCGCGACTATCTGACGGTCAGTTTCGACGACAAGCAGTTCGACAACAGCGTGCTGGTCGCCGGCATCAACGCGGGCACCTGCAACCGCATCGCGAGCCGGCCGATCAGCGCCAGCTACAGCGGCCGCTTCGAGGGAGCGAATCTCACGCTGTCATTCAATGCGGACCTCGCGCGCAACCTGCCGGGCGGGCCGCACAACGCCCAGGCGGACTACGATCGCTGCAATCCGCCTGCCGATGCGTCACGCAACCTCTCGGCGGCCTGGGCGATCCTGCGCGCCGGCGCCGATATCGGCTGGCGCATCGCCGGGGACTGGCTCCTGGCGGGGCGCGTGCGCGTGCAGCACGCGCCGCAGGCGCTGATCGCGGGCGAGAAGTTCGGCGTCGGCGGCGCGCAGTCGGTGCGCGCGCTCGGCGAGCGCGCACTCGCCGGCGATTCCGGCGTGTCCGGCAGCGTCGAGCTGTGGTTCCCGCCGTGGTGGCAGGGCGCGCGGTGGCTCGCGTTCGTCGACCATGGACGGGTGCGCAGCATCCATCCGCCGCCGGGCGCCCTGGTGTATGACGCGGTGTCGAGCGCCGGCTTCGGGCTGCGCTGGCAGTACCAGTCGAGCGTGAGTCTGGCGCTCGACTACGGCGTGGTGGTGCAGGGATTCGCGCCGAACGCCAATGTCACCGGCGTGGCCAACGTGCGCGGACATGACCGGCTGCACCTGAACATGCTGGTGCGCTTCTAGGCCCGGCGCGCAATCCGAGGGCGCCGGCGCGACGGGGGGCGTCCGCCGGTCGCGCGCAGGGGCCGCGGGCTACCGGGAAGCGACAAGGGGCGCCGCGCGGCGCCCGTTGTCGCTGGCCTTGCCTCAGGCGTACTGCGCGAGCGCGCCCTTCATCTTCTGCAGGGCCTTCGCCTCGATCTGGCGGATGCGCTCTGCCGACACCTTGTATTCCGCGGCGAGGTCGTGCAGGGTCAGCTGCGCCTCACCCTCGCGCAGCCAGCGCGTCTCGATGATGCGGCGGCTGCGCTCGTCCAGCGATGCCAGCGCCTGCGCCAGCCCTTCGCTGCGCTTGACCTCGATCTCCTGCGTCTCGAGGATGCGCGAGGGCTCGGCATCCGCGTCGGTCAGGTAGGCGATCGGCGCGAAGCTTTCCTCCTCGCGCTCGACGGGCGCCTCGAGTGCGGTGTCGCCGCCGGCGATCCGCATCTCCATCTCGCGCACCTCCTCGGGCTTGACGTTGAGTTCGCGCGCGAGGCTGTCGACCTGGTCGGTGGTGAAGCTGTCCAGTCCCTGCTTGTGGCTGCGCAGGTTGAAGAACAGCTTGCGCTGCGCCTTGGTGGTGGCGATCTTGACCAGGCGCCAGTTGCGCAGCACGTACTCGTGAATCTCGGCCTTGATCCAGTGCAGGGCGAAGGACACCAGCCGCACGCCGCGCTCGGGGTCGAAGCGCTTGACCGCCTTCATCAGGCCGATGTTGCCTTCCTGGATCAGGTCCGCGTGCGGCAGCCCGTAGCCGAGGTAACCGCGTGCGACCGACACCACCAGGCGCAGGTGCGACAGCACCAGGCGGCCGGCAGACTGCAGGTCATTGTCGTCGCGATAGCTGCGGGCGTAGCGCAACTCCTCGTCGGCGGACAGGACCGGAAACCGGTTGACGGCCTGGATATAGCCCTCGATGCTGCCGGCCATCGACGGCACCGGCATGTTCCAGGCGGCTGCAGGGGTCAGGGCCAGGTTGGCGGACATCGCGAAGTTCTCCTCTCGTAAGTGTCGGCGTCACCGGCTGGTGGCCGGCTGCTGCGCACGGAACCCGGGGTCGGGTTTCGTCCCGTTACGAACTCTCAATGCATTTTAGCACTCTCGTCCTAAGAGTGCTAATCGCGCCGCAAGTTCCCCGGCACGGGGTATCCGGTCCAGACATGTATGTTTGTACACGTTAATCGTCAGAGGTCACATGAATAAACTGGAAGTAGATAATTGTTTTGTAAGAGAATTATCTTCTTCATCCTGCGAGGAGGCGATGCTAAGTCATTGTCTTGATTGAAAAAAACCGGAAATGCCCTTGCAATTGCCGGAATGATGCTCTAGAGTGGGAGAATGTAGGAAAAAGTGGTAAAAACTCCCAAAACCGACCCTGGCGAGCCGGCTCTTGCCGGCGGGATCGGGGTGTCGGACAGCGAGGCAGGCAAAGGTGTTTCAAGGAGGGGCCAATCTCAGCCTGGATGCGAAGGGGCGCATGAGCGTTCCGGCGCGCCATCGCGACGTCCTGCAATTGCAGTGCGAGGGACGGCTCACCCTGACCAAGCACCCCCACGGTTGTCTCCTGCTGTTCCCGCGCCCGGTGTGGGAGGGCTTTCGCGAAAAGCTCGCCGCCCTGCCGATGGAGGCGCGCGCATGGCAGCGCATCTTTCTGGGCAGCGCTGCCGATGTCGAACTCGACGGCGCGGGTCGCCTGCTGATCGCGCCCGAACTGCGCGCCGCCGCGCAGTTGACCAAGGATGTCACGCTGCTCGGCATGGGCAGTCACCTGGAGATCTGGGATTCGGCACTGCTCGCGCAGAAGGAGGCCGAAGCCATCGCCCAGGGCATGCCCGAGGCGATTGCCGGGTTCTCGTTCTAGTGCCCGCGATCCGTGAGCGATGAGAGGCGCGATGTCCATGTCACGGTCATGCCGGAAGCGGCGGTCGACGCGCTGGCGGTCCGTCCCGGAGGCTTCTATGTCGATTGCACATTTGGCAGGGGAGGGCACAGCCGTCTGATTCTCGCCCGGCTCGGGCCGGAGGGGCACCTCGTCGCGCTCGATCGCGATCCGGCGGCCGTGGCCGCCGCGGATGCGATCCGCGACCCGCGATTCACCATCGTGCATGCGGGATTCGCGCGACTGGGCGAGGTGCTCGATGCGGCCGGGCGGGCGCGAGCGGACGGAATTCTCATGGACCTGGGCATGTCGTCGCCGCAGATCGAGGACGCGCGGCGCGGCTTCTCGTTCAAGCGCGACGGACCGCTGGACATGCGCATGGACACCACGCGGGGACAGACGGCGGCGCAGTTTCTGGCGACGGCAACGGCAGGTGAGATCGGGGAGGTGCTGAAAAATCATGGGGAAGAACGGTTTGCTGTTCAGATTGCACAGGCGATTGTTGCTCGCCGCGCAGAGAGGAACCTCGCCACCACAGGCGAGCTTGCCGCCCTCGTTGCGGACGTCGTCCGCGCGCGGTCACGGCGCCCTGAGCCGGGGCAGGATCCAGCGACCCGCACCTTTCAGGCTCTACGGATTCACGTCAATCAGGAGCTTGAGGAATTGCAGGCAGGACTAGAGGTCGCCCTGGACCGGCTTGCGATCGGCGGCCGGCTCGCGGTGATCAGTTTCCACTCCCTGGAGGACCGGCTGGTCAAGCATGCGATGCGCGCGCGCTCGACCCCGGAGGAGCCGCCCAAGGGCGTGCCGGTGCGCGCGGCCGACCTGCCGGTCGCGGGCTTCTGCCTGGTCGGGCGCGCGCAGCGCGCCCCCGCCGCGGAGGTGGCCGCGAATCCGCGCGCCCGCAGCGCGATCCTGCGGGTCATCGAGAGGCTGGCCTGACCGTGAGCCGGCTCAACATCGTCCTGCTCGCCGTGCTGGTCGTGTGCGCGCTGGCCACGGTGACCTCGACGCACCAGGCGCGCAAGCTCTTCGTCGAACTCGAGCGCGCCCGCGCCGAGCACAAGCGCATCGAGGTGGAGTGGGGCCAGTTGCAGCTCGAGCAATCGACCTGGGCCAAGCATGCCCACATCGAGGCCATCGCGTCGAAGTCGCTGGCGATGCGCCTGCCCGATGCGCGGCGCCTGCAGTTCATCACGCCGGCGCCGCCCGCGGAGGCGCCACGATGATGATCTCGTCGCCGAATCCGCTGCTGCAGCTGCGCCTGCCGCTGTGGCGTTCGCGCCTGATGCTGGCCATCGTCTTCGTCGGCTTCGGGGCGCTGGCGGTGCGCGCGGTCTACCTGCAGGTGGTCAACACCGATTTCCTGCAGCAGAAGGGGGAGTCGCGCTACAGCCGGGTGATCGAGATCAGCGCCCACCGCGGCAAGATCACCGACCGGCACGGCGAGATCCTCGCGTCCAGCACGCCGGTGCGCTCGGTGTGGGCGATCCCCGAAGACGTGAAGGCGACCCGGGAGCAGCTGCGCGAACTCGCGCGCGCGCTGGAGATGGCGCCGGCGGAAGTCGAGCGGCGCCTCGCCGACGCCGATCGGGATTTCGTCTACCTGAAGCGGCAGCTGCCGCCGGAACAGGCCGATCGCGTCGCGCAGCTGGGTTTGGCCGGCATCTACCAGCAGCGCGAGTACCGGCGCTACTACCCGGCGGGCGAGGTGGCGGCGCACGTGCTCGGCTTCACCGGCGTCGACGAAGCCGGCCAGGAGGGCATCGAGCTCGCCTTCCAGGCCGAGCTGGCGGGGCGGGCCGGCAGCCGTCGCGTGATCAAGGACCGCCGCGGCAACGTCATCGAGGATGTCGCGAGCATCCAGGCGCCGCGCGACGGACGCGACCTCGCGCTGTCGCTCGACAGCAAGATCCAGTACCTCGCGTTCCGCGAGCTGCGCGCGGCGGTTGAGGCGCACCGCGCGAAGGCGGGCGGGATCGTGGTCCTCGATGCCGCCTCGGGCGAGGTGCTGGCGCTGGCCAACCTGCCGGTGTTCAACCCCAACAATCGCGCCAACCTGACCGGCGCGCAACTGCGCAACCGGGTGCTCACCGACACCTTCGAGCCGGGCTCGACGATGAAGCCGTTCACGGCGGCGCTCGCCCTGGAACTGGGCCAGGTCAAGCCGGGCACGCCGGTGCAGACCGCGCCCGGCCGGCTGTCGATCGGGGCGTCGACGATCACGGATGCGCATCCGCACGGCGTGCTGACGGTCGCCGAGGTGATCCAGAAATCGAGCAACGTCGGCACCGCCAAGCTCGCGCTGGCGATCGACCGCCAGGACATGTGGGAGATGTTCACGCGCGCGGGCTTCGGGGTGGTGCCGCGCGTGCAGTTCCCCGGCGCGGTGTCCGGGCGCCTGCGGCCGGCGAAGTCCTGGCGTCCGATCGAGCAGG
The DNA here is from genome assembly GCA_016790695.1 of Burkholderiales bacterium. Classification (GTDB taxonomy): domain Bacteria; phylum Pseudomonadota; class Gammaproteobacteria; order Burkholderiales; family JAEUOS01; genus JAEUOS01. The sequence goes on from JAEUOS010000091.1 coordinate 11,210, forward strand.
CCACCATGTCCTACGGCTACGGCCTGTCGGCCTCGCTGCTGCAGCTCGCGCGGGCCTACACCGTGTTCGCGCGCGAAGGCGACATCGTCGAGGCGACCTTCGTCAAGGCGCCCGGACCCGCGCCCGGCCTGCAGGTGGTGCATCCGGAGGTCGCGCGCGCGGTGCGGCAGATGCTGGAGATGGCGGCCGGCCCGGGCGGGACGGCGCCGCGCGCGCAGACGATGGGCTATCGGGTCGCGGGCAAGACCGGCACGGCGCACAAGCAGGAGGGCGCGGGATACGCCGAGAAGAAGTACCGCGCCTCGTTCGTCGGCTTCGCGCCCGTGTCGGCGCCGCGCCTGGTGGTGGCGGTGATGATCGACGAGCCGCAGGGCGGCAAGTACTTCGGTGGCGAGGTGGCGGCACCGGTGTTCTCTGCCGTCGTCGGCGGCGCCCTGCGCATCATGGGTGTCGCGCCCGATGCGCCGATGCGACCGATCGTGCTGCCCGCCGAGGGCGCGGAAGTGCGGGAGAGCATGTGAGCCCGCACGCTGCCCGGGTCTGCGGCCCCGCACGGCATCCACAACGGGCCGAGCGTCGTGGACGCCAATGAGGTCCTCGCCATGCTGAGGGACGCCGGCGTCCGCTTCGACGATCTGTCCGCCGACAGCCGTGCGGTGCGGCCCGGCACGGTGTTTCTCGCCTACCCCGGGCACGGCGGCAGCCGCGACGGGCGCGCCTTCATCGGCGACGCCATCGCGCGAGGCGCGGCGGCGGTGTTGTGGGAACGTGACGGATTCGGCTGGGAACCCGGCTGGCGCGCGCCCAACGTCGCCGTCGACGGCCTGAAGGCGCTGGCCGGTCCGCTCGCCAGCGCCCTGTACGGGGCGCCGTCGCGCGCCATGGAAATGATCGGCGTGACCGGCACCAACGGCAAGACGTCGGTGTCGCAATGGATCGCGCAGGCGCTGACCGGCTCGGCCATGCCGTGCGCCGTCATCGGCACCCTCGGCGCGCGCTTCGGCGGGCTCGAGGAAGCGGTGGCCAACACCACGCCCGACGCCATCGTCCTGCAGCGCCTGCTGGCGCGCGTGCGCGATGCCGGCGCCGCCGCCTGTGCGATGGAAGTGTCGTCGATCGGCCTCGACCAGTCGCGCGTGGCGGGCGTGCAGTTCGACATCGCGGTGTTCACCAACCTGACCCGCGACCATCTCGACTACCACGGCAGCATGGCTGCCTACGGCGAGGCCAAGGCGCGGCTGTTCGCCTGGGACGGCCTGGCGCACGCGGTGATCAATGTCGACGATGCCTTCGGCGCGCGCCTGGCCGGCCGCTGCGCGCAGGCCACCGGCCTGATCGCCTACGGGATCGACGGCGAGACCCCGGCGCCGGACCTGCCGGCGCGGGCCGCGTACCTCGCGGCGCGCGCGCCCCGTGTTTCCGACCGCGGCCTGGAGTTCGAGCTCGCCGGCGATTGGGCGGGCCTGCGCGTCGCCGCGCCCGTGTGGGGGCGATTCAACGTCTACAACCTGCTGGCGGTGCTCGGCGCCCTGATCGCCGCGGGGGTGGAGCCGTCGCGGGCGGCGGCGGCGCTGGGCGCGCTCGCGCCGGTGCGCGGCCGCATGGAGGCCGTCGGCGGCAGCCGCGCGCCGCTGGCGATCGTCGACTACGCGCATTCCCCCGACGCGCTCGACAAGGCGCTGTCGGCGCTGCGCCCCTTGGCGCAGCAGCGCGGCGGCCGCCTGACGGTGGTGTTCGGCTGCGGCGGCGGGCGCGACCCCGGCAAGCGACCGCTGATGGGCGCCGTCGCCGCGCACCTGGCAGACCGGGTGATCCTGACCAGCGACAACCCGCGTGACGAAGACCCGCTCGCCATCCTCGCCGCGATTGCCGCCGCCGCGCCCGGCGCCCGGATGATCGCGGATCGGGGCGCCGCCATCGGCCTCGCGATCACCGAGGCCGCGCCCGCCGATGTCGTCCTGATCGCGGGCAAGGGGCACGAGGCATACCAGGAGGCCGGCGGCCGGCGAACGCCATTTTCCGATCAGGAAGTTGCCCGGATGGCCATCGAGAATCGACTCTCCCAGTCAACCGGAGAACGATCATGATGACACTGTCCGAGGCGGCAGCGATGCTCGGGGTCGCCGCGCCGCCGCGCGACGCGCCGGTCGCGCGCATATGCACCGACAGCCGCGCGCTCGCGCCCGGCGACCTCTTCGTGGCGCTGTCGGGCGAGCGGTTCGACGGCCACGCATTCGCCGCCGCGGCGCTCGCGGCCGGCGCGGCCGGCGTCGTGGTGTCGCGCGACCTCGGGCTCGGCGCGCAGATCGTCGTCGCCGACACCCGCCGCGCGCTCGGCGACCTGGCGCGGGCCTGGCGCGCGCGCTTCAGCCTGCCGCTGATCGCGGTGACCGGGAGCAACGGCAAGACGACCGTGACGCAGATGCTGCGCGCGATCCTGGTCGCGCATGCCGGCGACGCCGCCTTCGCGACCGCGGGCAACCTCAACAACGACATCGGCCTGCCGCTGACGCTGCTCGGGCTGCGCGCGGCGCATCGCATCGGCGCGGTCGAACTCGGCATGAACCATCCGGGGGAGATCGGCTATCTGGCCGACATCGCGGCGCCGACCGTCGCGCTGGTGAACAACGCGCAGCGCGAGCACCAGGAATTCATGAAGACCGTCGCCGACGTCGCCGCCGAGAACGGCGCGGTGATCGCGCGCCTGCCTGCCGACGGGGTGGCGGTGATCAACGCCGACGACGCGTACGCCGGCTACTGGCGCGGCCTGGCCGGGCAGCGGCGGGTGGTCGACTTCGGCCTGGTGCGGTCCGCCGACGTCACGGCGCGCTACGACCTCGCCCTCTACGGCAGCCACGTCGAATTGATGACCCCGGACGGCAATGCCGAGGTCGCGCTGCGCATCGCCGGCCGCCACAACGTCGCCAACGCCTGCGCGGCTGCCGCCTGCGCGCATGCCGCGGGCGTGCCGCTGGCGGCGGTGGCCGCCGGCCTCGCCGCCTTCGTGCCCTATGCCGGGCGCATGCAGAAGAAGGTCGCGCGCAACGGCGCGGTCGTGATCGACGATTCGTACAACGCCAACCCGGATTCGGTCAAGGCGGCCATCGATGTGCTGGCCGCGATCGGCGGCGACACCGTGCTGGTGCTGGGGCGGATGGGCGAAGTGGGGGAGCGCGGCGCCGACTTCCATCGCGAGGTCGGCGGCTACGCGCGGGAGCGGGGCGTCGGGCGCTTGATCGCCTTCGGCGAGGAGACCGCGCCGGCGGTGCAGGCGTTCGCCGGCCGGGCCGAGCATCTTGCCGACATCGAGGCGGTCAAGCGCGCGGCGCTGTCCTGCGCGCGGCCCGGCACGACGCTCCTGGTCAAGGGATCGCGCTCGGCGCGCATGGAACGGGTGGTCGCCGAACTCACCGGCGAGTCCGCCGGGGGAGCGCACTGATGCTGCTCGAGCTGACCCAGTGGCTGGCCAAGGACATCCGCGCGTTCAACGTGTTCTCCTACATCACCCTGCGCGCGGTGCTGGCCACCCTGACCGCATTGGCGATCGCCCTCATCGCCGGGCCGGCGGTGATCCGCAAGCTGACCGCGTACAAGATCGGCCAGTCGGTGCGGGACGACGGTCCGCAGTCGCACCTGGTCAAGGCCGGCACGCCGACCATGGGCGGGGCGCTGGTGCTCATCGCGATCGCGGTCGCGACGCTGCTGTGGGGCGACCTGACCAATCGCTTCATCTGGATCGTGCTGGTGGTCACCCTGGGATTCGGCGCGATCGGCTGGGTCGACGACTGGCGCAAGGTGGTGCACCGCAACCCCAAGGGGCTGTCCGCGCGCGAGAAGTACTTCTGGCAGAGCGTGGTCGGACTGATCGCCGCGGTCTATCTGGCGTTCGCGGTGTCGGCACCGAACGCGGACAAGATCGTCGCCCTGGTCATGCAGTGGATCGCCAGCGGATTCACCATGGACCTGCCGCAGAAGGCCGACCTCATCGTGCCCTTCTTCAAGTCGGTGTCCTATCCCCTCGGCGTGTTCGGCTTCATCGGGCTGTCCTACCTCGTCATCGTCGGCACCTCCAACGCGGTCAATCTCACCGACGGGCTGGACGGGCTCGCAATCATGCCGGCGGTGATGGTCGGCGCGGCGCTCGGCCTGTTCGCCTACGTCACCGGAAACTCCGTGTATTCGAAGTACCTGCTCATTCCCTACATTCCCGGCGCGGGCGAACTGATCGTCTTCTGCGCCGCGCTCGCCGGCGCCGGGCTGGGCTTCCTGTGGTTCAACGCCTATCCGGCGCAGGTGTTCATGGGCGACGTCGGCGCGCTCGCCCTCGGCGGCGCGCTGGGCACGGTCGCGGTGATCGTCCGGCAGGAGATCGTGCTCGCGATCATGGGCGGCGTGTTCGTGGTCGAGACGCTGTCGGTGGCGCTGCAGGTGCTCTATTTCAAGTACACCCGCTGGCGGTTCGGGGTGGGGCGCCGCGTGCTGCTGATGGCGCCGCTGCACCACCACTTCGAGCACAAGGGCTGGAAGGAGACCCAGGTGGTGGTGCGGTTCTGGATCATCACCATGATGCTGGTCCTGTTCGGCCTGTCGACCCTGAAATTGCGCTAGGAACCATGGAACTGGCGAACCGACGCATACTGGTGCTGGGGCTGGGTGAATCGGGCCTGTCGATGGCCCGGCACCTCGCGGCCGCCGGCGCCGTGCTGTCGGCCGCGGACACCCGGCCCGACCCCCCGGGACGCGCCGCGTTCGTCGACGCGTGGCCGCAGGCCAGGATCGACCTCGGGCCGCTCGATCCGGCGGTGTTCGCCGATGTCGATGCGGTCGCGGTCTCCCCGGGTGTCGCGGTGGCGGGGCCGCAGGCCGATCCCGCGGTGGCGGCGGCGCGCGCGCAGGGCCTGCGCTTCTTCGGCGACATGGAGCTCTTCGCGGCCGCGCTGGCCGACGAGCGTGCGGCCAGCGGCTACCGCCCGAAGATCGTCGCCATCACCGGAACCAACGGCAAGACCACCGTCACCTCGCTCACCGCGTTCCTCGCGGAGCGCGCCGGGCGCCGCGCCCTGGCCGCCGGCAACATCGGTCCCGCGGTGCTCGACGCCTGGCGCGCCGCGCGCGCGGCCGGCGCGCTTCCCGAGGTCTGGGTGCTCGAACTCTCCAGCTTCCAGCTCGAGACCACGCACAGCCTGGCGGCCGACGTCGCTGTCGTCCTCAACGTGAGCGAGGATCATCTCGACCGCCATGGAACGATGGCCGACTATGCGTCGGCGAAGGCGCGCATCTTCGCCAACGGTGCCGTGCAGGTATTGAACCGCGACGATGCGCGCACGCTGGCGATGCGCCTGCCGTTCCAGCCGAAGAGCCGGCGTGAGCGGCCGCCGCCGGTATACACGTTCGGCACCGACGCGCCGGCCTCGGCGCGCGACTTCGGCCTGGTGCGCGACGCGCGGCCCGGCGGCGTGGCCTGGCTCGCGCAGGGCGCCGAGAGCGAGGATGCGGAGGCGCCCGCGCCGCCGCGCCGCCTGATGCCGCAGGAGGCGTTGCGGATTCGCGGCGCCCACAACGCGGCCAATGCGCTGGCGGCGCTGGCGCTGCTGGGCGCGATCGGCTTGCCGCTCGCGCCCCTGCTCAAGGGACTGGCCGAGTATGCGGGCCTGCCGCACCGCGTGCAGCATGTCGCGAGGATCGACGGCGTCGATTACGTCGACGACAGCAAGGGAACCAACGTCGGCGCCACCGTCGCCGCGCTCGCCGGCCTCGGCGCCGACCTGGGCGCGGGCGCGCGCATCGTGCTGATCGCCGGCGGCGAGGGCAAGGGCCAGGATTTCGCGCCGCTCGCGGCGCCGTACGCGCGCTTCTGCCGGGCGGCGATGCTGATCGGGCGCGACGGCGCCGCGCTCGGCACCGCGCTCGGCGCCGGCGCGAACACGCTGCAGTGCGCGAGCCTCGAGGAGGCGGTGCGCGAGGCGGCGGCCCGCGCGCAGCCCGGCGACACCGTCCTGCTGTCGCCGGCGTGCGCGAGCTTCGACATGTTCCGGAACTATGCGCACCGCGCCGAGGTGTTCGTCGCGGCGGTGCGCGATCTCGGACGCACCGCGACGCCGCCGCAGGAAGGCTCGGCCGATGCCTGACGCCTTGTCCGGACTGGTGCGCAACGGCCTGGGCGGCGGGGCGGCGGCGCCGCCGCGGTTCGCCGACTTCGATCCCCGCGTGCTGTGGGTCGGCGTGATCCTGCTGCTCACGGGGCTGGTCATGGTGTACTCGGCATCGATCGCCTTTGCCGAAGGGTCGCGCTTCACCGGCAATCGCGCGCAGTTCTTCCTGGTCCGCCACGCGCTCGCGCTCGCGCTCGGCTTCATCGCCGCCTACCTGGCCTTTCGCGTGCCCATGGCAACCTGGCAGCGCGCCGCGCTGCCGCTGTTCCTGGTCGGCGTGGTGCTCCTGGTGCTGGTCCTGATCCCGGGCATCGGCAAGAGCGTCAACGGCGCGCGGCGCTGGATTCCGCTCGGCCTGATGAACATGCAGCCGTCGGAACTGATGAAGCTCTTCGCGCTGCTGTACGCGGCCGACTACACGGTGCGCAAGGCGGCGGTGATGCACTCGATCAAGCAGGGCTTCCTGCCGATGGCGGGCGCGATGGTGTTCGTCGGCTGGCTGCTCCTGCGGGAGCCCGACATGGGCGCCTTCGTCGTGATCGTCACCATCGCGGTCGGGGTCCTGTTCCTCGGCGGCATGAACGCCCGCCTCTTCTTCGGCCTGGTGCTGCTGCTGGTGGCGAGCTTCGCGCTGCTCATCGCCTTCTCCGAGTATCGGCGCCAGCGCATCATCGGATTCATGGATCCGTGGAGCGACGCCTTCGGCAAGGGCTACCAGCTGTCGCATGCGCTCATCGCGTTCGGGCGCGGCGAATGGTTCGGCGTCGGTCTGGGCGCCAGCGTCGAGAAGCTGTTCTACCTGCCCGAGGCGCACACCGACTTCCTGCTCGCGGTCATCGCCGAGGAGCTCGGCCTGGTCGGCGTGCTGGCGATCATCCTGATGTTCTTCTGGCTGGTGCGGCGCGCGATCGTCATCGGCAGGCAGGCGCTCGCCCTGGAGCGCACCTTCGCGGCCCTGGTGGCGCAGGGCATCGGCCTGTGGCTCGGCGTGCAGACCCTGATCAACATGGGCGTGAACATGGGCGTGCTGCCGACCAAGGGCCTGACCCTGCCCCTGATGAGCTTCGGCGGCACCGGCATCCTGATGAACTGCGTCGCGCTGGCGATCCTGCTGCGCGTCGACTTCGAGAACCGGCGCCTGATGCGGGGGCTCAAGGCGTGATCAACCAGAACACGCGCATCAGGCTCGCGCTCGAGGCCGGCACGCGCGCGCGGACGCCGCTGATCATCGTCATGGCCGGCGGCACCGGCGGCCATGTGTTTCCCGCGCTTGCGGTCGCCGAGCGCCTGGTCGAGGGCGGCTGTCGCGTCCTGTGGCTCGGCAGCCGTGCCGGGATGGAGGCGCAGCTGGTGCCGCGCCATGGATACGAGATGGCGTGGGTGCGGTTCGGCGGCGTGCGCGGCAAGGGCCTGATGTCGACGCTGCTCCTCCCCGCCCGGCTGCTCCTGGCCTTTGCCCAGGCGTTCGCCATCATGCTGCGCGAGCGGCCGGCGGCGGTGATCGGATTCGGCGGCTACATCTCCTTTCCCGGGGGCATGATGGCGGTGCTCCTCGGGCGCCGGCTCCTGCTGCACGAGCAGAATGCGGTCGCGGGGCTGGCGAACCGCGTGCTGGCCCGGCTTGCCGACCGAGTCCTCGCCGCGTTTCCCGATGTGCTGCCGGGCGCGCGATGGACCGGCAATCCGGTGCGTCCGGAGATCGCCCGGATCGCGGACCCGCAGGAGCGTTACCCGGCGCGCCGCGGACCGCTGCGCCTGCTGGTGGTGGGCGGCAGCCTGGGCGCGCAGTCCCTGAACGATCTGCTGCCGCGCGCCCTCGCGCTGCTGCCCGCGGCGGACCGGCCGACGGTGGTCCATCAGTCGGGCCGTGGCAGGCTGGACCCGCTGCGCGCGGGCTATGCGGCGGCGGGCGTCGCGGCGTCGGTGGTGGAGTTCATCGAGGACATGGCGGCGGAATACGCGCAGGCCGACCTGGTGGTCTGCCGCGCCGGGGCGACCACGATCGCCGAGATCGCCTGCGCCGGCGTCGCTTCCATTCTGGTCCCCTATCCGTTCGCGGTCGACGACCATCAGACCGCCAACGCCCGTTTCCTGGCCGACGCCGGCGCCGCGCTCCTGATGCCGCAAGGCGCGCTCGATGCGGCGAAGCTGGCGGCGGCGCTGGCGTCGCTGGACCGCGGCGCGTGCATGGCGATGGCGCTGCGCGCGCGCGAGCGCGCGCGCGCGGACGCGGCGCAGGCGGTGGCGCAGGAATGCATCAGCATGGCGGAGCGCGCGTGAAGCACAAGATCAGTCACATCCACTTCGTCGGGATCGGCGGCGCCGGCATGTCGGGCATCGCCGAGGTGCTCGCCAACCTCGGCTACCGGATCAGCGGCTCCGACCTCGCGCAGAACGCGGCGACGCGCCGTCTCGAAGGTCTGGGGGCACGCATCGCCATCGGGCACGATGCGGCGCACGTGGCCGGTGCGGATGCCGTGGTCGTCTCCACCGCGGTTTCCAATGCCAACCCGGAGGTGCAGGCGGCGCGCGCGCAGCGCATCCCGGTGGTGCCGCGCGCGCTGATGCTCGCGGAACTCATGCGCCTGAAGCAGGGTATCGCGGTCGCGGGTACCCACGGCAAGACCACCACGACGAGCCTGGTCGCCAGCGTGCTGGCCGAAGCGGGCTTCGACCCGACCTTCGTGATCGGCGGCCGGCTCAACGCGGCCGATGCGAACGCGCGCCTGGGCCAGGGGGAATACATCGTGGTCGAGGCCGACGAATCCGACGCGTCGTTCCTGAACCTGCAGCCGGTGATCGCGGTCATCACGAACATCGACGCCGACCACATGGAGACCTACGGCCACGATTTCGCGCGGCTCAAGCAGGCCTTCATCGAGTTCGCCCAGCACCTTCCCTTCTACGGCAATGCCATTCTGTGCGCGGACGACGCGGCGGTGCGCCAGATCATGCCCTTCGTCAGCAAGCCGGTGACGACCTACGGCTTCGCCGACGACGCGCAGGTGCGCGCCGTCGACGTCGTGGCCGAGGACGGGCGCATGCGCTTCTCGGTGCTGCGCGAGGGGCAGCCGGGTGCCTTGCCGGTCATGCTCAACCTGCCGGGGCGGCACAACGTGCAGAACGCGCTGGCGGCGATCGCGGTGGCCACCGAGATCGGGATCGGCGACGCGGCCATCACCGCGGCGCTGGCCGGCTTCAAGGGGGTGGGCCGGCGCTTCCAGCGCTACGGCGAGGTGGCGGCGGCCGGCGGCGGCGCCTTCACGCTGATCGACGACTACGGGCACCATCCGGCCGAAATGGCGGCGACCATCGCCGCCGCGCGGGGGGCGTTTCCCGGGCGCCGGCTGGTGCTGGCGTTCCAGCCGCATCGCTACACCCGCACGCGCGATTGCTTCGAGGACTTCGTGCGCGTGCTCTGCAGCGTCGACGCCCTGCTGCTGTCCGAGGTCTACGCGGCCGGGGAGGCACCCATCGTCGCCGCCGACGGCCGCGCGCTGGCGCGGGCGCTGCGGGTCGCCGGCCAGGTGGAGCCGGTGTTCGTCGACGACATTGGCGGCATGGCCGCCGCGATCCGGCGCGTCGCGCAGGATCGGGACGTGGTCATCACCATGGGCGCGGGATCGATCGGCGGCGTGCCGCGCGAACTGGCCGGCGGAGGCGCGCATGGCTGACTACGGGCGCGTCGCGGTGCTGATGGGCGGCAGCTCGGCCGAGCGCGAGATTTCGCTGATGAGCGGGCGCGGCGTCCTGGCCGCGCTGCGCAGCCGCGGCGTCGACGCCCATGCGTTCGATCCGGCCGAGCGCGATCTCGCCGAGTTGCGGCGCGACGGCTTCGCGCGCTGCTTCATCGCCCTGCACGGGCGCGGCGGCGAGGATGGCACCATCCAGGGCGCGCTGACCGTGCTCGGCCTGCCGTACACCGGCTCGGGGGTGGCCGGGTCGGCGATCGGCATGGACAAGTGGCGCACCAAGATGATCTGGATCGCCGCGGGCATCCCGACGCCGCGCTTTCGCATCCTCGAGCGCGGCGACGACTGGCAGGCGGTCGCCGACGACCTCGGGTTGCCGCTGATCGTCAAGCCGGCGCGCGAAGGATCGACGCTGGGCCTGACCAAGGTGACCGATTCCGCGCAGCTGCCCGATGCCTACGAACTCGCCGCGAACCGGTATCGCGACATCGCGCTCGCCGAGGAGTTCATCGCCGGTCCCGAGTTCACCGCCAGCATCCTGGGCGAGACCGCGCTGCCCCTGATCCGCATCGAAGCGCCGGGCGGCAACTACGACTACCAGAACAAGTACTTCAGCGACGACACCCGCTATGTGTGCCCGTGCGGACTCGAACCGTCGGCCGAGGCGGCGATCCAGGCCCTCGCGCTCAGGGCCTTCCGCCTGGTCGGCGCGTCGGGCTGGGGCCGCATCGACGTCATGCAGGATGCCGCAGGCCGCCCGCACCTGCTCGAAGTCAACACGTCGCCCGGCATGACCGGCCACAGCCTGGTCCCGATGGCGGCGCGCGCGGCGGGCATCGGGTACGAGGACCTGTGTCTGCGGATTCTCGACATGACCCTGGAGCCGCGGCCATGACGCGCCCGTCGGCCGCGGCCGCGACGCCGCCGGATGCGGGAGGCTGCCGCTGATGTGGCACGATCCGCTCGCCCTCGACCGCCTGAGCGCGGCGATCGTCGTCGTTGCGGTCGCCCTGGCCGGGCATTCGGCCGCCCGCTGGGTGGCGCAGCAGGAGCGCTTCGCGGTGCGCAGCCTGGTCGTCGAGACCGACGCCGGCCGGACCGTGGAGCACCTGAGCGCGGAGCAGGTCGCGCGCTTCTGCCTGCCCCGCATCAGCGGCACCGTGTTCACCGCCGACATCGCGGACCTGCGCAGTGCCTTCGAGTCGCTGCCCTGGGTGCGGCGCGCCAGCGTGCGCCGGCAATGGCCGGATCGCCTGGTCGTCCATGTGGAAGAGCACCAGGCCCTGGCGCGCTGGAACGACGATGCCGGGAACCGCTTCGTCAGCGTCCTGGGCGAGGCCTTTGCCGCGCCGGGCGAGGCCGACCTCGGCCGCCGATTGCCGCTGCTGGGCGGGCCCGAAGGCAGCCAGGCCGAGGTCGCGCGCGGCTACGCGACCTTCCGCCGGTCGCTGGCCCCGATCGGCAAGGAACCGGTCGTCGTCATGCTCTCGGCCCGGCAGGCGTGGACCCTGCGACTGGGCGACGGCCTGGTCCTCGAGATGGGGCGCGACCAGCCGTCGTCGAGCGTGATCTCCCGGCTCGAGCGCTTCGTCGCCAACCATGCGTCGACGCTGGGGCGCCTGGCGGCGCGCGTCGAGGTCGTCGACCTGCGCTACGCCAACGGATTCGCGGTGCGTGTCCCCGGCCTGAAGGCCGCGCTGGCGCCGCCGCGCCCGGCGTCGAGCCGGCCGCCGCCGCGGCGCCCGGCGGCGCCGTTGCGAGGAGCGCGCGCGGCCGGGCGCGGTGCATGACCAGGATGCTGGAGAAGCAAACATGAGCAAGACGCGGGATGCGAAGGACTTGATCGTCGGGCTGGACATCGGCACCTCGAAGATCATCGCGGTGGTCGCCGAGGCGACGCCCGACGGCGGGCTGCAGATCATCGGCACCGGCAGCCACGATTCGCGCGGGCTGAAGAAGGGCGTGGTGGTGAACATCGACACCACCGTGGGCTCGATTCAGCGCGCCCTCGAGGAGGCCGAGCTGATGGCCGACTGCAAGATCGCGCGGGTCTACACCGGCATCGCCGGCAGCCACATCAAGAGCTTCAACTCGCACGGGATGGTGGCGATCAAGGATCGCGAGGTCAGCCAGTACGACATCGACCGCGTCATCGAGACCGCGCGCGCGGTCAACATCCCGACCGAACAGCAGATCCTGCACATCCTGAAGCAGGAGTTCATCATCGACGGGCAGGAAGACGTGCGCGAACCCCTCGGCATGAGCGGCATGCGCCTCGAGGTGAAGGTGCACATCGTCACCGGCGCGGTGTCGGCCGCGCAGAACATCGTCAAGTGCGTCCGGCGCTGCGGGCTCGAGGTGGGCGACCTGATACTGCAGCCGCTGGCGTCCAGTCTCGCCTGCCTGACCGATGACGAGAAGGAGCTCGGCGTCGCCCTGGTCGACATCGGCGGCGGCACGACCGACGTCGCGGTGTTCACGCAGGGGGCGATCCGCCACACCGCGGTGATCCCGATCGCCGGCGACCAGATCACCAACGACATCGCGATGGCGCTGCGCACGCCGACGCCGGAGGCGGAGGACATCAAGATCCGCCACGGCGTGGCCATGCAGCGCCTGGCCGGCGCCGACGAGATGATCGAGGTGCCGGGCATCGGCGACCGCGGCCCGCGCGCCATCGGGCGCCAGGCGCTGGCGGCGGTCATCGAGCCGCGCATCGAGGAGTTGTTCCAGCTGGTCCAGTCGACCTTGCGCGAATCCGGGTACGAGGAGCTGCTGTCCTCGGGCATCGTGCTCACCGGCGGCTCGGCGCTGCTGCCGGGCCTGGTCGAACTGGGGGAGGAGATGTTTTCCATGCCCGTGCGCATCGGCAATCCGAAGTACAGCGGCAGCCTTGCCGACGTTGTCAAGGGGCCGCGCTTCGCGACCGCGGTCGGCCTCATCTACGAGGGCCTGGCGCAGCGCCAGCATCACGGCCGGGTGATGGAGAAATCCGGGTCGATCAAGAGCATCGCCGGGCGCATGAAAGCCTGGTTCCAGGGCAATTTCTGAGGGCGGACGGACATGCATTCCGTTCCAGCGGGTTCATTCTTCGCCGGCAGCGGCCGGCGGCGCCGCCGACTGGCGGCGCGACGGGCTACGAAGCGGTGGTTTCGTGGGGGGAGTCTGGTGATTAGGGGCTATCGGCTTCAACGCGGCGCGCCGCGGCGCGGGGCAGCCGGCATCCCCGAATTTCTAGGTTCCTCATTTTCGATGATTCAAGTCTGATTGTTTCTTCAAGGAGATCTCTGGCATGTCGAACAAATTCGAGGTTCTGGAAACCGAGACCAGCGGCACCAACATCAAGGTCATCGGCATTGGCGGCGCCGGCGGCAACGCGATCACGCACATGATTCGCCGCGAGGTGCATGGCGTCGAATTCATCGCAGCCAACACCGATGCCCAGGTGCTCACGCGCACCGGCGCCGAGACGCAGATCCAGCTCGGCTCGAGCGGCCTGGGGGCCGGCGCGAACCCGGAGCGCGGGCGCGACGCCGCGCTCGCCGACAAGGAGCGCATCCGCGAGGCCCTGGAAGGGGCGCACATGGTCTTCATCACCGCCGGCATGGGCGGCGGCACCGGCACCGGCGCCGCGCCCGTGGTCGCGGAGATCGCCAAGGAGATGGGAATTCTCACCGTCGGCGTGGTGACCAAGCCGTTCCTCTTCGAGGGCGGGCGGCGCATGCGCGCGGCCGAGTCCGGCATCACCGAGCTCTCCGCCCACGTCGACTCGCTGATCGTGATCCTCAACGAGAAGCTCATGGAAGTCCTGGGCGACGACGTCGAGATGGAGCAGGCGTTCGCCGCCGCCGACGACGTGCTGCACAACGCCGTCGCGGGAATCTCCGAGATCATCAACCAGCCCGGCCTGATCAACGTGGACTTCGAGGACGTGAAGACCGTGATGGCGGAGATGGGCATGGCGATGATGGGGTCGGCATACTCCGAGGGGATGGATCGCGCGCGCATCGCCGCCGAGCAGGCGGTCGCCAGCCCGCTCCTCGAAGGGGTCGATCTCACCGGTGCGCGCGGCGTGCTGGTCAACATCACCGCCTCGAAGTCGCTCAAGATGAAGGAATACAAGGAGGTGATGGACACCATCAAGCATTTCGCCGACCCGGATGCGCATGTGATCTGCGGCGCCGTCTTCGACGACAGCATGGGAGATCGCCTGCGCGTGACCGTGGTGGCCACCGGGCTGGGCCGGGCGATCGCCCGCCGTGCCGACAAGCCGACGCTGGTGCCGCAGACCGTGCTGCGCACCGGTACCGACAATGCGCCGGTCGCGGCGGTGGCGCCGTTCGATCAGCCGCCGGCGGTCAACTACCAGGATCTCGAGACCCCCGCCGTGTTCCGCTCGGGGCGCGCCGACCGCCGCGCGCAGGTCGAGGCGCTGGCCAATGCCGGCATGGACAAGTACGAGATCCCCGCGTTCCTGCGCCGCCAGGCGGACTGAGCGAGGAGGCGGCGCGCTGCAGCCCGCGGCCGACGGCAGTCGTGCCGCGGGTCGCGGGTCGCGGCGCCGCCATCGGGGGGAGGGGGCGGACGCATGGCCGAAATCAGCGGCATCTCGCACATCCAGCTGACGGTGTCGTCGATGGCGCGTTCGAGGCCGTTCTATGAACGGCTTCTGCACGCGCTCGGCATGGTCACGCTGATCGCGCGCGACGACTTCTACTACTGCATCGGCGGGCGCACCGGCGTGGCGATCTCGCCGGCCGGGCCCGGGGCGCTGCCGTTCGATCAACGTGTCGTCGGTCTCCACCACCTGTGTTTCCGCGCCCGCACCCGCGCCGATGTCGACGCCATCCATCGCACGGCGCAGGAACTCGGGGCGCGCATCGTGCGCGCTCCGGCGGAGACCGACTGGGCGCCCGGCTACTACTCGGTGCTGTTCGAGGATCCCGACGGCATCCGCATCGAGGCGAATCACGTGCCGGGCCGGGGACATCTGGAGCCGTGAGCACCGAGGCCAGGGTCGCGCTGGTCACCGGTGCCGCCCGCGGCATCGGCCTGGCGATCGCGCGCCGCTTCCTGCGCGAGGGCTATCGCGTGGCGATGGTCGACATCGACGCGCCGTGCCTGGCCGGCGCCGTCGACGGACTGGGCGGGCGCGCCGACGCCATGCCGGTGGTGTGCGATGTGGCCGACCCGGCGCAGGTCGGGGATGCGGTGGCGGGCGTCGCGCGCGCGTTCGGCCGCATCGATGCGCTGGTCAACAACGCGGGCGTCGCGGTGTTCAAGCCGCTGCTCGAGACCACGTACGAGGAGTGGTCGCGGGTGATGGCGGTCAACCTCGACGGACCCTTCCTGTTCACGCAAGCCTGTGCGCCGCTCATGATCCGGGCAGGCGGCGGCAGCGTGGTCAATATCTGCTCGATCTCGGGATTGCGCGCCTCCACCCTGCGCGTCGCCTACGGCACCAGCAAGGCGGCGCTCTCTCATCTGACGAAGCAGCAGGCCGCCGAACTCGGCACTCGCGGCGTTCGCGTCAACGCCGTCGCGCCCGGCCCGGTCGACACCGCGATGGCCAGGCAGGTGCACACACCGGACATCCGGTCCGGCTACCACGATGCGATTCCCCTGAATCGCTACGGTCTGGAGGACGAGATCGCGGCGGCCGTGTGGTTCCTGTGCAGCGACGCCGCGAGCTACGTCAACGGCCAGACCCTCGCCGTCGATGGCGGCTTCGATGCGAGCGGCATCGGGCTCCCGGCCTTGCGGCGATGAACGCGATCCTGTCGAGGAGGAATCCATGTACTACGAACCCGGGGTCACGCCCCACGGCCTGCCGTACGACCCGTTCAAGTCCTGCGTGATTCCGCGGCCGATCGGCTGGATCTCGACCATCGACGCCGCGGGAAACCACAATCTGGCGCCGTACAGCCAGTTTCAGAACGTGACGTTCGATCCGCCGATCGTCATGTTCTCCGCCAATCAGGACAGCCAGGGGCGGCGCAAGGACTCGGCGCGCAACGCCGAGCAGACCGGGCAGTTCGTCTGGAACATGGCGACCTACGCGTTGCGCGAGGCGGTCAACATCACCGGCGAGGAGCTGCCGCCCGAGATCGACGAATTCGATCGTGCCGGGCTGACCAAGGCACCGTCGCGACTGGTGCGCCCGATGCGGGTGGCGGAATCGCCGATCCAGTTCGAATGCGTGTACCTGAACACGCTGCGCTTTCCCGGCGTCGCGCCGATGGGCGCGGCCGACGTGGTATTCGGCCGGGTGGTGGCCGTGCATATCGCGGACGACGCCCTCGACGAGCGCGGCATGATCGACGTGCTTCGGCTCAAGCCGCTGGCGCGCATGGGGTACTTCGACTACACGTACGTCGACAACCGCTTCCAGATGATCATTCCCGGAGGCAACCGCGCCGTGCTCGCCGGCCTCGAAGGCTCGCCGGAGAAGGCGAACGCCGCGACGCGGCGCGCCTGATCTAGCGCGGGCCGGCGCCAGGGGCGGGTGCGGAAGCGGCATCCGCCCGCGAGGCCCAGTGCCACCGGTTCTTCCATGCGGCGGTCACCGCGTTCGGATACTCCGCGCGACCGCGGCTGCCGTTGTAGCGCCCGAGCGCCATGAACAGGTCGCCGTTCTCCAGATCGAGGTAGTGGCGCAGGATCACGCAGCCCATGCGGATGTTGGTGCGCATGTCGAACAGCGTGCGCACGTCGCCGTTGCCGATCAATCGGGTCCAGAACGGCATCACCTGCATGTAGCCGCGCGCGCCGGCGCTGCTGATGGCGTACTTCTTGAATCCCGACTCCACCGTGATCAGGGCGAGCACCAGCTGCGGGTCGAGCCCGGCGCGCGTGGCCTCGTAGTGAACGGTCTTCAGGAACTCGATGCGGCTGCGGTAGTCCGGCTTGTGGCGCACCGGCAGGCGCTCGGACATCGCGGCAAGCCAGTTGGCGCGGTCGAGGGGCGTCGGGAACTTCGGTTCCGGCGGGGTGCGATCGGCGCGCACCGCGGCGGAGAGCGCCGTGCGCACCGCGTCGGACAAGGGTTCGTACTGCTGCGCGCCGGCCGACACCGGCGCCGGTGTCGCGAGAGGCAAGGCGCATCCGAGCGCGACCTGCGCGGCGGTGCGGCGCCATCGGATGGCGGCCGCGCGCGCCGTGTTCACGCGGCCAGCCTGGCGCGGACGAACGCCGCGGCAGCGTCGAGCGCCACCGGCGTGGGGGCGCTGTCGCGCCTGGACTGGTACTCGACCTTGCCTTCCTTCAGGCCGCGCTCGCCGATGGTCAGGCGATGCGGGATGCCGATCAGCTCCATGTCGGCGAACATCACGCCGGGACGCTCGCCGCGGTCGTCCATCAGCACGTCGACTCCCGCGGCCGTCAGCGCCGTGTAGAGGGCCTCGGCGGCCTCGCGCACGGCGGCGGACTTGTCCAGCCCGATCGGGCAGAGAGCGACGGTGAACGGGGCGATCGCGTCGGGAAACACGATCCCGCGCTCGTCGTGGCCCTGCTCGATGGCGGCACCGACGATGCGGGTCACCCCGATGCCGTAGCAGCCCATGACCATCAGTTGCGGCTTCCCGGTCTCGTCGAGATAGGTTGCCTTCATCGCCTCGGAATACTTGGTGCCGAGGTAGAACACGTGGCCGACTTCGATGCCGCGTTCGATCGCCAGGGTGCCCTTGCCGTCAGGCGAGGGGTCCCCTTCGCGGACGTTGCGGATGTCGGCCACGACGTCCGGCTCCGGCATGTCGCGGCCCCAGTTGACGCCGGTGAGGTGGTGGTCCCAGCGATTGGCGCCGGTGACGAAGTCGCTCATGTTCGCCACGGTGCGGTCGGCGACCACGCGCACCGGCTTGGCCGTGCCGACCGGGCCCAGGTAGCCCGGCTTGATGCCGAAGTGATCCTCGATCTCCGCCGTGGTCGCGAAGCGGAAGCCCCGGTCCAGCCCGGGCACCTTGCCGGCCTTGACTTCGTTCAGGTCATGGTCGCCGCGCACCAGCAGGAGCCACAGCCGCACCGCGCGGACCGATCCGTCGGCATTGCGGTCCTCGGTCGCCAGGACCAGCGACTTGACGGTGCGCTCCAGCGGCAGGCCGAGAAAGGCCGCGACGTCTTCGCAGGTCGCCTTTCCTGGCGTCGGCACCGCGGCCATCGGCGCCGCCGCGGCGGCGCGGGCGTCGAGCAGCGGCACCGCCTCGGCCAGCTCGATGTTGGCGGCGAAGTCCGAGTCGGGGCAATAGACGATCGCATCCTCGCCGGTATGGGCGATCACCTGGAATTCGTGGGAGCGCGTCCCGCCGATCGCACCGGTGTCGGCCGCCACCGCCCGGTAGGTCAGCCCGAAGCGGTCGAAGATGCGCCGGTAGGCATCGAACATGCGGTCGTAGCTGGCCTCCGCCCCCTTGGCGTCGCGATCGAACGAATAGGCGTCCTTCATCGTGAACTCGCGGCCGCGCATGACCCCGAAGCGCGGTCGCCGCTCGTCCCGGAACTTCGTCTGTATGTGGTAGAAGTTCCGCGGCAGCGCGCGGTAGGAGCGCAGCTCCTGGCGCGCGATGTCGGTGACGACCTCCTCGCTGGTCGGCTGGATGATGAAGTCGCGGTCGTGCCGGTCCTTGACCCGCATCAATTCCGGCCCCATCGCGGCGAAACGGCCGGTTTCCTGCCACAACTCGGCAGGCTGCACCACCGGCATCAACAACTCGACGGCGCCGGCGCGATCCATCTCCTCGCGAATGATCGCCTCGACCTTGCGGATCACCCGAAGGCCGAGCGGCATGTAGGTATAGATGCCGGCCGACAGGCGCTTGATCATGCCGGCGCGGATCATCAGGCGGTGGCTGGCTACCTCGGCGTCGCTGGGGGCCTCGCGTACGGTGGAGAGAAAGAACTTGGAGGCGCGCATCGTGTGCGGGTTCCCTGAGCGTGGATGGGTCTATAATCAAGCGAATTTTACGGGATCAGCGGGTTACTTCATGCTCGATCGCGACGGCTACCGCCCGAACGTCGGCATCATCATCGTCAACCATCGCAACGAGGTCTTCTGGGGCAAGCGGGTAAGAGAGCACTCCTGGCAGTTTCCGCAGGGCGGCATCAAGTACGGCGAAACGCCGGAACAGGCCATGTACCGCGAACTCCACGAAGAAACAGGCCTCAAGGCCGAGCATGTGCGCATCCTCGGCCGCACGCGCGACTGGTTGCGCTATGACGTGCCGCGCGAATGGATCAAGCGGGATGTTCGCGGCAATTACCGCGGCCAGAAGCAGATCTGGTATCTGCTGCGCCTGATCGGTCGGGATTGCGACGTCCGGCTGCGTGCCTCGGATCATCCCGAGTTCGATGCGTGGCGCTGGCACGACTTCTGGGTTCCGCTGGACGCGGTCATCGAATTCAAGCGCGAGGTGTACAGCCAGGCCCTCAACGAGTTGTCGCGCCTGCTGCACATCCGCCCGCGCGCAGCGCGCGCGGGGGCGTCGCGTGCCCCCGGACGCGGCGGTGCGCACGCGGTCGCGCCGGGGACGGGCGCCGCGCCGGCGCCGGCACCGCCGCCGCACATTGATTCCACCTATCCGCGCGATTGACACAAACAATTGGCGCCGAACGGCCAATTGGCTATGATTGAAAGCGTGTCGGACGGAGCCGGCGGGGACTGCCGGGTCCGGTCGGCTGTGGCACGGCGAAGCACCGTGCTGCCGCGCAGTGTCGATGGCGGCATTTCCAGCAATCTTGCATTGATCGGAGAGATGACATGGCAACACTGAAGGGTTCGAAAACCGAGCAGAACCTGAAGGACGCGTTCGCCGGCGAGTCGCAGGCGAATCGCCGGTATCTGTATTTCGCAAACAAGGCCGACGTCGAAGGGCAGAACGACGTTGCGGCGCTGTTCCGGTCGACGGCCGAAGGCGAGACCGGTCATGCGCACGGCCATCTCGAGTACCTCGAGGCGGTCGGTGACCCGGCGACCGGCCTTCCGATCGGATCCTCGCGCAACAATCTCAAGGCAGCGGTCGCCGGCGAGACGCACGAGTACACCGACATGTATCCGGGCATGGCCAAGACCGCCCGCGCCGAGGGCTTCGACGAGATCGCCGACTGGTTCGAGACGCTGGCGAAGGCAGAGCGCTCGCACGCCAACCGGTACCAGAAGGCGTTGGACGCTCTGGTCGACTGACCCGGGCGGTTCGCGCCGGCGCAGCGCCGGCGCGGACGCGAGCAGCAGGTGCAAGGGGCGCGCAGGCGCCCCTTGCCTTTGGCGCCGGCAGGGCATGGCGCGCACTCCCATTCATCCGAACGGTCATGAGCAATCGCGAAGGCAACCTCGAGGCACCCACCCGGCATCCGCTGGACTGGCGCAATCCGGACTTCTACGACCAGAAGTCCCTGTTCAAGGAGATGGAGCGCGTCTTCGACATCTGTCACGGCTGCCGGCGCTGCGTGAGCTTGTGCGGCTCGTTCCCGACGCTGTTCGACCTGGTCGACGCGAGTGAATCGATGGAAGTCGACGGCGTGGCCAAGGAGGACTACTGGAAGGTCGTCGACCAGTGCTACCTGTGCGACGTCTGCTACATGACCAAGTGCCCCTATGTCCCGCCGCATCCCTGGAATCTCGACTTTCCGCACCTGATGCTGCGCGCGAAGGCGGTCAAGCACGAGCAGGGGCTCAACGGCATGCGCGACAGCCTGCTTTCCTCGACCGACAAGCTGGGGATGTTCGCAGGCATCCCGATCGTGACCCAGACCGTCAACGCGGTGAACAAGACCAAGCTGGCGCGGGAGGTCATGGAGATGGCTCTCGGCGTCGACGAGAAGGCCTGGGTGCCGGAATACGCATCCAGGAAGTTCCGCTCCGGTCCGCACAAGGGCGGCGACGCGGCGGTGCGCAACGGCGAGCGCACGCCCGGAAAGGTCGCGGTGTTCTCGACCTGCTACATCAACTACAACGAGCCGGGAATCGGGCATGACCTGATCGCGGTGCTCGAGCACAACGACATTCCCTGGACCCTGGCCGAGAAGGAGGCGTGTTGCGGCATGCCCAAGCTCGAGCTGGGGGACCTCAAGGCGGTGGAGCGGCTGAAGAACAAGAACATCCCGTCGCTGGCCCGGCTGGCGCGTGACGGTTATGCGATCGTCACTCCGATCCCGTCATGTACCCTGATGTTCAAGCAGGAACTGCCGCTGATGTTCCCGGACGACGAGGACGTGAAGGCCGTCGCCGAGGCCATGTTCGACCCGTTCGAGTACTTCATCCTGCGCAACCGCGACGGACTGCTCAAGACCGACTTCAAGGTCGCGCTGGGGAACGTCTCGTATCACATTCCCTGCCACTCGCGCGTGCAGAACGTGGGGCGCAAGACCGCCGAGACCCTGCAACTTGTGCCCGGAACGACAGTCAACGCGGTCGAGCGCTGCTCCGGCCATTCCGGTACCTGGGGCGTGAAGAAGGAGTTTCACGCGATGGCGATGAAGATCGGCAAGCCGGTGTTCAAGGCGATGGCGGGCACGGCCGAGGCACGTCCGGACGTCATCAGCTCGGATTGCCAACTGGCCGGGCACCATATCGAACAGGGCATGCAGGAGAACGGCCTGGCCGACGTACCGATGGCGCATCCGCTGTCCCTGCTGCGGCGCGCGTACGGAATCTGAACCGACACTGCTGAAAGGAATGATGCAAATGCCGCAACTGACACCCGCGAGCCTCATGACGCTCGAGGCCTACGCGAAGGCGCGCAACGAGTTCCGTGCGCGCGTGATCGCGCACAAGAAGCATCGCACGGTCCACCTGGGCGATCACGTGACACTGATCTTCGAGGACGAGTTGACGATCCGCTACCAGGTCCAGGAAATGCTGCGGATCGAGCGCATCTTCGAGGAAGACGGCATCGCCGGCGAACTCGAGTCCTACAACCCCCTGATTCCGGATGGCGCGAACTTCAAGGCGACGATGCTGATCGAGTACGAGAACGTCGCGGAACGCAAGGTCGCGCTCGCCAAGCTGCGCGGCATCGAGCGCCGGATCTTCGTGCAGGTCGAGGGGCGCGACCGCGTCTACGCGATCGCCGACGAGGACATGGAGCGCGAGAACGAGGAGAAGACCGCGGCCGTGCATTTCCTGCGATTCGAGCTTGCGCCGGACATGGTCGCCGCGCTCAAGGGCGGGGCGCAGATGAAGATCGGCTGCGACCACGCGGAGTATCTTGCGCAGCGCAATGAACTCGAACCCGAGATGCTGGCATCGCTGGTGGGCGATCTTGCCTGATCGTTCCCGACCGGGGCGACGCCGGGCCGCTCGCGCGGCCGTTGTCGCGCTCGCCGTCTGTGCGTCGTGGGCCGCCCTGGCGCAATCGAACATCCCGGTGCCGCGGCGCGAGGAGGAGACGCCGTTGGAACTGGATGTGCCGCTTCCAGCCTACCCGAAGGAGGGCGCGCTCGTGCCGTTTCCCACGGACGCGAGTGCGGCGCGCGTGTTCCTCGACGGCGGCACACTGATGGTCGGCGCGGATCGCATCGTGCGCTATGCGCTGGTCGTCCGCGCGGGCGGCGGGGCCGAGAACGTCACGTTCGAGGGACTGCGCTGCGCCACCGGCGAGCGGCGCGTCTATGCCTATGGCCGCAGGACTCCAGAGGGCGGGACCTGGGTGCCGGCGCGGACGAGCAACTGGACCCCGATCCGTGATCAGCGGACCAACCGCTACTATTTCGAGTTCTGGCGGGACTTGTTCTGCGACGGTGCGCGCACCGAGACGCGCGAGGAGATCCTGCGCAACGCGCCGCAGGGCGGGCGCAAGCGCGTCGACGCCATTCCGACCGATTGAACGTCGGCGATCATCGCCCCGCGCGGCGTCCACGGCGGTGGTGCCGGTCGCGGGCGTGCTGCTGCGCCGGCGATGCGGTGCGCGGGAGCGCAAGCGGGGGGCGCACCCCTAGAATGCGGCCATGCTTCTGACGTCGACCGTTGCACTTTGGCTGAAATTGCTGTTCTGGTCGCTCGCGTTCGCCGTCTTCCTGCGGGAAGCAGCGCGCTCGCTGGGGCGGATCGATGCGGCCGACCGTCGCGCGCTCGAAGGGGCGCTGATCGGCGCGCTCGGCGGCTCCAAGCTGGTGCATGCGCTGGGCAGTCCGTGGGAGGTGACGGAGCCGTCGGCGGCACTGGCTGACCTGTTGCTGCATGTTGCCGGAGGGGATTCGACGATTGGCGGCGTGCTCGGTGCCCGCCTCGGGCTGTGGCTGGCGGCCCCGCGCGGGCGAGGCGCCGTTCTGGCGGACCGTCTGGCACCGCCGACCGCCCGTGCGCTGCTCGTGCTGGCGCTGGGCGCATTCTTCTGGGCTCTGCGCGGCAACTCCTACGGCGCTGCGACCTCGCTGCCCTGGGGGGTGGATTTCGGCGACGGCGTGCCGCGTCATCCGGTGATGCTGTACGAGGCCATCGTCCTGACGCTGTTCTTGCTTGCCGGAGCGCCGTACCGCCGCGTTGCGCGCGCTGGCGGCGCGCGGCCGCTCCTGCTGTTGTTGTGCGTGTCGACGCTGCTGTTCGGGTTTCTCAAGCCGCCATACGACGTGGTGCTCCTGCGCGAGGCCGTGGCGCCGGCGGTGCCCCTGTATGCGCGCCTGCTTACGGCCGAGCAGTGGGCGGCGATGATCGCGATTGTCCTGGTTCTGCCGGCCGCCATCGGCCTGCGGCGCAAGGACCGCGAGGCGACGCGTCGGTTCGAGGACGGGACCTGACGTCCTGCGGGGTCGTCAGAGCAGGACGAGATTGTCGCGGTGCACGAGTTCGTCCTCGTCCACGAAACCCAGGATCGACTCGATGTCGGCGGAGGGGCGTCGCATGATGCGACGCGCTTCGGCCGCGGCGTAGTTGGCCAGGCCGCGCGCGATCTCGCTGCCGTCCGCATCGAGGACAGCGACCACCTCGCCCCGCTCGAATTCTCCCGCGACTGCGGTCACGCCGATCGGCAGCAGGCTCTTGCCGGCCCGCAGGGCGCGCGCGGCGCCGTCGTCCAGCGTGACGGCGCCACGGACCTGCAGGTGGTCTGCCATCCAGGCCTTGCGCGCGGTGATGCGCTCGCTCCCTGCCAGCAGGTGCGAGCCGAGAGCTTCGCCGCGCGCAAGCCGGACCAGTACGTCGGGCTCGCGGCCGGAAGCGATGACGGTATGCGCCCCGCTCTTGGCGGCGCGCTTGGCGGCGAGGACCTTGGTGATCATGCCGCCCTTGCCGATGCTCGACCCGGCACCGCCGGCCATGGCTTCGAGCGCAGGATCGCCGGCGGTCGCCTGACGGACGAGGGTCGCTCCCGCATCCTGCCGGGGATCGGCGGTGTAGAGCCCGGACTGGTCGGTGAGGATGACCAGGGTGTCGGCGTCGATCAGATTGGCAACGAGCGCGCCAAGGGTGTCGTTGTCGCCGAACTTGATCTCGTCGGTGACGACGGTGTCGTTCTCGTTGATGATCGGGATCGCGCCGAGTGCGAGCAGGGTGGTCAATGTCGATCTGGCATTGAGGTAGCGCTTGCGATCGGCCAGGTCGTCGTGGGTGAGAAGGACCTGGGCGGTCTTCAATCGGTGATGCCGGAAGCAGGTCTCGTAGACCTGAACCAGACCCATCTGACCGACGGCAGCTGCGGCCTGAAGCTCGTGGATCGCCTTCGGCCGGCGCGTCCATCCGAGGCGCTGCATCCCCTCCGCGATGGCCCCGCTGGAGACCAGGACCACCTCCTTGCCGGCGGACCGCAAGGCGGCAATCTGACCGGCCCAGTGGGCGATCGCCGCAGCATCGAGGCCGCGCCCGTCGTTGGTGACCAGCGCGGAGCCGACCTTGACGACCAGGCGGCGGGCGGACTGCACCATGTTGCCCATCTCAACCCGCAGCGCGCTGGGCGGCGAGGAACTCGCCAACCTGCCGGCAAAGGTCGCGGCAACCGTCGCCGGTCAGCGCGGATACGCAGTGCACCGGCCCCTTCCAGCGCAGACGCCGCACGATCTCGGCGGCCCGACGCGCGCGCTCGTCCGGGTCGGCGATGAGGTCGGCCTTGTTCAGAACGAGCCAGCGCGGCTTGGCATAGAGCGCGCGGTCGTACTTGCGGAGCTCGGCGAGTGTCGCGCGGGCGTCCTTCACGGGGTCCACCGCCGGGTCGTAGGGCGCGATGTCGACCAGATGCAGCAGCAGGCGTGTGCGCGCGAGATGCCGGAGGAACTGGGTGCCGAGTCCGGCCCCCTCTGCGGCGCCGGGGATGAGTCCCGGGATGTCGGCGATCACGAAGTCGATCGTGTCGGTCGCGCGCACCAGCCCGAGGTTCGGATGCAGTGTCGTGAACGGGTAGTCGGCCACCTTCGGGCGCGCGTTGGACACCGCGCGGATGAACGTGCTCTTGCCGGCATTCGGCAAGCCGAGCAGGCCGACGTCGGCAAGCACCTTCAGTTCGAGCTTGAGCTCGCGTTCCTCGCCGGGCTCGCCCAGCGTGTGCTGGCGCGGCGCGCGGTTGGTGCTCGATTTGAAATGAATGTTTCCCAGCCCGCCCTGGCCACCGCGCGCGAGGACGACGCGTTCGTCGTGCGCCGTGAGGTCGGCGAGCTGGGCGCCGGTCGCTGTGTCGGTGATCACCGTCCCGACCGGTACGCGCAGGATGACGTCGTCGGCGCCCTTGCCGTACTGGTCCGAGCCGCGCCCGGGCTCGCCGTTGCGGGCGCGGTGGATGCGGGCATAGCGGAAGTCGATCAGCGTATTGATGTTGCGGTCGGCGACTGCGATGACGCTGCCTCCGCGTCCGCCGTCGCCGCCGTCCGGCCCCCCCATGGGGACGTACTTCTCGCGGCGAAACGACGCCATGCCGCGTCCACCGTCGCCGGCCTTGACATGGATGCGCGCTTCATCGATGAATTTCATGGTCGCTGGCCGTAGTCCACTCGCCGGATTCCGCAAACAAAAAGGCCCAATCGCGTCGCACGATTGGGCCTCGACGGAAACAGCCCCGGCAGTCTAGGCCGGGATGACGTTTACCGTGCGGCGCTGACTTTCGCCCTTGACGACGAACTTCACGTGCCCGCTCGCCTTCGCGAACAGCGTGTGGTCCTTGCCCATGCCGACGTTGTCGCCGGCATGGAACTCGGTGCCGCGCTGGCGGACGATGATGTTGCCGGGAACGACCGCCTGGCCGCCGTAGACCTTCACGCCGAGCCGCTTCGATTCGGAATCGCGGCCGTTGCGCGTTGAACCGCCGCCCTTCTTGTGTGCCATGGCTGGACCCTTATGCGTTGATCGCCGAGATCTCGATCTCGGTGTAGTTTTGGCGATGGCCCTGGCGCTTCTGATAGTGCTTGCGCCTGCGCATCTTGAAGATGCGGATCTTCTCGCCGCGCCCGTGTGAAAGCACCTTGGCAGTGACGCGGGCGCCAGCCACCAGCGGCGACCCGAGCCGGACGGACTCGCCGCCGCCAACCATCAACACCTGATCCAGAATGATTTCCTGGCCGATGTCTGCAGGTATCTGTTCTACCTTTAGTTTTTCGCCGGCAGCGACGCGATACTGCTTGCCGCCGGTTTTTATGACCGCATACATGGCAACCTCGTGAAATGGCCTGCTGATGTCCGCAGGGAACAAAAAAATATACTCCAATACTCGTTGAAAGTCAAGGAGTTGAGGGGCCGTGTGCAGCCTCGACGACGTCCGGTCCTCCGGTTTGCTTTCGTTGCGCTTTCGCCCTAGTATCGGGCTGCGTTGTGCGCGGTTTACCGTAGGTGGAAGCTTGATCCGATTCGATCCCAGGCAGGCGATCGCGGCCGATTTGTCTGCCGTGGATGCGTGCATCCGCACCTCGCTTGCTTCCGACGTCGCGCTGATCGACCAGGTTGCGCACTACATCATCGGCAGCGGTGGCAAGCGTCTGCGCCCGGTGCTGCTCCTGCTCGTCGCCGCGGCGCTCGGACGCGTGAAGCCGCAGGCCCATACGCTTGCGGCGGTCGTCGAACTCATCCACACCGCGACGCTGCTGCATGACGACGTGGTCGACGAATCCGGATTGCGGCGCGGCCGCAAGACCGCGAACGCGGTGTTCGGCAATGCCGCGAGCGTCCTCGTTGGGGATTTCCTCTATTCGCGCGCCTTCCAGATGATGGTGTCGGTCGGCGACATGGAAATCATGCGCGTGCTCGCGGACGCCACCAACACCATTGCCGAGGGCGAGGTGTTGCAGTTGATGAACATCGGCGACGACCGCGTCACCGAGGAAAGCTACCTGCGCGTGATCCGCTACAAGACGGCCAAGCTGTTCGAGGCTGCCGGGCGCATCGGCGCGATGGTCGCGGGTGCCGATACGCAGACCGGCGACGCGATGGCCGAGTACGGCATGCGCCTCGGGACCGCGTTTCAACTCGTCGACGACGTGCTCGACTACTCGGGTGACGTGGCGCTGACGGGAAAGAACCTCGGCGACGATCTGGCGGAAGGCAAGCCGACCCTGCCGCTGCTGCGCGTACTGGCGACCGGCAGCCCGGCGCAACAGGCGGTCGTGCGCGCGGCGCTGACCGATCCGGGCAACGCGGATTTCAAGGCCGTGATCGCGGCGCTTCGCAATACCGACGCGCTGGATTACACGGCGCGCGCCGCGCGTGCGGAAGCCGAGCGGGCGGCATCGCTGCTGTCGGTGCTGCCGGCCGGCCAGGCGACGCAAACTTTGCTAGAATTGTCATCTTTCGCGGTGGAACGCAGCAGTTGAGAGCGTGCCGCCGCAATGCGTCGCCGATCTTGCTCTTGCATGCGGCGGCGCCGTCGGGGTGTAGCTTAGCCTGGTAGAGCGCTACGTTCGGGACGTAGAGGCCGGAGGTTCGAATCCTCTCACCCCGACCATCATTCCTTTCCGCAGGTCCGGCCCGGTGCGAGGCGCTCGTTTGCGCCGCGCGTTTATGCTATCGTCATAGACGATGGAAAATCACCCCGTGTTCGTGCCGGGTATCGTGGCTGCCATTGGCTACAATGGCAGCACGGGTCGCTGCGACAGTGGGCGTCTCCCGGGCTAACCGTTGGTACCTCGCGGAAAACGAGTTCTCTCATGGCCGCTGCGTTGTTGCCCAATACGCTTTCCGGAATCGCGCGTGCCCTCGTGCAGGGGGGGCACCTGGCCGTGCCCGATGCCGAGCGTCTTGTCAGCGAGGCCAAAGCGGCCGGCGTCACCTTCGTCGAGCAGCTGATCTCGTCGAAGAAGATGAGCGCGCGCGAGATCGCGCAGTACTGCTCGGAGATCTTCGGCTACCCGCTGCTCGATCTGTCGGCCTACGACCCGCAGCAGGTGCTGTCCGACGCGATCGACCGCAAGCTCGTGCAGCAGCATCGCGTTGTCGCACTGGCCAAGCGCGGGAACCGCCTGTCGGTGGCGATCTCGGACCCGACCAACAAGGCGGCGCTGGATCAGATCAAGTTCCAGACGTCGCTGGCGATCGATCCCGTGGTGGTCGAGGACGACAAGCTCGGCGCCATCCTGGGCACCATGGCCGAGGCTGCGGGCGCGTCCATTCTCGATGTGCCCGAGGATGATCTCAATCTCGAGTTCACCGACGACGAAGCGCTCGCCAAGGCCGAAGAAGCGTCGATGCCGGACGTCGACGACGCGCCGGTTGTGCGATTTCTCCAGAAGATGCTGATGGACGCCATCCGCGACGGGGCGTCGGACCTGCATTTCGAGCCGTACGAGAAGTCCTATCGCATCCGCTTCCGTACCGACGGCATCCTGCGCGAGGTCGCCAGTCCGCCGATCGCGATCAAGGAAAAGCTCGCCTCGCGGATCAAGGTCATCTCCAAGCTCGACATATCCGAGAAGCGGGTGCCGCAGGACGGCCGCATGAAGCTGGTGCTGTCGAAGAACCGGGCGATCGACTTTCGCGTCAGCACGTTGCCGACGCTCTTCGGCGAGAAGATCGTCATGCGGATTCTCGATCCGTCGTCGGCGACGCTCGGCATCGACGCCCTGGGATACGAGCCTGAAGAGAAGGAGCGTCTGCTCAAGGCGGTGCACCGCCCGTATGGAATGGTGCTGGTCACCGGGCCGACCGGGTCGGGAAAGACCGTTTCCCTCTACACCTGCCTCAACATCCTCAACCAGCCGGGCATCAATATCTCGACGGCCGAGGATCCCGCGGAAATCAACCTGCCCGGAATCAACCAGGTCAATGTCAACGAGAAGGCCGGGCTGACCTTCGCGGCCGCGCTCAAGTCGTTCCTGCGCCAGGATCCCGACATCATCATGGTCGGCGAGATTCGCGATCTGGAGACTGCGGACATCGCGATCAAGGCCGCGCAGACCGGACACATGGTGTTCTCGACACTGCACACCAACGACGCGCCGACCACGCTCACGCGGATGATGAACATGGGCGTCGCGGCCTTCAACATCGCATCGAGCGTGATCCTGATCACCGCACAACGTCTGGCCCGGCGCTTGTGCACGTGCAAGGAGGCGACCAGCGTTCCCGACGCGGCGCTGCTCGAGGCCGGGTTCACCGAAGCCGACCTCGATGGCTCGTGGCAACCCTACCGGCCGGTCGGGTGCGAGCGCTGCAAGGGCAGCGGCTACAAGGGCCGGGTCGGGATCTATCAGGTAATGCCGATTTCCGAGGAAATTCAGCGTATTATATTGAAGCATGGAACGGCTCTCGATATCTCGGATCAGGCTGCGCGTGAGGGTGTGCGCACACTACGCCAGTCCGGCCTGGTCAAGGTGAAGCAAGGGTTGACGACCGTCGAAGAGGTGCTCGGTTGCACCAACGAGTAGCCGGCGATTGCTTCACCCAGGGGCGCTGAGGGCATAGAGGAGGGGGTATGGCAACAGCGGTTGCGAAGGGTGCCAAGGAATTCACCTTTGTTTGGGAAGGCAAGGACAAGGCCGGCAAGACCGTCCGCGGCGAACTGCGGGCGACCGGCGATGCCGTGGTCAACGCCACGCTGCGTCGCCAGGGCATCATGGTCACCAAGGTCAAGAAGCAGTCCTTCCGTTCCGGCGGCAAGGTGACCGACAAGGACATCACGCTCTTTACGCGCCAGCTGGCCACGATGATGAAGTCCGGCGTGCCCCTCCTGCAGTCGTTCGACATCGTGGGCAAGGGGCATGCGAACCCGGCCGTGTCGCGCCTGCTGTTCGAACTCAAGACGGAGGTCGAGACCGGCTCGAGCCTGAACCAGGCGTTCCGCAAGTACCCGCTGTACTTCGACCCCTTGTTCTGCAACCTGGTGGCTGCCGGCGAGCAGGCCGGTATCCTGGAGACGTTGCTGGATCGTCTTGCCACCTACAAGGAAAAGATCCTCGCGATCAAGAGCAAGATCAAGTCCGCGCTGTTCTACCCGATTGCGATCATCGTGGTGGCGTTCATCATCACCGCGGTGATCATGATCTTCGTCATCCCGGCGTTCAAGCAGGTGTTCACCAGTTTCGGCGCCGACCTGCCCACACCAACGCTGGTCGTGATGGCGATATCCGACTTTTTCGTCAGCTATTGGTGGGCGATCTTCGGTGCGATTGGCGGCGGCATCTACTTCTTCTTCGAATCCTGGAAGCGTTCCAAGCCGATGCAGGTGTTCATGGACCGCATGATGCTGAAGGCGCCGGTCTTCGGCGATCTGGTGCGCAAGGCGACGATCGCGCGCTGGACGCGCACCTTGTCGACCATGTTCGCGGCTGGCGTGCCGTTGGTCGAAGCGCTCGATTCGGTCGGAGGGGCATCGGGCAATCAGGTCTATGTGATGGCAACCAAGACGATCCAGGGGGAGGTCGCAACGGGCACTAGCCTGACTGTTGCGATGCAAAATTCGCAGGTCTTCCCGAGCATGGTCATCCAGATGGTCTCCATCGGCGAGGAGTCCGGCGCCCTGGACTCGATGTTGTCGAAGGTTGCGGATTTCTTCGAGGCGGAGGTCGACGATGCCGTCGAGGCGTTGTCGAGCCTGATGGAGCCGATGATCATGGTGGTGCTCGGCACGCTGATCGGCGGCATGGTGGTTGCCATGTACCTGCCGATCTTCAAGCTCGGCGCCGTCGTCTGAGGCGCCGACCGGGACTCCGATCGCCGCGGTGCGCGGTGCCGCGGCGCGCGTATGCTTGACCTGCTTCGCTCCGAGCCACCGTTCTTCGCGGTCTGCATGTTCGTGCTGGGCCTGGCGGTGGGGAGCTTTCTCAACGTGGTGATCCACCGCTTGCCGCGCATGCTTGAGCGTGCCTGGTTCACGGACATTGCCAGCCTGTTTGGCGAGCGTGGCTGGCAGTCGCCTGCGGCCCTGTCCGCTGCCATGGGCGCAGGAAGCGGTTACAACCTCGTCGCTCCCCGTTCCGCCTGTCCGGCCTGCGGTCATCGCATCCGGCCGATCGAGAACATCCCCGTACTGAGCTACTTGTGGCTGCGTGGACGCTGCTCGGCGTGCCGGGCGCCGATCTCCGTCCGATATCCGGTCGTCGAGATGGCCGCCGCAGTGCTGTCGGCGGCCGTGGCGGTGCGGTTCGGATTCTCTCTCGCCGCGGCAGCGGCTGTGGTGCTTCTCTGGGCGCTCCTGGCGCTGTCGCTCATCGACTTCGACACGCAATTGCTGCCTGATTCGATCACGCTCCCGTTGGTTTGGGCAGGTCTTGCATTCAACCTGTTCGGCGCCCTTACGGACCTTCGATCGGCCGTCCTCGGCGCCATGGCCGGCTATCTGGTGCTGTGGAGCGTCTACTGGCTATTCAAGCTGGCAACCGGACGGGAGGGCATGGGGTTCGGCGATTTCAAGCTGTTGTCCGCGCTCGGTGCCTTCCTCGGCTGGCAACTGCTGCCGGTGATCGTTCTTCTTTCCTCCCTCGTGGGGGCCGTCGTTGGGGGGGCGCTGATTCTCCTCGCCCGCCGGGGCCGGGAGGTGCCGATGCCGTTCGGTCCCTACCTGGCCTGCGCCGGCGCGGTTGCGCTGTTCGCCGGACAGGAGATCACCCGGGCATACCTGGAACTCCTGTGAGCCGGCTCGTTGACTCTGCCTCAGCCGGAACGCGCGCGGCACGGCGCCGCTTCGTGGTCGGCCTGACCGGCGGAATCGGGAGCGGAAAATCGACCGTTGCGGCACGATTCGCTGCTCTGGGCGTCGCCGTGGTCGATGCCGATGCCGTTGCGCACCAAATGACCGCCCCCGGCGGTGCGGCGATCCCGGCGATCCGGTCGGCGTTCGGCGATGCGGCGATCGGTGGCGACGGTGCGATGGATCGCGCCCGGATGCGCGCGTTGGTATTCGAGCGCCCGCAGGCGCGCGCGGAGCTCGAGTCCATTCTGCATCCGCTGATTCGTGCCGAGACCGCGCGGCAGGTTGCTGCCGCCACGTCGCCATACTGCATCTTGATGGTACCGCTGCTGGTCGAGGCAGCGGGGCGCGATCCGGAGCACTGGCGCGACCGCTACGATCGCATCCTGGTGGCGGACTGCCGGGAGGAAACCCAGATTCGCCGCGTCATGGCGCGCAATGGCCTCGACGAGGCGACGGTGCGCCGCATCATGGACGCTCAGGTCTCCCGTGCCAAGCGACTCGAGCATGCGGACGATGTCATCGACAACGAAGGCGAGCAATCGGCCCTGGACCGGCAGGTGGCGCACCTGCACGCGAGGTACCTTGCTCTGGCGGCGCAGCGGGACGGCTGAGCGGCGGCTCTCGTCGAGATTTCATTTGTCAATTGACGGGCCTTGCCTCACAATCCCGGCGAATTCCGCCGGCGGCACGGGTTGGCGCATCTTCTCACGGTGATTACGTACGAATATCCGCTGTCCGAGCGAGTACGCACGTTGTTGCGGCTCGAGGATCTGTTTGCCCGTACGCGCCATTTTCTCGAGCGTCAGGACTCGCACGATCATCACGCGGCGCTGGCGGCGCTGTTCGAGATCATCGATGTCGCCGGCCGGGCCGACCTCAAGTCGGACCTGATGCAGGAACTCGAGCGCCAGCGGCAGGTCCTGTCCACATTCCGGGGTTCGCCCGATGTCGCGCAGGATGCGCTGGAGCAGGTCCTGCGCGAAGCAGACGCCACGTTTTCGTCCCTCGCGTCGAACGCCGTCAAGACCGGCCAGCACCTGCGGGAAAATGAGTGGCTGATGAGCGTGAAGAGCAGGATCAGCATTCCCGGCGGCGCGTGCGAGTTCGACCTGCCTTCATATCATTTCTGGCTGCATCGCCCCTCCGCCGCGCGCCTCGCCGATCTGAATGCCTGGCTGGCGCCGTTGCTGCCGGTGCGCGACGGCATATCGATTGTCCTGCGCCTGCTCCGGGATAGCGGCAAGCCCGCGCAGTTCTCGGCGGCGCAGGGCCAATTCCAGCAGATGTTGTCCGGGCGCGTTGCGCAGCTGATTCGCCTGCGCATCCCGAGCGACTTGCAGATCGTGCCCGAGATCAGCGCGAACAAGTACGCCCTGATGATCCGCTTCATGAGCATCCCGGCCGATTCCGACGGCTCCTGGTCGGCACAGCGGCCGCGGCAGGCGGAAGCGGCGGTGCCGTTCGAGCTGACCTACTGCAACCTCTAGCATCCGATGCCGACGCGCGTTGCCTGTCCCACCTGCGGCGCGGAGGCGGCGTGGAACCGCGACAATCCGTGGCGCCCGTTCTGCAGCGAGCGCTGCAAGCAGATCGATCTCGGTGCCTGGGCGACCGAGTCCTATCGCGTTCCGGTGCGGGAAGAGCCGGATCCGGGCTCGGAGTCGCTGGGCGGGTAGCCGTCGCGCCGCCGCGGGGCGCCTTGACGCGCGCGGATCAGGCGCCCGGCGGTTCGGCGAACCAGGCCATCAGCTGACCTGCGCGTCGGCCGGGTCTTGCCAGGCGCCCCGGATCATCGCCAATCCGTGGGCGCCGTGTGTACGCGCGACGTCGAGATGACTCTGGTGCATGCCGCCCAGAGCGAATACGGGGAGCTGCGCTTCCGCAACGAGCGAGGCGAACTGATGCCATCCGATTCCGGGGACCCCGACATGCGTCGGTGTGGGCATGACCGGACCGAGCACGGCGAAATCGCAGCCGATCGCCTGTGCCAGCGCGATCTCCTCGGCATTGTGGGCGGAGGCGCCAATCAGCGCGAAAGACGGTCTTTCCCGCAGCATCCGCAGCCTCGCTGCCGGCAAATGCACGCCGGCCGCACCGATCGCGTCGGCCAGCGAGAAATCATCGCTGATCAGGAGGTGCGCGCCGTGTTCCCGGCAGCGTGCGAGCGCTTCACGCGCGACGCGGCGCAGCAAGTCGTCGGGCAACTGTCTTTCGCGCAGCTGGACCAGCCGAAGACCGTCTTCCAGCGACTGTTGCAGACGCGCCAGAAACACGTCTGCGCCGACTTGCGCAGCGTTCGAGATGCCGTACCGGATCGGGAGCCTGAGTGCCCGCAGGACGGGGCCGTTGGCCGGCAGCATCGGTCCGACCGACTCCGATCCGGCAACCTGAAATGCGAAGCGCTGGCCATCCAGGCCGCGCGGTTCGCCGCGCCAACGGGTCACCCGAAAGAACCGGATGCGCACCCGCGCATGCTCGTAGTCGTGCCGGCGCATCAGCCAGGGATCGGCGTGCAGGATGTCGATCCCGAGTTCCTCGCGGATCTCGCGCTTGATCGCTTCCACGGGAGTTTCGCCGGGCTCGACCTTTCCCCCGGGGAACTCCCAGTAGCCCGCGTAGACCTTTCCCTCCGGGCGCTGTGCGAGCAGGTAGGTATTGCCGGGACCCGCAATGACTGCGGCAACGACGTCGATGACGCCGCCCACCGCGGCTATTTCCGGCCAGACTTTGCCCGGACGGACGTGGCGCCGCCGGGGGCCCGCTTCTTGAGGCGTCCGGCCCGGTCGCGGGCGAACTGCCAGGCCACGCGGCCCGAGCGGGACCCGCGTTCGATGGTCCAGGTGAGAGCATCGCCGCGCGCGGCTTCGATCTCCCTGGCATCGCAGCCGAAATGCGCGAGCCAGTGCTCGACAATCGCCATGTACTCGTCCTGGTCGAACGGGTAGAACGAAAGCCAGATTCCGAACCGCTCGGAAAGGGAGATCTTCTCCTCCGCCGACTCGCCAGGATGGATCTCCTCGCCAACGTGCTTGTACTCGAGATTCTCGTGCATGTACTCCGGCAGCAGGTGCCGGCGGTTCGACGTCGCGTAGATGAGCGAGTTCTCCGACGCCGCGTTGACCGAGCCGTCGAGCGCCACCTTCAGGGCCTTGTAGCTGGCGTCGCCTTCGTCGAACGACAGGTCGTCGCAAAAGATGATGAACCGCTCCGGCCGCCGTTCAATCAGGTCGGTGATCTCGCCCAGGTCGACGAGTTCGGACTTGTCCACCTCGATCAGCCGCAATCCGCGCGGGGCGTACTGATTCAGCAGGGCCTTGATCAGCGACGACTTTCCCGTGCCGCGCGCCCCGGTCAACAGCACGTTGTTGGCGGGCAGTCCCTCGACGAACTGGCGCGTATTCTGTTCCAGGGCCTTGCGCTGGCGTTCGACGCCTTGCAGGTTCGACAAGCGGATCTGCGACAGGCGGGGCACCGGCTGCAGCCAGCCGCGCCCGCTGGACTTGCGCCAGCGGAACGCGACGGCCGCCTGCCAGTCGATCGCGGGCGGCGCGGGCGGCAGTACGGCCTCGACGCGATCGAGAAAAGCCCGCGCGCGGTCGATGAGCGCGGCGAGTTCGTGGGGGGCGGAGGTTTGGCGGGCGTTCATCAGCTGCGGTAGTCGGCGTTGATCGAGACGTAGTCGTGCGACAGGTCGCAGGTCCAGATCGTGGCTTTCGCCGTGCCGCGACCGAGCAGCACGCGCACGCAGATCTCGGAGCGCTTCATCACGCGCTGGCCGTCTTCCTCGCGGTAGCCGGGATGCCGGCCCCCTGCCTGTACCACCAGCACGTCGTCGAGGTACATGTCGATCCTTGATTGATCGAGATCGTCGATGCCCCCGTAGCCCACGGCGCAAAGGATGCGGCCGAGGTTCGGGTCCGACGCGAAGAACGCGGTCTTGACCAGTGGCGAATGGCCGATCGCGTACGCCGCCTTGCGGCACTCGGCCTCGTCCCTCCCGCCCTCGACGGAGATGGTGATGAACTTCGTTGCGCCTTCGCCGTCGCGCACGATGGCTTGTGCGAGTTCGATCGCCAGGCTGGTGATGGCCTGGGACAAGGCGCGCCCTTCCGGCGTATGAAGCCCCGTGACGGGCGGGCCTGCCGCGCGACCGCTCGCCGCCACGACGAACGAGTCGTTGGTGGAGGTGTCGCCGTCGACCGTGATGGCGTTGAAGGATGCGTCGGCAGCCCTCCTGACCATGGCGTCGAGTACATGCTGGGACACCTTGGCGTCGGTGGCGATGAAGCCGAGCATGGTCGCCATGTTGGGCCGGATCATTCCGGCTCCCTTGGAGATTCCCGTCAACGTGACCGGGTGCCCGCCGAGTTCGACCATGCGGGAAGCGGCCTTCGGCTGCGTGTCCGTGGTCATGATCGCCTGCGCTGCGTCGAGCCACGTTGCCGGGCCTGCGCTCGCCGCCGCGACCACGCCCGGAATCAGGCGGTCCATCGGCAGCTGTTCCATGATCACGCCCGTCGAAAACGGGAGCACCTGGCGCGCACCAATGCCCAGGCGCGCGGCGACAGCCTCGCAGGTCGCACGCGCGTTGGCCAGGCCGGTCGCGCCGGTGCCGGCATTGGCATTGCCCGTGTTGACGACGATGGCGCGGATTCCCTCACCCGCGGCGAGATGCTCGCGGCAGACCGTGACGGGCGCGGCACAAAAGCGGTTGGCGGTGAACACGCCGGCGACGCTCGCGCCTTCCGCGAGGCGAAGCACAAGAATGTCGCGCCGGCTGGCCTTGCGGATGCCGGCTTCGGCGACGCCGATGTCGACGCCCGCGATCGGGCGCAATTCCGCGGCGACAGGCAGTTTGAGATTGACGGGCATGGCGGATGGCGGAGGAGAAGCGGCTCGCGCCGCGGCAGGGTGGGGTCGACGAGCGGCGCAGCCCTCAGGCGAGCTTGCCGTGGCACTGCTTGTACTTCTTGCCCGAGCCGCAAGGACACGGGTCGTTGCGACCGACCTTCTTGGCGAACCGCTTGAACGGCGCCAGCGCTTCGGCCGGCGCGGCGGCGTCCGCTTCGGCCAGCGCGTGCTGTAGGCGCATCCTCGCCTCGAGTTCCTCGGCTTCGCGCCGGGCCTGCGCTTCGGCCGCCTCGATCTCCTCGCGGGAACGCACGCGCACCGTCATGAGCGTCTTGGTCACGTCGTGCTTGACGCTCTCGAGAAAGGCCTGGAAGAGCTCGAATGCCTCGCGCTTGTACTCCTGCTTGGGATTCTTCTGCGCGTAGCCGCGCAGGTGAATCCCCTGGCGCAGATGATCGAGCGACGCCAGGTGCTCCCGCCAGTGATGATCGATCGACTGCAGCATGACCGACCGCTCGAACGGCGACCAATTCTCACGACCGACGGTCTCGACTTTGGCCTGATAGGCTCGCGCGGCGATTCCCGCGACGCGACTGAGGATGTCCTCGTCGCTCAGACTCGCGTCGGCCTGGGCCCACTGCGCGACCGGCGCGTCGAGGCCCCAGTCCTCGCGCAGGACGGTGGTGAGCGCGTCGAGGTCCCACTGCTCCTCGACGCTTTCCGCAGGAACATAGGTGCGCACGATCTGCGCGAACACGCCCGCACGCAGTCCGTCGACGGTCTGGGTGATGTCGTCGCTGTCCAACAGCTCGTTTCGCTGCTGGTAGACCACCTTGCGCTGATCATTGGCGACGTCGTCATACTCGAGCAGCTGCTTGCGCATGTCGAAATTGCGCGCCTCGACCTTGCGCTGCGCCGATTCGATCGAGCGGGTCACGATCCCGGCTTCGATGGCCTCGCCATCGGGCATGTTCAGGCGATCCATGATCGCCTTGACCCGGTCGCCGGCGAAGATGCGCAGCAGGGGGTCCTCCAGCGACAGGAAGAAGCGCGACGAGCCGGGGTCGCCCTGGCGGCCGGAACGGCCCCGCAACTGGTTGTCTACCCGGCGCGACTCATGCCGCTCGGTGCCGATGATGTGAAGGCCGCCCGCGGCGATTACCTGGTCGTGCAGCGCCTGCCACTCGCCGCGAAGCCGACCGATGCGTTCTGCCTTCTCGCCGTCGGACAGGTTCTCCGTCGCCTCGACGATGTCGACCTGCTTCTCGACGTTGCCACCGAGCACGATGTCGGTGCCGCGCCCGGCCATGTTGGTCGCGATGGTGATCATCTTCGGCCGGCCCGCCTGGGCGACGATCTCCGCCTCGCGCGCGTGCTGCTTGGCATTGAGCACCTGGTGGGGAAGCTTGTGCTTGTCC
Organism: Burkholderiales bacterium; assembly: GCA_016790695.1. Classification (GTDB taxonomy): domain Bacteria; phylum Pseudomonadota; class Gammaproteobacteria; order Burkholderiales; family JAEUOS01; genus JAEUOS01. Next base: position 49,348 of record JAEUOS010000091.1, read on the forward strand.
AGCATGCCCGAGAGCAGCTCGGAGTTCTCGATCGACGTGGTGCCGACCAGGACCGGCTGGCCGCGCTCGTGGCAGTCCGTGATGTCCGCGATGATGGCGTTGTACTTCTCGCGCGCGGTGCGGAAGACCTGGTCGAGGCGGTCGATGCGGACCATCGGACGATGGGTGGGAATGATCACCGTCTCCAGGCCGTAGATCTCCTGGAACTCGTAGGCTTCGGTGTCCGCGGTACCCGTCATGCCGGCGAGTTTCCCGTACATGCGGAAATAGTTCTGGAACGTGATCGACGCCAGCGTCTGGTTCTCGGCCTGGATCTGCACACCTTCCTTCGCCTCGACGGCCTGATGCAGGCCGTCGGACCACCGGCGGCCGCTCATCAGGCGTCCGGTGAATTCGTCCACGATGATGACCTCGCCTTCCTGGACGACGTAATGCTGATCCTTGTGGTAGAGGTGGTGGGCCCGCAGCGACGCGTAAAGGTGGTGCATCAGGCCGATGTGCTGGGGCTCGTACAGGCTGCCGCCTTCCGGAAGCATCTTGAGCCGGCCGAGAATCTCCTCCGCATGCTCGAATCCCTTCTCGGAGAGATGTACCTGATGGCCCTTCTCGTCGACCCAGAAATCGCCATCGGGCTCCGGCTGGTCCGGCTTGGGCTCCGCCGCCATGCGCTTGAGGAGCGGCGCGACCTCGTTCATGCGGTAGTACAGCTCGGTATGGTCGTCGGCCTGGCCGGAAATGATCAGCGGCGTGCGCGCCTCGTCGATGAGGATCGAGTCGACCTCGTCAACGATGGCGTAATGGAGGGGGCGCTGCCGTCTGCCGGTGCGCTCGTGTTCCAGGTTGTCGCGGAGATAGTCGAAACCGAACTCGTTGTTGGTGCCGTAGGTGATGTCGCAAGCGTACGCGGCCTGCTTCTCCTCGGTGTCGGAATCCGACAGATTGACGCCCACGGTCAGCCCCAGGAAGGTGTAGAGCTTGCCCATCCATTCGGCGTCGCGCCGGGCGAGGTAGTCGTTGACGGTGACCACGTGCACGCCCTTGCCGGCGAGCGCGTTGAGGAAGGCCGGCAGCGTGGCGACCAGGGTCTTGCCCTCACCGGTGCGCATCTCGGCGATCTTGCCGAAATGCAGGGCCATGCCGCCGATCAGTTGCACGTCGAAGTGCCGCATGCCCAGGGCGCGCTTGCCGGCTTCCCGGACCACCGCGAACGCCTCCGGCAACACCTCGTCGAGGCTCGCGCCGCCTTGCACCCGCGCCTTGAGCTGGGTGGTCCGCTCGCGCAGCGCGTCGTCGCTCAGTTCGACGAGGGCAGGTTCCAGGGCATTGATGGCCGCAACCTTGCGGGAATATTCCTTGAGCAGCCGATCATTGCGACTGCCGAAGATTTTCTTGAGTAGGCCGGTGACCATAGGGGAGGGAATGTTTGGCAGCAGGTCGGGAAAGGCAGGCGGTGGCAAGCGGGGCGACGCGGTGTCGCCGTGCCCGTCCGCAGCGCCAGGCCTGCCCACGGCGACGGCCGCCGATCGTGCTGCAACCGGTGCCTGATCGCATGCGCCGCGCCGCGGAAGGCTTCAGCTCCGGCTTGCGGTTTGGCCACGGTTGCGCCAACCGACCCAAAGCTTAAAATTTTAGCATGCGCCCGTACAAGGGCGACGGGCTTCGCTAGCGCGATTTCGCGGTCAGGTTGCCCTGGCTTGCCGTCGGGCCGGGGCCGGCACGCTGTCCGGCCAGCAGGAACTTCGCCGGATCCTGCGCCTGGCCGCGGTAGCGCACTTCGAAGTGCAGATGTGCGCCGGTCGACCGGCCGGTCGAACCCACCTCGGCAATCTTCTGGCCGCGTCGCACGATGTCGCCGGGCTTGACCAGCATGCTCGCGCAATGGGCGTAGCGCGTGACGATTTCCCCGCCATGATCGACCTCGATCATGTTGCCGAACGAGTGGTGCCATTCCGCGGCGATCACCACGCCGCCCGCAGCAGCCACGATTGGCGAGCCTTGCGGGGCGATGAAATCGATCCCTTCGTGCATGGCCGACTGGCCCGTGATCGGATCGATGCGCTGACCGAACCCGGAGGCATTGAACTCGGCGTCCACCGGCAGGGCCGTTGGCAGGCGCTTGCTCTTGAGCTTCGCGTGGAACAATTCCGATTCGGCGATGTTCAGGAAATCGGCCCGGGACTCGACGCCTTTGGCAAGCTTCTCGAGTTCGCGCGCGAATTCGGAGAGGGTCAGGTCCCGCATCGGCGCGACCGCGGCCCCGCCGCGCCCGGGCGGCTCGGCGGGGCGGAATTCCTGGAGTTTCACGCCGGCCAGACCCGAGACCCGCTCCCCGAGCGCGTCGAGGCGCATCAACTGTGCCTGCATCTCGCCGAGTTTGACCGCCATCGCGTTGAGGTTCTGGCGCAGGAATTCCTCGTTGCGACGCGCCTCGTCCTCCTGAACCGACCTGAGCAGCGAGTGCAGGAGCGGCACGCGCAAGGTCGGTACGTACTTCAGCGTCGCGAAATACATGAGTGCTGCGCTCGCGAGTACCGTCAGGATGACCAGTGCTGCCCCGACCATGACGTGGCGTGCGGTCAGGGTCACCGAGCGGGGCGAGGCAAGCCGATGAGCAAAGACTATGATATGCATCCGCAACAACCTCCTGCTCTACGCATCACGAACATGGGCAGGGCTGGTGACCACGTGTGAAACGCGACCCCGGACAACCGCTCGCAAGCACATTCGTCGGCAGACATGAAGCCCTCGCGCCCCTGGCGGAACGGGCGGGCGTGCTGATTCGAATGCGTGCCGCATTTCGCGACTGTGTCCCGCCGGGACTGCTGGAGTCGGCCGAGGTGAGGAACTTTCGCCACGGCATCGTCGTTGTCGGCGCCGCCGACAACGCGGCGGCGGCAAAGGTTCGTCAACTGACTCCGCGGCTGGTCACGCACTTCCGCGAAAAGGGCTGGCAGGTTAGCTCAATACAGGTGCAAGTTCAACCAGCCCAGCCTCGTTGAGCGACAACGCCTCCTGGGGGGCGTCCCGGAAAAGCGTTGGTGGTCAACGCTTTCCGACGTGGCTGAACTGTCAAAAACTGTTACGACCGAAAGTGGGCGCAAACAAACGTGGATTCGCTACCGGCGGTAGCCGATGAAAACGCACTAGGCCAAGCGTTCCAGGGCGAGTATTCCAAAGAAGAGCAGCGCCAAGCCGGCGACGCCGAGAAAAAGCCGACGGGCGATCAGCAGGTAGACGCGCCTGCCTGTCCACAGGTAGAGCGCCGCACTCGCGCATATCCCGATGCCCGCGAGAAGCAGCAGCCAGCGGACGATCAGCATCCTCGGGGGCGGGCTGGGTGCCCGGAACGATCCCGCGCTCGAGGAGCTACCACGCGCCCGCCAGACTTCCGGTCAGCGGCAGACGCGCGAAGTCCGGGCCGGGATCGACGCCGGCGAACGTGACGGTTTCCCATGCATCGGCGTCCGCCAGGAGGGCGCGGAGGAGTCGGTTGTTGAGTGCGTGCCCCGACCGGTGGGCCAGATAGGCACCGATGATCGGCCGTCCGAGCAGGTAGAGGTCGCCGACCGCATCGAGGATCTTGTGCTTGACGAACTCGTCCGCGTATCGCAGTCCATCGCTGTTGAGGATGCGGAACTCGTCCATCACGATCGCGTTGTCCATGCTTCCGCCGAGGGCAAGGCCGTTGCTGCGCAGGTTTTCCACGTCCTGCATGAATCCGAACGTTCGTGCCCGCGCGATCTCCTTGGCGAAAGGTACCTTGCCGAAGTCCACCGACGCGCTCTGGCCCGTCTGATCCACCGCAGGGTGGTCGAAGCTGATGCTGAAGGTGAGCTTGAAGCCCTCGTACGGCTCGAGGCGCGCCCATTTGGCGTTCGATCCCTCGCCGTCACGAACCTCGACCGGCCGTCGGATCCGCACGAAACGCTTCGGACGATCCTGCTCGACGATGCCCGCGGACTGCAGCAGATAGACGAATGGCGCGGCACTCCCGTCGAGGATCGGAATCTCCGGGCCGTGGACCTCGATCCGCGCATTGTCCACGCCGAGCCCCGCCAGCGCCGACATGAGGTGCTCGACGGTCGACACGCGCACGTCCCGACCGGCCGACTGCGCGATCAGGCAGGAAGACAGCCGGGTATCGCCGACCGCCTCCGGATGGGCGGCGATCTGCACGACGGGATCGCAGTCCGTTCGCTCGAAGACAATGCCGTTGTCTGCCGTGGCAGGATGCACGACCAGGCGAATCTTCTCCCCGGTATGCAATCCCACGCCGGTCGTCGAGACCGGCTTGCGCAGGGTGCGTTGCTTCAGCATGGCAGGCAACGGTGGCGACGCGCGGCAACGCGCCATGGCGCGTTGCCGGGCTGCCGCCCTCGCTCAGATCTGAGTCAGCATCGTCTCTGCGTTGCTGACGTCGAACTTGCCCGGCGCTTCGCGATTGAGCGCCTTGACCACGCCGTCAACGACGTACATCGAGTACCGATCGGAACGGACGCCCATGCCGCGGGCGGTCAGGTCGAGCGTCAGTCCGAGCGCCTGGCTGTAGGCGGCGCTGCCGTCGGCCATCATGCGTACCTTGCCGGCACTGCGCTGCTCGCGTCCCCAGGCCCCCATGACGAACGGGTCGTTGACCGAAATGCACCAGATTTCGTCGACCCCCTTTGCCTTGAGCGCGTCGTAGTTGGCCAGATAGCCGGGCACGTGCTTGGCCGAGCAGGTCGGGGTGAACGCACCGGGAAGGCCGAAGATGACGATCTTCTTGCCTTTGACCAGGTCTTCGACCTTGAACGAATTCGGGCCGACCGAACAGCCGTTGCCTTCCACTTCGATGTATTCGGACAACGTGCCTGCGGGCAACTTGTCACCGACCTTGATCGTCATGCTTGCATCTCCTTCATGTGCGCGTTGGATACGGGGATCGAATGAACGGCACCGTCGGTGGGGCAGGCAGTGTGTCTGCTGCCGCGCGTCGGCGCGCGTCAATGTCATGCGGATTGTATCGTTGCTTGCGCGCGGGGCGAAGCGCCATGACATGGAATGTTCGTGCCCCAATCCCGCAATGCCAGCATGGGCAAGGCCGTGCGAGCGGGACTGCCGGTGTCTCCGGACTGCGCCTTCCCGGTGACTCCGGTTGGGCATAGAATGCGGCCAAAGGACGTTGGACGGGTCGGCGACACGACGCAATCGGACCGGGGATTCGGCATGGCCATCGTGGCAATGGGGCGTGAAATGGGCAGTCAGGGCAAAGCAGTGGCCGATGGAGTGGCTGCTGGCCTCGGCGCCGTTGTCGTCCACTACGAAATCATTGATCACCTGGCCGACCGCAGCCGCATCCGCAAGAGCCATGTGGCGCGGCTGCTCGACACCGGGGACGACCTTGATCGCCCCTTGACGCCGGACGATACGTTGCCGACCATCCTGTCGGCGACCGAGATCCTCGAGATCGCGGCGATCCCCGAGAGCGTCGTCCTGCGGGGATGGGGAGGCGTGGCGCTGCTGCGCGAGGTGCCGCACGTGGTGCGCGTACGCATCACGGCACCCCTCGAAGTGCGGGTGCGCAATCTGATGGCCACGGTCCGGCGTCCGGACGAGAAGCGGATTCGCGAGGAGATCCGGTTGTTCGACGAAGCGCACGCCGCAGTCATGCGTCGTCACTTCAATGTCGACTACCAGGATGCCGCGCTGTACGACCTGGTGCTCGACACCAGCGAATTGCCCCCCGATCAGTGCGCCCAGTGCATCATCGACTTCACTCGCGACCGGCGCTTCATCGAGACGCGTACGTCGCGGTTGCGCCTGGTCGGCCTGACCACCGCGGCGCACGTTCGCGCGCTGCTGAAACTGCATCCGCCGACGCGCGACTTGCGGATCGAGGTTGCGGCCCACGAAGGCGTGGTATCGCTGGCCGGGGACGTGGCCACAGCCGAATTGCGCCAGCGCTGCGAGCAGGTGGCGCTGCGCGTGCCGGGAATCACCGCAGTGCGCAACGATCTGCGCGTGGCTGCCTGAGCGGCGCGCCCTAGCGCATGCCGGGCATGCCCGGCCCCATGAAACGGCCCATGCCGCGCATCATCTTGGCCAGGCCGCCCTTCTTCATCTGCTTCATCATTCCCTGCATCTGCTCGAATTGCCGTAGCAGACGATTGACCTCCTGCACCTGAACACCGGCACCCTTGGCGATCCGCTGCTTGCGCTTCGCCTTGATCAGGTCCGGATGCGCGCGCTCGGCAGGCGTCATGGCATTGATGATGCCTTCCATCCGCCGCACGTCGCGTTCCGCGCGATCCAGATCGGCTCCCTGCGCGGCCTGCGTGAGTTGACTGGGAAGCTTGTCCATGAGTCCGGCAAGCCCGCCCATGTTGCGCATCTGGCCGATCTGCAGCTTGAAGTCCTCCAAGTCGAATCCGCGGCCGCTGCGCAGCTTGTCCGCCACCTTCTTGGCGGCTTCAACGTCGATCCCCTTCTGCGCCTCCTCCACGAGCGAGACGATGTCGCCCATGCCAAGGATACGGCTGGCCATCCGCTCCGGATGGAAGACTTCGAGGCCGCCGAGCTTCTCGCCGACACCGGCGAACTTGATCGGCGCGCCCGTGACCTGTCGCACCGAAAGCGCTGCGCCGCCCCGCGCGTCGCCATCGAGCTTTGTCAGGATCACGCCTGTCAGCGGCAGCGCGTCACTGAATGCCTTCGCCGTGTTGACAGCGTCCTGGCCCAGCATCGCGTCGACGACAAACAGGGTCTCGATCGGCCCCGTCGCGGCGTGAAGCGCGCGGATCTCATCCATCATTTCCGTGTCGACGCCGAGCCGGCCCGCGGTATCGATGATCAGCACGTCGTGGTAGTGCGTCTTCGCCCAGGCGATCGCGCGGCGCGCGATGTCCACCGGCGCCTCGCTGGTCTGCGAGGCAAGGAAGTCCGCGCCGGCCTGGGCGGTCACCGTCTCGAGCTGCTGGATCGCCGCCGGCCGATACACGTCCGTCGACACGGTCAATACCTTGCGCTTGTGCTGCTCGCGCAGATACTTGGCGAGCTTTCCCGCCGTCGTCGTCTTTCCCGCGCCTTGCAGGCCGGCGAGCAGGATGATTGCGGGCGGGGTCGTGGCAAGGTTCAGCGCGCTCGATTCTCCGCCCATGATGGCCGCGAGCTCGCGATTGACCACGCCGACCAGCGCCTGTCCGGGGGTGAGGCTCCCGATGACCTCGGTGCCCTGGGCGCGCTCGCGGATCCGCGCAATCAGATCGCGCACGACGGGCAGCGCGACGTCTGCTTCGAGGAGCGCCAGGCGGACCTCGCGGAGCATGTCCGCCATGTTGGCGTCGGTGAGGCGCGCCTGCCCCCGCAAGGTCTTGACGACGCGCGACAGGCGACTGGTGAGATTGTCCAGCATGGAGATGCGTCCGCGGGGCTTGAACTACAATGAATCGATGCAGGGAATTCTACTCCACGCACTCTGCGCGGCCTTGTATGCCGGGCTGGCGTGGCACTTCTGGCGCAGCAGGTGGCGTGCCCGCGACGGCAGTCCGCACGCGCTCGGCTGGGAGCGCACTGCCATGGCGGCGGCGGTGGCGCTGCACGCGTTCGTGCTGTTCGAGGACGTCGCCGCGGACGGGGGCTTTCGGTTCGGCTTCGCCCATGCACTGTCGATGATGACGCTGCTGTCGCTCGTCTTCTACGGCGTCGAGAGCCTGTTCTATCCGTTGGCCGGTATTCCTGCCCTCGTATTGCCGCCGGCAGCAGTGAGCGTGCTGCTGCCGGCATTCTTCGCCGGTGCCGCCATGTCCGGCAAGGTGGCCGCGCCGGCTTTCGTTGCGCACGTCGTCATCGCGATGGGCGCCTATGCATTCATCGCGATCGCCGCGGTTCACGCCATCCTGATGGCAATCATCGAAAGGCGCCTGCACGCGCCGGGGCGGACCAAGCCGTCGGTCGGCCTGCCCCCGCTCCTGACGATGGAGCGCCTGTTGTTCCAGATGCTGACCGCGGGATTCATCCTGTTGACCCTGACGGTCGTTTCCGGCGCGGTCTTCTCGGAGCAGATCTTCGGCCGTGCGCTTCGCTTCGACCACAAGACCGTCTTCGGTTTGGTTTCGTGGTTGATCTTTGCCGTGCTCCTGCTCGGTCGACATGCCTATGGCTGGCGCGGCCGCGCCGCGCTCAACGGGACATTCGCCGGCTTCGGCATGCTGTTGCTTACCTACATCGGTACGCGCTTCGTGGTTGAAGTCGTGCTTGGTCGCGGCTGAGCTCGTGCAGACGCGAGGGCGGTGGTGAAGTATCTGCTCCTGGCGATTGTCCTGGTGGCGGCCGTGCTCTGGATTCGGCACAAGGCCGCCGCGGCGCGGCGCGCCGACACGGCGCCGCGCACGGCGGCTGCGGAAACCATGGTGCCCTGCGCGCACTGCGGCGTCCATGTTCCGGCCCGCGAGGCGCTGCGCGATCCCGCCGGAGCGGCGTTCTGCAGCCCGGCCCACCGCGACACCGGGAGCGGCACGCGATGAGCGCGGTGGTCGCCGCGACCGGACTCACCGCCGGCAGCGGGCACGGCGCGGTTCCCGAGGCGTTCTGGCGCTCGCTCGGGTACTTCAACCTCTCGCGGCTGCTGCTGGCTGCCGTCCTCCTGGTGGCCATCGGTTTGTACGGCGACAGCCGCGTCTTCGGCGCCACCGATCCCGGGCTCTTCTATCGCGTCTGCATCGCCTATCTGCTGCTGTCTGCCGCGTTCGCATGGGCTCTCAATCGGCTTCGAACGCTGTTCGCGGTGCATCTTGCAATACATGCGGTCTGCGACGTGATCGTCATCACGCTGCTGCTGCACGCGAGCGGCGGCATCCGCTCCGGCCTCGGCATCCTGCTGCTCATGCCGCTGGCGGCGGCGGCGACGTTGTCCGGCGGTCGGACGTCGCTCTTCTACGCCTCCATCGCCACCTTCGCCCTTTTCGTCGAGAACACCTATTGGGTGCTGCAATACGAGATCGGCTGGACCGACTACTTTCCCGTCGGCATGCTGGCAGCAGGCTGCTTCGCCGTTGCTCTGGTCACGAACCGGCTGGGAAAGCGGCTGATCGCCAACGAGGCCCTGGTGCGGCAACGGTCCGAGGACCTGCGCAATCAGATCGCGATCAACCGGCTGGTGATTCGCGACATGCCCAGCGGGGTGCTCGTGGTCGACGCGGACGGAAAGGTGCGGCTGGCCAATCCGGAGGCTGAGCGGCTGGTCGGCCGCTCCGGCCTCAACGGATTGGCGCTCGACCAGCTCGCGCCCGCGCTCGAGCAGGCGCACCGGCGTCTGCTCGAATCCACCGGCAGCGGGCGTGCGCAGATCGCGATCGACGGACGCGGGATGCATGCCAGGTTGCTCCGCGCGTCCGGCGAGCACGGCGGCGAGGTGCTCATCTTTCTCGATGATGCCGTCAGGCTGCGCGCGCAGGCGCAACAGGAGAAGCTGGCCGCGCTCGGGCGCTTGACTGCCAACATTGCCCACGAAATTCGCAATCCGCTGTCGGCTATCGGCCATGCGTCGCAGTTGCTGGCCGAGGAATCCCGGGGTCGCCAGGATTTTCTGCGGCTGACGCGGATCATTGGCGACAACACCATCCGGCTGGATCGCATCGTGCAGGAGGTCCTGCAACTGAATCGCCGTGATCGTGCCGAGACGGAGGAGATCGCGCTCGGCCCGTTTCTGCAGGGGTTCCTCGAGCAGATCAGTCAGACCGAACGCATCGATCCGGCGTCGTTCGTGCTGCAGGCCGCGCCGGGCGTCCGCGTCAATTTCGACCGTCAGCACCTGCACCGGGTCTTGTGGAATCTCGTGGTCAATGCCTGGCGGCATTGCCGGCATGCGAAGGCATCGATCGCGATCGTGGCGCTGCCTGCCGGCCAGGGACTGGTGGAGCTCCATGTGGTCGACGACGGCACTGGCGTGAGCGAGGAGCACGCGGGCAAGCTGTTCGAGCCGTTCTTCACGACGGAGGCACGCGGCACCGGGTTGGGCTTGTACATCGCCCGCGAGCTGGCCGAGGCCAACCATGCCGCTCTGGACCAGATTCCGGCGGGCGAACGGCCCGACTTCGCCGCGCGGTTGACCGGCGCAGATTTCCGACTGCTGATGGAAGGCCATGTCAAGTCAGCGTGATGGGGGGCGGCGCCTGGTCGCCGGCGCGCAGGCGCCGCGGGTCCTCGTGGTGGACGACGAGGCGGACATCCGCGAGCTGCTGGAATTGACACTGGTGCGGATGGGGCTCGACGTGGATCAGGCCGCCGGCGTTGCGGAGGCGCGCGCGCGGCTGGCGGAGCGGGACTACGACCTGTGCCTGACCGACATGCGCATGGAGGATGGCGACGGCCTGGATCTCGTGCGCTTCATCAGCGAGTCGCGGGCGGATACGCCGGTGGCCGTGATCACTGCTTTCGGCAGCGCCGACAATGCCGTCGCAGCACTCAAGGCAGGCGCTTTCGACTACCTCTCGAAGCCGGTCGCGCTGGACCAATTGCGCGCGCTGGTGCGGTCCGCCATCGATGTTCCCGGGCGGACCGTTTCGCCGCAGTCGCTGCCCGAGCCGCGGGCCCTGATCGGCGAGTCGCCGGCGCTGGCCGATGCCCGGGCGCTCATCGATCGGGTGGCGCGCAACATGGCACCTGTCCTGGTCAGCGGCGAGTCGGGCAGTGGCAAGGAGCTTGCGGCCCGGAGGATACATGCCCTCAGTGGCCGGGGCGGCGCCTTCGTCGCCGTCAATTGCGGTGCGATCCCCGAGCAGCTCATGGAGAGCGAGTTCTTCGGATATCGCAAGGGCGCCTTCACCGGCGCCGACGAGGATCGCGGCGGCTTCTTTCAGGCAGCGCAGGGCGGGACGCTGTTCCTGGACGAGATCGCGGAATTGCCGCTGTCCATGCAGGTGAAGCTCTTGCGCGCCATCCAGGAGCGGCAGGTGCGCCGGGTCGGCAGTGTCGCCGAGGAAGCGGTCGACGTGCGCATCGTCAGCGCGACCCACCAGAACCTCGGGGCGATGGTTGCCGCGGGCCGGTTTCGGCAGGACCTGCTCTATCGGCTCAATGTGGTCGAGATCAGGATGCCGTCCCTGCGGGAGTTCCGTGACGACATCCCGATGCTCGCGCGGTCGATACTGGATCGCGTGTCGATGCAGAACGGCCGGACGGCGCGGCTCAGTGATGCGGCGATCAGGGAGCTGCTCTCCTACGATTTCCCCGGCAACGTGCGCGAGCTCGAGAATGTGATCGAGCGGGCGCTGGCGTTGTCGTCCGGCGAGTGCATCGACGCCGCCGACCTGCGGCTGGTGCCGGCCGGGGCCGACCTGCCGGCGCGGCAGGGTGCGGGTGGCGGGGCGCCGGTCGACGTCAGCCGCGTGGCCATGGGGCTGCCGTTGCAGGACTACCTCGACCATCTCGAACGCGAGGCGATCCTTGCCGCGCTGGCCGAAACCGGCGACAACCGCACGGCCGCGGCGAAACTCCTCGGCGTGACCTTCCGCTCGCTGCGGTACCGACTGCAGCGTCTGAACATTGCGGAGCGCGGTGGCTGAGCGCATGGCCCACGGCCGGGGCGCGCTCTGGCGCGACGGGTGGTACCGTCGAGCCCGGCAGGTGCCCTCGCCCAACCACGATCGCCGCCCGTCCGCATGCGCGGTCGAGCTGGTCGTCGTGCACTGCATCAGCCTGCCGCCGCGCGCCTACGGCAGCGGCGATGTCGTGCGCCTGTTCACCAACTCGCTTGACGCGTCCGCGCACCCGTACTATCCGGCCATTGCCGGACTCCGGGTGTCCGCGCACTTCCTGATCGAGCGCGGCGGCGGGATCCTCCAGTTCGTCTCCTGCGACGATCGCGCCTGGCATGCCGGCGTATCCTCGTGGCGCGGTCGCGAGCGGTGCAATGACTATTCCATCGGTGTCGAGCTCGAAGGCAGCGACGACCGGCCGTTCACCGCTCGCCAGTACGAGCGGCTCGCCACCCTGATGCGCGCGCTGCGCGGCCGGTATCCGAGCATACGCGGCGTCGCCGGGCATTCAGAGATCGCCCCGGGGCGCAAGACGGATCCCGGCCCGCACTTCGACTGGGGGCGCCTGGAACGTGACGGGGTGATCGCCGCCGCCGAGCGCTAGTCGCGGGCGCTGTGGCGAGCCCGGCGGCGTCGGGACCGTATCCACGCGCAGGCGGGCGCCGTGCAGCGAACCATGGCGGCGGGCACGACCGAATGGGTGCGGCGCGCTGGAATGACGGAGCAAGGGTCTGCGACGGCGGCGCGGTGTGCCGGTCGTTGCGTGAAACCTCTTGCATGTGTAAAAAACCTATACTAGACTTTGTTCTTGGCGACGTGCCGCATACAACATATTGTGGAAGCGCACGAGCCCCGTGTCCACGAGAGCGGATTTCACTGCGCAAGAGGGGTGAGTTCTGCCGGTAGCCGGGGCCGGCGGTTCGAGGGGTGGCGCGACCCGGGCGTTCTTCGAGCGTGTCGAATGTGATGGGGCTGGCCGGCCGGACGGGGCGACCGCCCTGGCTACCGTTGGGCGGGTGCTTCCCGCCGGGATCGCAATAACAAGATCTGGGAGACAGGACCAATGCAGGGACTACATGGCGGCGAGATCGGCATGGCTGACGCGCCTGTCGCACATCAGGGAATGGGTAGCGCGGCGCGTCCTGTCGATGCAGCGTCCCTGCAGGCGCAGTATCGGATCATCCGGCGCAACGGCGCGGTCGTGCCGTTCGAGCCGTCCAAGATCACCGTGGCGATGACCAAGGCGTTCCTGGCGGTCAGTGGCGGCCAAGGTGCTGCGTCGGCGCGAATTCGCGAGGTCGTTGCCGGACTGACCGAAGCGGTCGTCGGCGCCCTCGTTCGTCGCCAGCCGGTCGGCGGCACGTTCCACATCGAGGACGTGCAGGACCAGGTCGAGCTGTCGCTGATGCGCTCCGGCGAGCACGAGGTGGCCCGCGCATATGTCCTCTATCGGCAGAAGCGGGCCGAGGAGCGGGCGCGCGCGCGAGAAAGGGCCGCGCCGCCGGTCGCGCCCGGGCTGATGATCACCGACGACCACGGCAATCGCGCGCCGCTCGACCAGGCGCGGTTGCGCAGCCTGCTTGATTCCGCGTGCGACGGCCTGCCCGAAGCCAAACCGGAAGCGATTCTCGAGGCGACTCTCAAGAATCTCTACGACGGCGTACCGCAGGGGGAAGTGCGCAAGGCGTTGATTCTCTCGGCGCGAACGATGATCGAGAGCGATCCCGCGTACGGCTACGTCACCGCGCGGCTGCTGCTGAACGACATCCGCCACGAAGTCATTGGTGAGGAACTGTCCCAATCCGAGATGGAAGCGCGATACGCGGAGTACTTTCCGCAGTTCATCAAGCGCGGCATCGCTGCCGAGCTGCTCGATGAACGCCTCGCCCAGTTCGACCTGGCGCGGCTTGGTTCGGCGCTCGTCGGTCGGCGCGACTGCCAGTTCGAGTATCTCGGACTCCAGACCCTCTACGACCGCTATTTCCTGCACCAGGACGAACGGCGGATCGAGTTGCCGCAGGCTTTCTTCATGCGCGTCGCGATGGGTCTCGCTCTCAACGAGGTGGAGCGCGAGTCTCGCGCGATCGAGTTCTACGAGGTGCTGTCCCGCTTCGATTTCATGTCGTCGACCCCGACGCTGTTCAATTCGGGCACGCTTCGCTCGCAGCTTTCTTCCTGCTACCTCACGACGGTCGCCGACGATCTCGACGGGATCTACGAGGCAATCAAGGAAAACGCGCTGCTGTCGAAGTTCGCCGGCGGATTGGGCAACGACTGGACGCCCGTGCGCGCACTTGGCAGCTACATCAAGGGAACGAACGGCAAGTCCCAGGGCGTGGTGCCGTTCCTGAAGGTCGTCAACGACACGGCCGTGGCGGTCAACCAGGGAGGCAAGCGCAAGGGCGCGGTTTGCGCCTATCTCGAAACCTGGCATCTCGACATCGAGGAGTTTCTCGAGCTGCGCAAGAACACCGGCGACGACCGGCGCCGGACCCACGACATGAACACCGCGAACTGGATTCCGGACCTGTTCATGAAGCGGGTGATGGAGAACGGCGAATGGACGTTGTTCTCGCCATCGGACTGCATCGACCTGCACGACAGGTTCGGCAAGGAATTCGAGAAGGCCTATCTTGCCTACGAGCAGAAGGCGGCCTCGGGCGAGCTGAAGCTGTTCAAGAAGATTCCCGCGGTGTCGCTTTGGCGCAAGATGCTGTCGATGCTCTTCGAGACCGGGCATCCGTGGTTCACCTGGAAGGATGCCTGCAACATCCGCTCGCCGCAGCAACACGTGGGCGTCGTGCATTCCTCCAATCTCTGCACCGAGATCACCCTCAACACGGGGCCGTCGGAGATCGCCGTATGCAATCTCGGTTCGGTGAACTTGCGTGCCCACCTGAAGGACGGCAGGATCGACCATGCAAAGCTGCGCAAGACGGTTGCCACCGCCATGCGCATGCTCGACAACGTCATCGACATCAACTACTACGCGGTCGCCAAGGCGCGCAATTCGAATCTGAAGCATCGGCCGGTCGGCCTCGGCATCATGGCCTTCCAGGACTGCCTGCACGAGTTGCGCATTCCCTACGCCTCCCAGGATGCTGTCGAGTTCGCGGACCAGTCGATGGAGGCGGTCTGCTACTACGCCTATCTCGCCTCGACGGAGCTTGCGGCGGAGCGTGGGCGCTACAGCTCCTACAAGGGCTCGCTGTGGGACCGCGACATCCTTCCGCAGGACACCATCCGTCTGCTGCGGTCGGAGCGCGGCGGCTACGTCGATGTCGACGAGTCGTCGTCGATGGATTGGGCCGGATTGCGGGATCGCATCCGCGAGCACGGAATGCGCAATTCCAATTGCATCGCGATCGCGCCGACGGCAACCATTTCGAACATCATCGGAGTGTCGGCCTGCATCGAGCCGACATTCCAGAATGTGTTCGTCAAGTCGAACCTGTCGGGCGAATTCACGGTCGTCAACGAATATCTCGTGCGCGACCTCAAGCGCCTCGGGCTGTGGGATGCGGTGATGATCGCCGACCTCAAGTATTTCGACGGGTCGCTCGCGAAGATCGACCGGGTGCCGCCGGAAATCAGGAACCTGTATGCGACGGCGTTCGAGGTCGACTCGAAGTGGATCGTGGAGGCGGCGGCGCGGCGCCAGAAATGGATCGATCAGGCCCAGTCGCTCAACATCTACATGGCCGGAGCGTCCGGCAAGAAGCTCGACGAAACCTACAAGCTCGCCTGGCTGCGTGGGCTGAAGACGACCTACTATCTGCGTACGCTGGGAGCAACCAACGCGGAAAAATCGACGGTCAAGGCCGGTCAGCTCAATGCCGTGCCCAGCGACGGTGTGGCTGCGGGCTACGGCGCGGCGGCATCGGCGGAACCCGAGGTGGTCGGGCAGGCATGCATGTTGCGGCCTGGGGATCCGGGTTACGAGGAATGCGAAGCCTGTCAATGAAGTAGTCCGTCGGCTCGCGTGAAGCGAGCCGGCGCGAATTGTGTTTGGAGATGGAATCGATGCTGACTTTCGAGGATGATGTGCCGGGGCGGCCCCAGCCGTCGATCGAGCCGATGCTGGCGCTGCAAAGCGTGGCCGATGCGGTCCGTGGCGGCATCCCGATCCGGCCGCTGGCGCAGCCGCTCGACGGGACCCCGCAGATCGCCGGGCAGCCTGTCGCGTCGCCCGCCGCGGCGGCCAAGCGTGTCAATGTGGCCGACAAGCGCATCATCAACGGTCAGACCGACGTCAATCAGCTGGTGCCGTTCAAGTACAAGTGGGCCTGGCAGAAGTACCTGGATTCCTGCGCGAACCACTGGATGCCGCAGGAGATCAACATGAACCGCGACATCGCCCTGTGGAAGGATCCGCGCGGGCTGAGCGAGGACGAACGCCGCATCATCAAGCGCAACCTGGGATTCTTCGTCACCGCCGACAGCCTCGCGGCCAACAACATCGTGCTGGGGACCTATCGGCACATCACGGCGCCGGAATGCCGGCAGTATCTGCTGCGGCAGGCGTTCGAGGAAGCCATCCATACCCACGCCTACCAGTACATCGTGGAGTCGCTCGGCCTGGACGAGAGCGAGATCTTCAACGCGTACAACGAGATTGCCTCGATCCGCGCCAAGGACGAGTTCCTCATCCCGTTCATCCAGACCCTCACTGATCCCGAGTTCCGCACCGGCACCATGGCGAACGATCAGGCGCTGCTGAAGAGCCTGATCGTGTTCTCGTGCCTGATGGAGGGCCTGTTCTTCTATGTCGGCTTCACGCAGATCCTCGCGATGGGCAGGCAGAACAAGATGACCGGCGCGGCCGAGCAGTATCAGTACATCCTGCGCGACGAGTCGATGCACTGCAATTTCGGCATCGACCTGGTCAATCAATTGAAGATGGAGAACCCGCATCTGTGGACGCCGGCGTTTCGCGAGGAGATCCGCGCCCTCTTCAAGCAGGCGGTCGACCTCGAGTATCGCTATGCGGAGGACACGATGCCGCGTGGCGTGCTTGGACTGAACGCGCCGATGTTCAAGGGGTATCTGCGCTTCATTGCAAACCGTCGTTGCCAGCAAATAGGTATTGACCCCTTGTTCGCGAACGAGGACAATCCCTTCCCGTGGATGAGCGAGATGATTGATCTCAAGAAGGAGAGAAATTTCTTCGAGACCCGCGTCATCGAGTATCAGACGGGCGGCGCGTTGAACTGGGATTAAGTCGAAGTCGCGTATTTGGACCGCGGCAGCGCGACCAGGAACTGAATGCAAGGACATAGTCGAAGCAGTTTTGGTGAGGTGACGGCACAAGCGCCGCACGGCAGGCTTGGTGGAGAGACTCCCCCCGGCCGCCGCGGCACCGCCGCCCGCCTCGCCTCTCCCAAGAAAAGCGCCGGTCGCATCATGCGAACCGGCGTTTTTCTTGGGGGCGCGGTGCCGAAGTTTCGGGTTCGGCGTCCCCGCGCGTACGGCATTCATTAGCGCAAGTCGGAGTAGCGGCTTGCGCCGATGAATAATCCGGGCTAGTACAGACGGGTTTTTTAGTTGGTAGTTTTTTTGACACTTCATGAAGGAGAAGCATCATGGCAACTGCAAAGAAACCAGCAGCGAAAAAGCCCGCCGCCAAGAAACCGGCGGTGAAGAAGGCGGCGAAGAAGCCGGCCGCCAAGAAAGCCGCCAAGAAGCCGGCGGCGAAGAAAGCGGCGAAGAAGCCGGCGAAGAAGGCGGCGAAGAAAGCTGCCAAGAAGCCGGCCAAGAAAGCGGCCAAGAAAGCCGCCAAGAAGGCGGCCAAGAAAAAGCCTGCGAAAGCAAAGCCTGCCGCGAAGCCGGCGGCGGCGGCCAAACCGTCCGTAGCGGCGGCGCCCGGGGTACGACCGGCGCTCAACCCAGCGGCAGCTTGGCCATTCCCCACGGGAAGCCGTCCGTAGGCTTTGCGCGCATTCCCCGGGCGGTCCTCGCCCGGGGCCTACTGATCCGTGAGTCGGCCTGTCCGACTCGCGGATTTTTCTTTCCGAGTTCCTAGAGCATGCTGCTCGAGATTGTCGCGATCGCTCTGCGTGCCGCCTATTGGGTGTTGTTGCCGGCGGCGTTGTTGCGGTTCCAGATGCAGGCTGTGCGAGCCCCTTTTCGCAATCCGATCGGGCGGTTCGTCTGTGCCGTGACCGATTGGATCGTCCTGCCGCTGCGTCGGGTCCTCGGTGGGCGCGGCGGCCTCGACTGGGCGAGCCTGGTCGCCGCGCTTGCGTTCGAACTCCTGCATGGCCTCCTGCTCGATGCCTTCTCGGTGCAGTTCGCGATCTTTCGTGGCGGCGCAGGCATCTGGCTGGCCGGCGCCGTGTTCAGCTTTGCCCATGCCGCGCTGACCGTCGCCCTCTGGCTGTTGATCGTCTATGCGGTCATGTCCTGGCTGCGCACCGATTCGCCGATCGTGGACGTTCTCGAGGCTCTCGTGAACCCCTGGTTGAAGCCGCTGCGTCGCCGCATGCCGCTGGTGGGTGGATTCGACCTCTCGCCGCTGGTGCTGGTGGTCCTGCTGCAGATCGGCATGGTCGTCCTGGCGCACGGTCGGTCCGAATTTCTGGGGATGCTTGTGCGCGCATGACCTGGTATCGGTTCGTGGCGGGCGGCGCCCTCGAATTGGCCGTGCACGCGCAGCCCGGTGCGCGTCGAGCGTCGGTCGAACTCTACGGTGCGGACGCGGTGAAGATCAAGGTGACGGCGAAGGCCGTCGATGGCGCTGCCAACGCGGCGATCATCGAATGCATCGCGAGCAGGCTGGACGTCGCGCGCTCTACCGTATGCATCGTTGCGGGCGCTGCGGGGCGGCGCAAGCGCGTCCGCATCGACGCGCGGGTCACCGATCCGCAGCGGCTCCTGGATGCGCCAGCGGCGCGGAATCGAACCTGAAGCGCGCCGGGTCTAGTGGGTCACGCGCGTGACCCCGTTGCCCGAAAGCAGGCGCACGCGTTCCCCGGGGCGGAAGGTCTCGTCCGCTTCCTGGGTGATGGCACGCAATTCGCCGTTGTCGAGCTTGACGGTGATTTCCAGCCCGGGCTTGCGCGTGATTGCGCCCTCGGCCGCCTGGCCTGCAATTCCGCCTGCCACCGCGCCGAGGACCGAGCCGACGACCGCGCCACGTCCACCGCCCACGTTGCTGCCGGCGATTCCGCCGACGATGCCGCCCGTCGCCGCGCCCACGCCGCTGCGCTGCGGCTCGATGGTGACAGAACGTACGCTCTCGACAATGCCCATGCGGACGGTCTGTTCGCGCTGCGCCTGCCCGGGCGTATAGACACTGCCGGAACTCGAGCGTGTTGCGCAGCCGGCGGTGCCGAGCGACACCGCCAGGGCGACGAGAATCACCGTTCCCGTCCGATGCGTTCGAATTGGAGTCACCATGCCAAGCCTCCTGTCGGCGCAGGCCCGCTCACCAGAGCCCGAAGCCGAACTGATCTGCGTACAGTGCACCGATTTCCGCGCGCGTCAGCCGATGATTCTGCGCCCCGCGCATCGCGATCTTGACGCTGCCCATCACGCTGGCGAGCCTCCCGGTCTCTTCCCACGGCAGGCCGTTGGCGATGCCGTACAGCAGCCCGGCCCGATAGGCGTCACCGCACCCGGTCGGATCGAGCACCCGCTCCGCCTTAACGCACGGAATCTCGATGCGTTGACCGCCGGCAAAGATGAGCGAGCCCTCGGCACCGCGGGTCACGATGAACGCCTTGACCTTCGCAGCCAGTGCCTCGATGGTCGCGCCGGTTTTCTCCTGGACCAGTTTGGCCTCGTAGTCATTGACCGCGACGAAGCTGGCCCTGTCGATCACGTCCAGGAGTTCGTCCCCGCTGAACATCGGCAGGCCCTGGCCCGGATCGAACAGGAACGGAATGCCTCCCTCGGCGAATTCGCGTGCGTGCATGAGCATGCCTTCCCTGCCATCCGGCGCAACGATGCCCAGGCCTATGTCGGCGGCATCGTGCACGTGGTTCACGTGCGACGAGTTCATTGCGCCCGGGTGGAAGGCGGTGATCTGATTGTCGTCGAGGTCGGTGGTGATGAACGCTTGCGCGGTGAAGGTCTCGGGAACCACCGCGACGTGACGGGTTTCCAGCCCAAGGTTGCGCATGCGTTCGAAATAGGGGTCGGCATCCTCGCCCACGGCCGCCATCACGAGCGGCTCGTCGACGCTGCCGGCGGTCAGCATCTTGAGGTTGTAGGCGATGTTGCCGGCGCACCCGCCGTATTCGCGGCGCATCTCCGGCACGAGAAACGCGACGTTGAGGATGTGCACCTGGTCGGGCAGGATGTGATCCCTGAAGCGGCCTTCGAAGACCATGATGTTGTCGTAGGCCACGGAACCGCAAATCAATACCGGCATGAAATCCCCTGGAGTGTTGGCTACTGTGTCAGGCGCGCCGCACGATCAGCGCGGGCGACGGCGAATCGGTACTGCGAATTGTACGGACGGTACGCTATGGATAGAAGGCGTAGAGACGATAGCCGCTCGCACGCAGCTGACCGGAATCGACGACCAAGCGCAACTGCAATTCGGCGCCGGCGCCGATGGCGGCCGTTTCGGTGGCGTAGTCCGCAGGGCGCAACACCCGGCGCGCCAGCGGCACGTCCCCGGCATCGGTGAGGGACAACTCCAGCAGCGGCGCCGGCTGGGCGAACGGCGCCCGGTTGCGGAGCACCGCGCTCAGCACCAGGATCGCCCGATTGCCCGGATCAGCCTGCAGGTCCGAGGACTCGATGCTGATCGCCTGCGCGTCGATCGGTGGTGCGATGGTGCAACCGGCTTGCGCGCACAGCGCATCCAGCCAAGGCCGTGTCTGCGGAAACTGGGCGGCAACCTGGTTGCGAAAATGCCATCCCGCCTGGCCGGCAAGAACGAGCACGGCTACGGCGGCGCCGATCGCGTATGGCCAGATGGCGCTGCGCCGCGCTGCCGGCGGGCGCGGCGCAAGCAGGGATCCGGGGTGCTGCGGCGGGGCCCCGGGCGCTGCCGGCTCGACTTCACCTGACGCGGCAGCGGCGTCGTTCGGAGCGCCGAACAGCTCGAAATTGGGCGATTCGACCGCGGGCGACGCATCGTCGACGGGCACAACGGCGGCTGCCGGCGCCGGCGGGACCAGGTGGTCGAGCGCGTTGAAGACTTCCGCGCAATTGCCGCAGCGTACCTGACCCTGCCGTGCCAACAGCTGCTCGGTGGTGATGCGAAACGCAGTCTGGCAATGCGGGCAACGCGTCAGCGTTGTCATGCGGCGGTCGTCTCCGAAGCGTTCTTCCGGGCACCCATCCGGGCCTGTTGCGCCCGCAGCGAGGTCACGAGTCGCGTGTGCCATGCAGGCACGACCACCCGTCCTCGCGCGCGTGGGGGCGCAGACGGACCCACGGCGCGTAGGCGGCAATGACATCGCCCTCCTGCTCTTCGAGAATACCAGAAAGCACGATCTGCCCGGCATCGGCGAGATGGCGGGAAAACGCGGGTGCGAGCACCTTCAACGGATTGGTCAGAATGTTCGCAACCAGGACGTCGGCGCGTATGTCCCTCACCTCGTCGATGTCCCGCACATCGACAGCAGCCTGGTTCGCTGCCGCGTTGGCCCGGCTCGCTGCGAGTGCCTGCGGGTCGATGTCAGTGGCGACGACCTGCCGCGCGCCGAGACGCGCGGCAGCGATCGCCAGGATGCCAGACCCGCATCCATAGTCCAGAACGAGCCTGCCGCGCAGGTCCGCCTGGTCCAGCCAGGCCAGGCACAGCCGTGTCGTCGGGTGGCTTCCGGTGCCGAAGGCCAGGCCGGGGTCCAGACGTATCGCAATTGACGGCGCGGCGGGTGCCTGGTGCCAGGAGGGAACGATCCACAGCCGATTCGAGATTCTGACCGGCTCGAACTGCGCCTGGGTCTGCCGAACCCAGTCCTGGTCATGGACGACGCGGCTGGTGTAGCGGAGGTCGGCGAGGCCGCACATGCCCGCTGCCCGCTCGATCAGTCCGGCACAATCCGTCGCCTGGTCAACCAGGGCGACGACGCGGTTGCGTTGCCAGAGCCGGCCCTGCGGAATTCCGGGCTCGCCGTAAATCGGTACCTCGGCCATGCCGCCGGCGTTGGCGTCCTCGACGCTGACGGACAGCGCGCCGCAGGCGATCAACGCGTCGGAAAGCGCGTCCGCATGGCGCTCATCGCACACGCAGTCCAGTTCCAGCCAAGCCATCTCGGCACGCGTTCCTGGTGGCGTGCCTGACCTAGGCGTTCTTGAGGGCGGCCAGCTTCTTTTCCAGATAATGGATGCTGGTTCCGCCGGCGATGAAATGGGTGTCGTCCATCAGCTGCCGGTGCAGCGGCAGGTTGGTGAGGATGCCCTCGATGACCATTTCCGACAGCGCGATGCGCATGCGCGCGATCGCCTGCGCGCGGTCCCCGCCAAAGGCGATGACCTTGCCGATCAGGGAATCATAGTTGGGCGGGACGAAGTAATTGGCGTACGCATGCGAATCGACGCGGATGCCGGGCCCGCCCGGCGGGTGATAGGCGGTGATGCGGCCGGGGGACGGCGTGAACACGAACGGGTCCTCGGCATTGATGCGGCACTCGATCGCGTGGCCCTTGAGCTGGATATCGCGCTGCCGGAACCCGAGGCGCTCGCCTGCAGCCACGCGAATCTGCTGCTGGACGATGTCGATGCCGGTCACCATTTCGGTCACGGGATGTTCAACCTGGACCCGCGTATTCATCTCGATGAAGAAGAACTCCCCGCCTTCGAAGAGGAACTCGAACGTCCCGGCGCCACGGTAGCCGATCTTCTTGCAGGCATCGGCGCAGCGTTCGCCGATACGTTCGACCAGACGGCGAGGAATCCCCGGGGCCGGCGCTTCCTCGATGATCTTCTGGTGTCGCCGCTGCATCGAACAGTCGCGCTCACCCAGCCATACGGCGTTGCGGTGCTCGTCGGCCAGCACCTGGATCTCGATGTGGCGCGGGTTCTCGAGAAAGCGCTCCATGTACACCGTCGGATTGCCGAAGGCGGCCTGGGCTTCGCTGCGGGTCATGTTGACGGCGTTGATCAGCGCCGCCTCCGTGTGGACGACGCGCATCCCGCGCCCGCCGCCGCCGGCCGCCTTGATGATCACCGGGTAGCGGATCTCGCGGGCCAGCTTGACGATCTCACGCGGATCGTCCGGCAGCGCTCCAGCGGATCCCGGAACGGTCGGCACGCCGGCGCGGATCATCGCCTGCTTGGCGGACACCTTGTCCCCCATGAGCCGGATCGACTCGGCGCGCGGGCCGATGAAGGTGAAGCCGCTCTTCTCGACACGCTCGGCAAAGTCGGCGTTCTCGGAAAGGAAGCCGTATCCGGGGTGGATCGCCTCGGCGTCGGTGACCTCGGCCGCACTGATGATGGCCGCCATGTTGAGGTAGCTCTGCGGGCTCGGTGCGGGTCCGATGCATACCGATTCGTCCGCAAGCTTCACGTACTTGGCCGACGCATCGGCTTCCGAATGGGCAACGACCGTGCGGATGCCCATTTCGCGGCAGGCGCGCTGGATGCGGAGCGCGATCTCGCCGCGGTTGGCGATGAGAATCTTGCCGAACATGGCCATGGCGCGGTGGCTCCTGCGCTATTCGATGACGAACAGGGGCTGGCCGTATTCGACGGGCTGGCCGTTCTCGGCGAGGATCTGGGTGATCGTGCCGCTGGCTTCGGCAGGAATCTCGTTCATCAGTTTCATCGCCTCGATGATGCACAGGACATCGCCGTCCTTGACCTGCGACCCGATCTCCACATACGCGTTGGCGCCAGGCGCGCCGGCGCGATAGAAGGTGCCGACCATGGGCGCCTTGACGACGAACCCCGCCGGTGGCGCCGATTCGGGCTTGGTCGCCGTGCCGGGCGGCGCGACCGCTGGCGGGGCGACGCCTCCCGGCAGAGGGACTGGCGCGGCCACAGGAGGGGCCATCAGATACGTGCTTGCCGGGGGAGCGGGCGGGTGCTTGACGATTCGCACCTTCTCCTCGCCTTCGGTGACTTCGAGTTCACTGATGCCGGAATGCTCGACGAGCTCGATCAGGGTCTTCAGCTTGCGCAGATCCATTCAAACACCCCTCATTTTTTTTCAATTTCGCCGAATACGCTCCGAATCCATCGGTGGACGGCGAATCATCCGCGTGCCTGCCGGTCGCCGTCGGTTCGGCACCACGAGCGCATCAATGTGGTCCTTGGCGGCGAAACGCTGCCTGTAGCACGCCAGGATGACGGAGTTTACATCGAAGCCGCGCGCTCCGCCGCGCTGTTCAGTTGCGATGCGGAGATGCGGCCCAGATGCTGGACCGTGAGGTTGCCCCGGCCATCGTAGATCACGGTATAGGGAAGTCCACCGACGCGATTGCCCATGGCCTTCATCAGGTCCATCGCCTGTGCTCCACCTACCAGCAACGGGTAGGAAATCTGCAGTTTCTCGGCAAATTCCCGCATGTTGTCAGCATTATCGATGCCGATGCCAATGATTTGGATGCGTTTGCCAAGCGTGCTCGCGGCCAGTCGCTGGAAGTCCGGCATTTCCTCCTTGCAGGGGCCGCACCAGGTCGCCCAGAAGTTGACGATCAGTGGCCGGCCACGGAAGCGGTTCAGATCTACCGCGCGACCATGCAGATCCTGCAGTTGCGCACTCCACAAGGGCGCAACGGAGCCACCGCCCTCCGGCGCGATGCGCACCCAGCCGATCCAGGCGCCTGCGGCCAGCGCCAGAATGCCTGCGATGACCAGGGTGGCACGGCGACGCAACCAGGTCATCAATGGCCTAACGCAATGTGGCGAGGAAGCGTTCGGTGGCGTCGCTGCCGTCATCCCCGGCGATCAGGGCGTCAAGGGCCATCGCGTCGCCGCGTGCAGCGCGGCCATCCGGGCTCGAGCGCGGCACGCTGCGCAGGTCCGCCGTCGAATACAGCGAAAGCGACACCTCATGGCCCTCGCGGTCGAAGCGCAGGACCGGGACATGCCGTCCGGGCAGGCGCGAAAAATGGGCGCGCTCCAGGGTCGTGTAGGGTACGCCGCGATTGACCAGGGACAGTTCGACCATCTTCTGGTCATCGGTGAACAGGTCGATATCGATTCCCGCGCCCCGGCTTGCGGTCCCGTTCCAGGCGGCACCGGTCAAATGGGGCCGATGCGCCGTGAAGTCGTCGAGGACCTCGCGGGCGACCCGGCGCAATTCGCGCAGGCGCGTGCGCTGCTCGTCGTTCTGGTAGAGCAATTGGTAAGCGCGCACTTCGCTCTCGATCTCGGCATTGTCGGGCAGGCCATCGGAATCTCGAAAGCCGAGTTGGCGGGCGGCCTTGCGCTTGGCAGCACCGTAGTCCGCGAGGCCGTCCTCGGCGATCAGGCGGGCGGCTTGCGCGGCGATGGCGCGACGGGCGTGCGACGCAGACTTGGATTGCCTCGGCATGCGCGGATTGTACCCATCGGGCACGGCATCGCGTCCGCTAGAATGTTTCCATGCACATTCACATCCTGGGCATTTGCGGCACGTTCATGGGGGGTATTGCGGCGATCGCACGGGCCGCGGGATGGCGGGTCACCGGCTGCGATGCCAATGTGTACCCGCCGATGAGCACCCAGCTCGAGCATCTGGGAATCGAACTGCTGGAAGGCTACTCTGCCGAGCAGGTCGGGCTCGCGCCGGACGTGTTCGTGATCGGAAACGTGGTCTCGCGCGGCAACCCGCTGATCGAAGAGATCCTGGACCGCGGCCTGCCGTATGTGTCCGGTCCGCAGTGGGTGGGTGAACATGTGCTGGCGCATCGCCATGTACTGGCTGTTGCGGGAACGCACGGCAAGACGACCACGGCGTCGATGCTGGCGTGGATCCTGGAGGCGGCTGGCCGGTCGCCCGGATTTCTGATCGGCGGTGTCCCGGAGAATTTCGGGGTGTCCGCACGTCTCGGTGCGCCGGAATCCTGTTTCGTCATCGAGGCTGACGAGTATGACACCGCCTTTTTCGACAAGCGGAGCAAATTCGTCCATTACCGGCCGCGGACCGCGATTCTGAACAACCTCGAATACGATCATGCGGACATTTTCGCCGATCTTGCCGCGATCGAGACGCAATTTCACCACTTGGTGCGTACCGTGCCGCGTTCCGGCCTGCTCGTGGTCAATGCGGGTGAGGACAGCCTGAAGCGGGTCCTCGCGCGCGGGGCGTGGAGCCGGACCGAATGGTTCGGCGGTGCCGCGGGCTGGACCGCCGGACCGGCGGATGCCTGCGGGGCATTCGAGGTCCTGCGCGGCGGTCAGCCGGTCGGTCGCATTGCCTGGGATCTTCTCGGCGAGCACAATCGCCAGAACGCGCTGGCGGCGGTCGCCGCGGCTGCCGACGTCGGCGTCCCGCCCGGCGAAGCGACCGCCGCGCTGGGCGCATTCCGCAGCGTGAAGCGCCGCATGCAGCTGCGGGGCGCGGTGCGCGGCGTGACGGTCTACGACGACTTCGCGCACCATCCGACGGCGATCCGCACGACGCTCGCCGGCTTGCGCGCCAAGGTTGGCGCAGCGCGCATTTTCGCCGTCCTCGAGCCGCGCTCCAACACGATGAAGCTGGGCACGATGAAGGCGGCGCTGCCGGACAGCCTGGCCATTGCCGACCGGGTCTTTGGCTTCGGCGCGCGCGCCGGCAAGGATGCGCTCGGCTGGGATCTTGCGGAGGCGCTTGCGCCGCTCGGTGACCGGGCGCGTGCGTTCGATGACATCGACGCCCTGGTTGCGGCGGTGGTCGCGGCGGCCCGCGCCGACGATCACATCGTGATCATGAGCAACGGCGGCTTCGGCGGAGTGCATGAAAAGATACTCGCCGCGCTCGGATGATCCTGTACCTCCACGGTTTCCGCTCGTCTCCGCAATCCTTCAAGGCGCGCCTGCTTGCCGACCGCATGGCCGGCCTTGGCCGTGCGGACGAGTTTGCGTGCCCGCAGTTGTCGGAGCGCCCGCAGACGGCGATGGCGCAGGCACTGCGCCTCGCGCGCACGGCTGTGCCGGACGGACTGACGGTCGTCGGCAGTTCGCTGGGCGGGTTCTACGCAACCTACGTGGCGGAACGCTGCGGCTGTCGCGCGGTGCTGCTCAATCCTGCGCTGCGCGCGCACGAAAAGCTCGCGCGTCATGTCGGCACCCAGACTGCGTACCACGACCCGACGACCTCGTTCGAGTTTCGCCGCGAGTACCTCGACGAGTTGCGGCAGTTTCACGTCGACAGCATCACGCGACCGGAGCGCTACCTCCTGATTGCGGCGACCGGCGACGAACTCCTGGACTGGCGCGAGATGGCCGCGGCGTTTCCCGGCGCGCGCCAGCGGATCATCGACGGCGGCGACCATGCGCTATCCGATTTCGAGCGACACGCCGATGCCGTCCTGGAGTTTGCCCGCATCGCGTTGGACGCCTCCTGACCGGCTGCGCTGACGCGCGGATGCTGCGATGCGGCGCCCGCCATTCGCATATATTGCAATGCAGCAAAGCGCAGCGCTCTGTGATAGAGTCGCGCGTCATTTTTCTCGGGGAGCGGCAAATTGCGGCTGGCTGACAGGATCGCGATCATCACGGGGGGGGCCAACGGCATCGGTCATGCCACGGCCAGCCGATTCGCCAAGGAGGGCGCCAAGGTCGTCATCGCCGACTTGCGGCGCGAGCAGATCGACGCAGCCGTCGCGGCCACCGGGGCGGCCGATGGCGCGGTCGTGGACGTCACGCAGCGCGCCAGCGTCGACGCCCTGGTGTCCCGCGTGCGCGAGAAGTTCGGGCGCATCGACATCCTGGTCAACAATGCCGGGATCACCAAGGATGCCCGTCTGGTGAAGATGACCGAGGTCGAGTTCGATGCGGTCATCGACGTCAACCTGAAGGGCGTGTTCAACTGCTCGCAGGCAGTTGCCGAGACGATGATCGCGCAAGGGGCCGGCGTGATTCTCAACGCCTCCTCGGTGGTCGGCATCTACGGCAACTTCGGCCAGACCAACTATGCCGCCACGAAGTTCGGCGTCATCGGTTTCACCAAGACCTGGTTTCGTGAACTCGGCCCGAAGGGCATTCGCGTCAACGCGGTCGCGCCCGGATTCATCGCCACCTCGATCCTCAATACCATTCCGGAGAAGGTGATCAAGCAGATCGAGGGGCGGGTCGCTCTGGGCCGTCTCGGCAAGCCCGAGGAGATCGCCAGCGTCTATGCCTTCCTCGCGTCCGACGATGCGTCCTACATCAACGGCGCGGTGATCGAGGTGTCCGGCGGCCTCACCGTCTGACGCGGGCCGCCGCCGGCCCGGCGCGTCAGTCCACCTGTGCGCCCGAGGCCTTGACGACCTTCGCCCAGCGTTCGATCTCGGCCCTGAAGAAGGCCGTGGTCTGCTCCGGCGAGCCGAGGACGAGATCGAAGCCCTGGTCGTTGAAGCGCTGCGTCAGGTCGGGCGAACGGAATCCCTTCGCGATGTCGGCGTGCAGCCTGGCGATCACCTCCCGGGGCGTGCCCTTGGGCGCGGCGACGGCCTGCCACGAGGTGACCTCGAAGTCCTTCAGGCCGGATTCGATCAGTGTCGGCACGCTCGGCAGCTGCGGCATGCGCTGCGCCGAGGTGACGGCGATCGCCTTCATCTTTCCCGCCTTGATGTAGGGCACCACCGTGCCGAAGTTCTGGAACGACGCCTCGATGTTGCCGGCCATGACGTCGGTTTGCGCAGCGGCGCCGCCGCGGTACGGAATGTGCACGCCGAAGGTCCTGGTCTGTTGCTTGAAGAGTTCCGCCGACAGGTGGTCCGACGACCCGGAGCCCGACGATCCATAGGAGATCCTGCCCGGATTGCGGCGCGCGTAGTCAATGAACTCCTTGACGCTGCCGGCCGGAAAGGCGGGCGGGGTGATCAGCACGTTCGGCGTTCGCACGGCCACGGTGATGGCGTCGAAGTCCCGGAGCGTGTCGTACTTGGGGGACCGATACAGGCCCATGTTGATCGCAAACACGCCGATCGACCCGACCAGGATCGTATAGCCGTCCGGCGCTGACTTCGCCAGGGCCTCGGCCGCGATCGAACCGTTGGCACCCGGGCGGTTCTCGACCAGCGTGGTGTAGCCGGCCTCGGTCAGTTTCTGACCGACGGCGCGCGCGACGATGTCGCTGGTGCCGCCAGCGACGAAGGGCACGAGGATGCGCACCGGCTTGCTCGGATAGGGTTGCGCGAGCGCGCCGCCGGCGGCGGCGATGCAGAGTGCCGCGATGGCGGCGACGTGGCGATTCATGGATGTCTCCTTGCGGACAGTCGTGTTTGCGCGGGAACCGATGCCGGATCAGCCGTCACTGCGCCAGCGATCGAGTTCGCGTCGATCCTTCTTGGTCGGCCTCGCACCGATATCTGCCGCGGGGTCGGCGAAGCGACGCCGCCGGGCCGCCGCCGCGGCGCGTGCGAGGCGGCTTTCGGCGGTTTCCTCGTAGAGTGTCCGCGCGATTTCCGCGCTGCCGCGCCGGTCGGAGGCCGACGCCACGATGATGGCGAAATCGGTGTCGCCCGCGCGCAATTCGATGCGGTCGCCTGCCTTGATCTCCTTCGCCGGCTTGGCGCGCTCGCCGTTGACGCGCACCTTGCCGCCCACGACGGCATCGGCGCTCAGGCTGCGAGACTTGAAGAAGCGCGCGGCCCAGAGAAACTTGTCGAGCCGGGCACGCTCCATCGCTCAATGCAGGGCGCAACTGCCGGGGCCGTCGGGATGGCCGCAACTGCCGCACGGCCCCATCGGAAGTGCCGGCGCGGCGGCCGCGCTCGAGCCCCCGGCGGCGAATACGGAAAGCTGCTTGTCGAGGCGCTGGCTCGCGCACCTCGGGCACTGGGGAACGGTCGAGGCGCGCACGAGCTGTTCGAAACGGTTGCCGCACGCTGTGCACTGGTACTCGAAAATCGGCATGGGTGAACGCCTGATGTAGGGTGTCGGTAGCGAATTCTGCCAAATTCCCCGCTGTCGCGGTGCTGTCAGTAGGCAGCCACCCCGCCGTCGGAGCGCGGGTCGAATCCCCCTTCGAAATTGCCATTGGGGTGGCGGATGACGCAGCCTGCATGTCCGAGGGTTTCGTCGTAGTCGGGGTACATCTCGACATCGTGGCCGCGGCGCCGCAGTTCCGCGACAGTCGCGTCCGGGAAGCGTCCCTCGAGCTTGAGGGTGTCGGAGGTCTGCCCCCAGGTGCGACCGAGCAGCCATCGCGGTGCCGCGATCGCGTCCTGGGGATTCATCCCGTAAACCGCGACGCGTGTGAACACGGCGGACTGACTCTGCGGCTGGCCGTCGCCGCCCATGTTGCCGTAAACCATGACACGCCCGTCGTCGAACAACGCCATTGCCGGGTTGAGGGTGTGAAACGGCTTCTTGCGCGGCTCCAGCGTGTTGATGTGCCTGGCGTCGAGCGAGAACGACGCGCCCCGGTTCTGCCAGTTGATGCCGGTCTGTCCGAGCACGACGCCTGACCCGAATTCGTGATAGATCGACTGGATCAGCGACACGGCATTGCCCGCGCCGTCGACGACCCCCATCCAGATCGTGTCGGCGGGACCCTTGCCCGCGCCCCAGGGAGCCGCCTTCGCCATGTCGATCGCGGCGGTTTCGGCATCGAGATTGGAGGCGGCGAGGAACGACTGCGGATCGGGCGCGCCATTGGCCTGCATGGCGGCGGGATCGGTGATGTACCTGTCGCGCACCCGAAACGCACGCTTGGTCGCCTCGACTGCCGCATGCACGTAGTCGGGGGACAGATGGTCGAAGCGGTCGATGCCCAGGCGATCCAGCTGGCCGAGGATCAACAGCGACACCAGCCCCTGGGTCGGCGGCGGCATGTTGTAGATGCGGCCCTTCGAATGCGTCAGCTCAAGCGGCGGTCGGAGCAGGGCCTGATGCCGTTCGAGGTCGTCAAGTGTGACCGGACTGCCGGCCGCGTCGAGGTCGCGGGCGATGGTTCGCGCGAGATCGCCGCGGTAGAAGTCGTCGAGCCCGGCGCGCGCCAGCTGCTCGAGGGTGGCGCCCATGCGCGGCTGCCGGAACACGTCACCCGTCGCCGGTACCCGGCCGTCGACGAGGAACGCGCCCGCGAAGCCGTGGATGTCCTGCAGTTCCGGCAGCTTCTTCGCGGTGTTCATGTGCTGCGATTGCGTTACCGCGATGCCAGACCGCGCGTAGTGGATCGCGTCGTCGAGCAGCCGGGAAAGCGGCAGGCGGCCTCCCAGGCGTTCGACCGAATGCCGGTAGGCCGCATGCCAGCCCGACATGGTCGCAGCGACGGTGATCGCCGCCGAGCCGCCGCGGAACGGGATCGCCGACTTGCCGGCGTAGTCGGCGCGCGATACGCCCGCGGCCGAGGCGCCGCAGGCGTCGATGCCGACCACCCCATCGGCCGGCGTGCGCACCAGCCAGAAGCTGTCGCCGCCGATACCGTTCATGTGCGGATACACGACGGCGATGGTGGCGGTGGCGGCGATCATCGCTTCGACGGCATTGCCGCCTTCGCGCAATACCGCCAGGGCGGACTGGGAGGCGAGCGAATGGGGCGCGACGGCCATGCCGCGCGTTCCCCGGGATGGGTTGGCCATGGAATACCTGGTTCGGTTGCGACGGTTACAAGAGAGGGTCAGGCGATTTCCGCAACCACGCGGCCGATCACCGTGCCGGCCTTGAGCTCGTCCAAGGTGCGCGAAATCTCGCTCATGGCGCGCTTTTCGACCGGGATCGCCTTGAGCTTGCCGGACCGCGCGAGCGCAACCACCTCGCGCAGTTCCGCTACATTGCCCACGTAGGAGCCCTGGACGGTGAGGGCGCGCTGCACGGTACCGACCATGGACAGGGCGATCTCGCCCCCGTAGAGTCCGACGATGACGTACTTGCCTCCTTTGCGCAGCGCGCCCATCGCCACCTGGGCCGTCTGCGTGGCGCCGACCAGGTCGACCGCGCCGCACACCCCGCCGGGCAGCGCCAGCAGCTTCGCCGGGGTGTCCGCGTCCGCCGGGTTGAACGTCTCGGCGGCGCCTGCGGCGCGGGCAGCGCCGAACTTCGACGGGTCGATGTCGCAGGAAGCGATGCGCTCGTGTCCCATGGCGCGCAGCATGGCCACTGCCATCAGGCCCAGGCCGCCGGCGCCCATCACCAGGATCCATTCATCTGCCGGGAACGGCTTGAGCTTGTTGACGGCGCTGTAGGTGGTCAAGCCGGAGCAGGCGAGGATCGGCGCGTACAGCGGGTCGACGCCGGTCGCATCGACCAGATAGCGCGGATGGGGAACCAGCATGTGGTCCGCGTAGCCGCCGGGGCGCTGGATGCCGAGGTAGCGGGGCGTCGGACAGAGGTTGTCCGCGCCCTCCAGGCAGCGTGCACACTTGCCGCAACCGGTCCAGGGGAAGACCAGCCGGTCCTGGCCGATCGGTACCGCGCCCGCCTCGGGTCCCGCGGCGACCACTGTGCCGTACGGTTCGTGGCCCATGGTGACCGGGGGCTTCATGCCGCGGTCGCTCATGTGGAATTTCTTCCCGCCGCCCATGTCGAAGTAGCCGTCGCGAATGTGCACGTCGCTGTGACACACGCCACAGTACTTGACCCTCACCAGCACCTCGGTCCCGGTCGGGACCGGGGTGTCGCGCAGCGCCTTCTGCAGCGGCTTGCCCCACTCGGTGATGTCGTAGCTCTGCATGGCCGCTGGCCTCCGCGCTTGTCGAAACCGCGGAATTTACCAGAGCGGGCCGCGCGCTCTGCGTCGATGCCCGCATCGCGCGACGCCATCAGGCCGTTGGGCGGAAGCTCCCGGCAATCGAGCCTCCTGCGCCACCTCGCGTCAGGACCACCGGCATCGCGTCACGCCCGCGGAAGCGCGGTGCGCCTGTGCCGTCCGGTGCCTGGCATGTAGGCGAGCGTACCTCTGGACGGGTTGCGCGAACGCCAGGCGTCCTGGGCCGCCGAGGCCTTCCCCGTCGCGCCATCCAAATGGTGAACGGCGGAAGCGGCGAGCGCGATCCGACGGTGCCTGTGAACAGTGCCAGGCCCGCCGTTCTCAGTACGTCTTGTAGGGAAGAAACTTGCCCGACAGCACGACGTGCACGCGATCGCCCTTGGGGTCGGGTTCGCGGGTGATGTCCATCGAGAAGTCGATGGCGCTCATGATGCCGTCGCCGAATTCCTCGTGAATGAGTTCCTTGATCGTCGTGCCGTACACGTTGACGATTTCGTACCAGCGGTAGATCAGCGGATCGGTCGGGACGGCGGTCGGAAGCGAGCCCTTGTATGGCACCACTTGCAGCCATGCCGTTTCCTCGTCCGTGAGGCCGAAGATGCGGGCGGCGGTTTCCGCCTGCTTCTTCGTCATCTGCATCTGGCCGAGCAGGGCGGCGGTGACCCATTCCTTGGATTCGCCGATTCGCTTGGCAATGGCCTCCCACTTCAGGCCCTTCTTGACCTTGACGGACACGATCTTCTTGGTGACTTCAGTGCGATCCATTTCCTGGCTCTCCTTGGCGGATGTCGAGACGAGTTGGTTGGGGCGAGGGATCAGGCGGCGTCCGCATCCAAGGCGCCGCCCGGTTCGTTTGCCGCAAGACCGGGGCGCACCATCAGGGGCGCGCCCGGACGGGACTGCTCGTCACGGGAGCGATTGACGAGAAAGTCGACCAGGTGATTGCGGATTGGATAGAACTGCGGATCGTGGTGCATGGCGGCGCGGGTACGCTCGCGCGGCATCGTGTTGACCACGATCTCGGCGATCCGCGCGCGCGGGCCGTTGCTCATCAGGAGAATCTTGTCGGCGAGCAGGATGGCTTCGTCGACATCGTGCGTGATCATGAACACCGTCTGGTGCGTGTCGCGGACGATCTTGAGAAGCTCGTCCTGGATGGTTCCGCGGGTGAGCGCATCGAGCGCGCCGAAAGGTTCGTCGAGCAGCAGCATCTTGGGTTCGATCGCGAACGCCCGAGCAATGCCGACGCGCTGCTTCATGCCGCCCGAGAGCGAAGCGGGCTTCTTCTGCTCGGCACCCTTGAGGCCAACCAGTTCGATATGTCGGCGCGCGTGGCTTTCGACCTGCTGCCTCGACCACCCCGGCCACTTCGACCTGACGGCGAAGGCGACGTTGCCCAGCACGGTAAGCCAGGGCATCAGTGCGTGGCCTTGAAACACAACGCCGCGCTCCAGTCCGGGGCCCGCGACTTCGCGATTGTCCATGAACACGTGACCCTCGCTGGCGTCTTCGAGTCCGGCTAGGACGTTGAGGATCGTGGTCTTTCCGCACCCGGAGTGACCGATGATGCAGATGAACTCCCCGCGCTCGATGTCGAAATCGATGCCTTCGAACACCGGGATCGTCGCCCCCGGATAGGTCTTCGACAGCGATTCGACCTTGAGGAAGGAATGGGGCATGATCCTCAGTCCACGTAGGTGACCAGCTTCTGAGCCTGTGCGAACAGCAGGTCCAGCATCATGCCGACCACACCGATGGTGAGGATGGCGAAGATGACGTTGGTGAGCGACAGATTGTTCCATTCGTTCCAGACGAAGTAGCCGATGCCGGTCCCGCCGACCAGCATCTCCGCCGCGACGATCACCAGCCAGGCGATGCCCATCGATATCCGCATGCCGGTGAGTATCGTCGGCGCCGCGGCAGGAAGAATCACCATGAAGGCGCGGCGAACCGGCTTGACCTCCAGGGTGAGGGCGACGTTGAGCCACTCCCGTCGCACGCTGGCCACGCCGAATGCGGTGTTGATCAGCATCGGCCAGATCGAGCAGATGAAGATCACGAACACCCCGGAGATCGACGAGTCCTTGATGGTGTACAGCGCCAGCGGCATCCAGGCCAGCGGCGAGATCGGCTTGAGCACCTGGATGAAGGGATTGAGCGCCTGATAGACCAGGGGCGACATGCCGATGACGAAGCCGAGCGGGATCGCCACCAGGGCGGCGATCAGAAAGCCGAGTCCGACGCGGCCGAGCGAGTGGGCAAGCTGGACGCCGACCCCCTTGTCGTTCGGCCCGTTGTCGTAGAAGGGGTTGCCGAGGTGGTGCAACGCCGTGTCACCCAACTGGGCGAGTGTCGGCAGGCCGCTCGATTTCCTCGCGCCGTCGCTCTTGCCCATCAGCTTGGCGTACTCGGCATCCTGGGATGCGGCGGACGTGGTCTCCTGTCCCGGGAGCGTGGCGGCGTGCCAGGCGAGCAACAGGAGCGCGAGGATCGCGACCGAAAGCAGTCCGGACTTGACGCCGCGACTCGCACGCATTGGTCAGGCCGCCTTCCGGATCGCGAAGCTGTTCACGTATGCGTCCGGCTTGGCGGGGTCGAACTCCTTGCCCATGACCTTGAATCGTCGATACGCGCCCTCCGGTACCTTCTGGTCGAGTTCCTTCATGTACTTCTTCGCATCCGTGAGCAGGAACACGCGTTCGGCGATGTCCTTGTAGTTCACCTCGCCCTTGATGTAGCCCCAGCGCTTCATCTGGGACATGATCCACACGGCCATCGACTGCCACGGGACCGGGTCGAAGTCGGCGCGATCAGGAACGTTCTTCACGCCGCCCAGGCCGTCGGCGAACTTTCCCGTCAGGACCTGCTCGATGACCGTTTCCGGCTGGTTGAGATAGGCAGTCGGAGCGATCACCTTGGCCACCAGCGACCGGTTCTTCGGGTCGCGCGCCATGGCCGCCGCGGTCAGCACCGCGCGAAACAGCGCGGCATAGGTGTTCGGGTTCTGCTTGATGAACTCCTCGGAGAGACCAAAGGCGCAACACGGATGGCCGTCCCAGAGTTCCTTGGAGAGGATGTGGATGAATCCGACTTCGTCGAAGACGGCGCGCTGGTTGAACGGATCGGGCCCGAGGAACCCGTCGATGTTGCCGGCGCGAAGATTCGCCACCATTTCCGGGGGCGGCGTCACGCGGATCTGGATGTCCGTGTCGGGATTCAGGCCATGCTCGGCCACGTAGTAGCGCAGCAGGAAGTTGTGCATCGAGTATTCGAACGGAACGGCAAACCGCATGCCCTTCCAGGTCTTCGGATCGCGCCTGTCCTTGTGCTTCACATGCAAGGTGATCGCCTGGCCGTTGATGTTCTGGATCGTCGCGACCCGCATCGGCGTCGCGTTCGATCCCAGCCCCATCGACATTGCAAGCGGCATCGGCGACAGGAAATGCGAAGCGTCGTGCTCCTTGTTGACCATCTTGTCGCGAATGAGGGCCCAGCCCGCCGTCTTGTTGAGGGACACGTTGAGGCCCTGCTTGCGATAGAAGCCCAGCGGGTCCGCCATGATCAGCGGGGCAGCGCATGTGATCGCGATGAAGCCGATCTTCAAGTCCTTCTTCTCCAGCGATCCGCCCCGTTCCTGGGCCATCGCCTGCAACTGACCAACAGGCAGCAGCGAGGAGATCGCCGACATTGCGGTGCCGGCGCCGACGGCGCGCAGGAACCTGCGGCGCACGGCGTCCCGCGGAAACAGTGCGCGCACAAGCGCGGCCTCGACGAAGTCGTGGCCCAGCGTCTCCGGGTTCGCGGCACGGTCGGCGAAGCGCTGTGCTTGGGCCGCGTCGTGTTCCGCCGCCGAACGGTGGGCGCCGCAGGGGCATCCGGGTCCCAGGCGACGGTTCGGGTCATACGGGCTGTAGATCGAGTCGGACATTTCCACTCCGGGTGTCGGCCAGGGGATTCACGCGTGCTTGCCGTGGCGGCACGTCTGCGCCGTTCCTCTTCTGCAAACATCGGGCCAATTGCCCGGACATCGGTGCGGCGCGGCCGAGCGCGTGCTTGCGCGCGCTGGGAAAGACGACACCGGGCCCGTGGCGGCCCCTCGTGGCGACCTCGCGCACGTCCGGGGTGCATGGGCTGGCGCGCGCGCATCATTCTGGCGCGTGCGATGCGAGCAGCGGCATCAGGGAAGCCTGGGCAGGCCCTGTCGTGATGCCAGGATCGGCGGCGCTGGCGCTTGCCCGCACGCCGGACGGATGGATGCGCCGATACGCGGCGAGGCGACCGCGGCCCTTGCCCTGAAGGCCGCCCGGGCGGCGCACCGGGCGATGATCTCGCGAAAACCCCGATACGTAGAGGGGTCTTGTACCCTCGCCCCGGCAGCTCGCCGCCCCCCTTTTTGCAGGTCGCACCGGTATACAATCCCCAACCGCACCGCCGTTATTCACCCTCGGCGCCATTTGCGCGCGTCAGTACAGGAAAGGTCGAGCGTTGAAACCGACAGACATCGGGCAGCCGGATTATTTTCACAAGGTGGTCGACTGCCAATGGGCCTGCCCGGCCCATACCCCGGTACCGGAATACATCCGCCTGATCGCGGCAGGCCGGTACTCGGATGCCTACATGATCAACTGGCAGTCCAATGTCTTTCCGGGCGTGCTGGGCCGAACCTGCGACCGTCCCTGCGAGCCGGCGTGCCGGCGCAGCCGCGTCGAGGATGGGGAATCCAAGGAACCGGTCGCGATCTGCCGCCTGAAGCGCGTCGCGGCCGACTACAAGGATGACGTCACGGCGCGCATGCCGAAGCCGGCCGCGAAGAAGAACGGCAAGCGCATCGCCTGCGTCGGTGCCGGGCCGGCGTCGCTGACGGTCGCGCGCGACCTGGCGCCGCTCGGATACGACGTCACGGTGTTCGACGGCGAGAAGAAGGCGGGCGGCTTCATCCGCAGCCAGATCCCGAAGTTTCGCCTGCCCGAGGAGGTCATCGACGAAGAGTGCGGGTACATCCTCGATCTCGGCGTCGAGTTCCGGGGCGGCCAGCGCATCGACAGTCTCAAGGACCTTCTCGGCCAGGGATACGACGCGATCTTCGTCGGCTCAGGCGCGCCGCGCGGCCGCGATCTCGACATCCCGGGCCGCAAGGAGGCTGCGAAGAACATCCATATCGGCATCGACTGGCTGTCGTCGGTGTCGTTCGGCCACATCGACAAGATCGGCCGGCGGGTCATCGTGCTCGGCGGCGGAAACACCGCGATGGACTGCTGCCGTTCGTCGCGGCGCCTGGGCGGGGAAGACGTCAAGGTCATCGTCCGCTCGGGCTTCGAGGAGATGAAGGCGAGTCCCTGGGAGAAGGAGGACGCGATGCACGAGGGCATCCCGATCCTGAATTTCCTCGTTCCCAAGGAATTCAAGCATGTCGATGGCAAGCTCGTCGGCATGGTGTTCGAGAAGGTCAAGGCGGTCTATGACGAGCGCGGTCGGCGCAGCCTGGTGCCTTCCGGCGAGCCGGACCAGCACTTCGAATGCGATGACGTGCTGGTGGCGGTCGGCCAGGAAAACGCCTTTCCCTGGATCGAGCGCGACGCCGGCATCGAATTCGACAAGTGGGGCCTGCCGGTCCTGAACGAGACCACCTTCCAGTCGACCCTGCCGAACGTCTTCTTCGGTGGCGATGCCGCGTTCGGCCCGAAGAACATCATCTGGGCGGTCGCGCACGGGCACGAGGCGGCGGTGTCGATCGACCGCTTCTGCAATGGCGAGGACGTTGCCAAGCGGCCGCCGCCGCTGGTCAATCTCATGAGCCAGAAGATGGGCATCCATGAGTGGAGCTACGACAACGCGATTTCGAACGATGTGCGCTACAAGGTGCCGCTCAAGGACGTCTCGATCGCGCTGAAGAACATCAAGGTCGAGGTCGAACTGGGCTTTGACCCGCAGCTGGCGTTCAAGGAGGCGCAGCGCTGCCTCAATTGCGATGTCCAGACGGTCTTCACCGCCGGCCAGTGCATCGAGTGCGACGCCTGCGTCGACATCTGCCCGATGGACTGCATCACCTTCACCGACAATGGCGACGAGGCCGAATTGCGTGGCCGTCTCAATGCGCCGGCGACGAACCGCACGCAGGACCTCTACGTGTCCGCGGAACTCAAGACCAAGCGGGTGATGGTCAAGGACGAGGACGTCTGCCTGCATTGCGGCCTGTGCGCCGAGCGCTGCCCCACGGGCGCGTGGGACATGCAGAAGTTCTTCCTCAACACGGCCAAAGCGGGCCCGGGGTGCCGCGACCGCCACCTGAACAACCTCGCCCCGCTGCGACAGGCCGCCTGAAGGGACCGCGCCCGCCATGAAGAAGATATCCGCAGTCAACGACTTCGTCGTCAAGTTTGCCAATGTCAACGGGTCGGGTTCCGCCTCGGCCAACGAGATGTTTGCCCGCTCGATCCTGCGCATGGGCGTTCCGGTCAGCCCGCGCAACATCTTCCCCTCGAACATCCAGGGATTGCCGACCTGGTACGAGATCCGGGTCACCGAGAAGGGCTACCTCGGGCGGCGCGGCGGCTGCGACATGATGGTCGCGATGAATCCGCAGACCTGGGACAGCGATGTCAAGGAGATCGAGCCCGGCGGCTATCTTTTCTACGATTCGACGCGGCCGATTCCCAGGTCCAAGTTCCGAGACGACATCCACGTGATCGGCATGCCGCTGACGCAGATCACCAACGAAACCTACACCGACGTGCGGCAGCGCACGCTGTTCAAGAACATCATCTGCGTCGGCGGGCTCTCGGCCCTGTTCGACATGGACGTCCAGGAGATCGAGCGCCTGATCGGCGAGCAGTACCGCGGCAAGGAGGCGCTGCTCAAGCCGAACATCCAGGCCCTGCATCTCGGCCGCGACTACGCGCTGGCCAACCTGGATTGCCCGGGCATGGGCCTCAAGGTGCGTCGCGCCGACAACGTCGGCGATCGCATCTTCCTCGAGGGCAACAACGCCGCGGCGCTGGGCGCCGTCTACGGCGGCGCCACCGTGTGCGCCTGGTACCCGATCACGCCGTCGTCGTCGGTCGCCGAGGCCTTCCAGAAGCATTGCAGCAAGTTTCGCGTCGATCCGGAGACCGGCAAGAACCGGTATGCGATCGTGCAGGCCGAGGACGAACTCGCCTCGATCGGCATGGTGATCGGCGCGGGCTGGAACGGTGCGCGTGCATTCACGGCCACCTCCGGCCCGGGCATCTCGCTGATGACCGAGTTCATCGGCCTCGCCTATTTCGCCGAGATCCCGGCCACCATCGTCAACGTGCAGCGCGGCGGCCCGTCGACCGGCATGCCCACGCGCACCCAGCAGGCAGACCTGCTGTCCTGCGCCTATGCATCGAACGGCGACACCAAGCATCCGCTCCTGTTTCCGGAGGATCCGCGCGAGTGCTTCGAGTTCGTCGCCGAGGCGCTCGACCTGGCGGATCGCCTGCAGACACCGATCTTCGTCATGACCGATCTCGACATCGGCATGAACCAGCGGTTGTGCCGGCCGCTCACGTGGGATGATTCCCGCACCTATGATCGCGGCAAGGTGATGACTGCCGCGGAACTGGAGGCCGGCCGCGATTTCGGCCGCTATCTCGACGTCGATGGGGACGGCATCCCCTTCCGCACCTATCCCGGCACCCATCCGAAGCGCGGGGCATTCTTCACCCGCGGGACCACCAAGGATCGCTACGCGCGCTACAGCGAGGAAGGGCCGGTCTACGTCGACAACATGGAGCGCCTCGAGCGCAAGTGGGAGACCGCGAAGGATCTGGTCCCCCGCCCGGTGGTGCGCCGCGCGCCGCGGGCGGCGAAGTTCGGCGTCATCTACTTCGGTTCCACCAGTCCGGCGATGGACGAAGCGCTCGATGCACTCGATGCGCAAGGCAAGCCGATCGACGCGATGCGGGTGCGCGGGTTCCCGTTCCATGCCAGCGTGATGGAGTTCGTCGACAGCCACGAGCAGGTGTTCGTCGTCGAGCAGAACCGCGACGGGCAGTTGCGCTCGATGCTGATCAACGAGGGCAATCTCGACTCGGCGCGCGTCATCCCCGTGCTGCATTACGACGGCACGCCGATCACCGCCCGTTTCATCATCGCCGCCATCGCGGACCGCATGGCGCGCTCGAATGTCACTCCGATCAAGAAGGTGGCGCAATGACCTACCTCGCCAAACCCAAGCTGCATCACCCCACGCTGGCGAAGAACAAGCGTGGCTTCACCCGGCGCGACTATGAAGGCCCGGTGTCGACCCTGTGCGCCGGTTGCGGCCACGATTCGATCTCCGCCGCGATCATCCAGGCCGCGTTCAATCTCGACATCGAGCCGCACCGCGTGGCCAAGCTCTCCGGCATCGGCTGCTCGTCGAAGACGCCGACCTACTTTCTCGGCCAGTCGCACGGTTTCAATACCGTCCACGGCCGCATGCCGTCGGTGCTGACCGGCGCCAACCTGGCCAATCGCGACCTGATCTACATGGGGGTGTCCGGTGACGGCGACTCCGCCTCCATCGGCCTGGGGCAGTTCGCGCATGCGATGCGTCGCGGCGTCAACATGGTCTACATCGTCATGAACAACGGGGTCTACGGTCTCACCAAGGGCCAGTTTTCGGCGACGGCCGACAAGGGGTCGAAGGCGAAGAAGGGGGCGATCAACAACGACTCGCCGGTCGACATGGTCGGGCTTGCGCTTCAGCTCGGCGCCACCTTCGTCGCGCGCAGTTTCTCCGGCGACAAGGCGCAACTGGTGCCGTTGATCGAGGCGGCGATCGCCCATCAGGGCGCGGCGTTCATCGATGTCGTCTCGCCGTGCGTGGCGTTCAACAACCATCCAGGCTCGACCAAGAGCTACGACTACGTGCGCGAGCACAACGAGGCGGTCAACCGCATCGACTTCATGCCGCATCGCGAGGAGATCACCACCGAGTACGAGCCCGGAACGGTGCAGGAAGTGGTGCAGCACGACGGCTCGGTGCTGCGCCTGCGCAAGCTGCACACCGACTACGATCCCAACAACCGCATTGCGGCGATGAATTTCCTGCAGGAGCACCAGGCGCGCGGCGAAGTCGTCACCGGGCTGCTCTACGTCGATCCGGATCCCGAGGATCTCCACATTTACGCCAATACGGTGCCGGTCCCGCTCAACGCGCTCGGCGAACGCGAGCTCTGCCCGCGCGCGGCGGCGCTGGAGAAGATCAACGCATCCCTGCGGTGATCCGGACCGGCATTCCCGTACCAGGCCGCCTGGCATCGCCGTGACCGGCAAGGTCGACCACGCCGCCGCGCGCGCAGCGTTCGAACGCGCGCTGGCGGAAGATGCACGGGAATTCGGCAATTTCTTCCTGTCGCGCTTCCTCGGTCTCGCGGTCACCTATCCGGACGACGACACCTGCGTCGTCGAGCTTGACGTCCACGACTACATGTTCAACCCCCAGGGCTCGCTGCACGGCGGGGTGATCGCGACGGTCCTGGACATTTCGATGGGACATCTGCTCAATCGGCGCGTCGGCACCGGGATGACGCTGCAGATGGAGACCAAGTTTCTGCGTCCGGCGCGCGCCGGACGGATTCGCGCCGAGGGGCGGTTCCTGAAGAAGGGCCGGTCGATCAACTATCTGGAGACGCGCCTGACCGACGCCGGCGGCGCGTTGTTGGCGGTGGCCAACTCGACCTGGCAACTGCTCGGGGCCGCCGGCCCCGACGGCGCGCCACGTTCCTAGCCGACGAGGACCGGAAAGGCGGCGGAGTCGAGCCTGGCACCCGGCCGCGGTCCGCCGTGCTCGGGGGGCGGCGGTGACATGAATCCGTCGCGCAGCACGAATCGCGCATCTTCTCCCGTGAACCGGGCCGAGAAGGCGCGGCGCCGGTGCGTCGAGAGATTCTCGGGCGCGCCGTGGACCGTCAGTCCGTGAAAGGCAATGCAGTCGCCCACGGCGAGCTCCCACGACAGGATGCGGTGGCGGCTGCGCTCGGCCTCGAAGTCCGGCAGGTCCTCGAACCGGCTGTCGGTGGCCGTCGGATGCGCCTTCAGGTCGGCGAATCGCGCAGGACGGAACCAGCGACCCCATCGATGCGACCCGGCGATGTACTCGGGGCAGGTGCGCTTCTCGACCGGATCCAGCGGGATCCAGAAGCTGATGACGTGCTCGCCGTCCACCGGGTAGTAGGGCTGGTCGTGGTGCCAGGGAGTCCTTTCCTTGGTGCCCGGTTCCTTGACCAGTACGTGCTCGTGGTAGAGATTCACCTTGGGCGAGCCCATCAATGCGGCAGCGGCATCCTTCACCGGAGATTCGAAGAAGAAATCCCGGTACGCGGCGATCCGTTCCCAATTGCAGTAGTCGCCGAAGAACATGCCCGGGTTGCCGTCCGGCGTATAGCGCTTGGCGAACGGCCCCGGTGCGGCGAGATTCTGGTCGACACCCGCGCGCAGGCGTTCGATCCATTGCGGACTGATCAGCCCGCGCAG
The DNA here is from genome assembly GCA_016790695.1 of Burkholderiales bacterium. Taxonomy (GTDB): domain Bacteria; phylum Pseudomonadota; class Gammaproteobacteria; order Burkholderiales; family JAEUOS01; genus JAEUOS01. Next base: position 92,071 of record JAEUOS010000091.1, read on the forward strand.
GCAGACCACGCCATCGTTGCGGTAGGATTCAAGTGTCGCGGCGTCGATGAGGTTCATGGGCGGTTTCCGGCTTGGGGCTCGGCAGGGCGCGGAATGCAGGGCGCAGGAGAGTGTTCAGGGCGCAATAGCGTGCCGGGCGCTATTTTCACATAGCCCGCCGCGGTTGATCGGACGATGGGTGCGGCGCGCTGGCTGCCGCATGGGGAGCGGGAATGATTCGATGGATCGGCGACAAGGCGATGCTGTTGGCCGGGCTGGCGGCGCTGCTGACGGCGGCAGGATGCGCGCAGCGCCGGGCGCCGGGGCCCGAACCGGCACCGCCTGCGCCCGCGCCGCCGAGCGTGTCCGTACCCGCGCCCGCACCCGCGCCCGCCGCGACGGCGGGTGCGACCGCCCCCCCGGCCTCGGCGGCGACCAGTCTCAACGGCTACAAGCTCGAGGTCGCCAGCCGTATCCACGAGGCATCGTCGGGGAACGTTTTCAGCGGCACCCCCCCGCACCTGCTGCGCTCCGTGATCGTGGTAAGCATGACCATCGATCGTTCGGGCAACCTGGCCGACATCCGCGTGCTGCGCGACAACGGCGATGCCGAAACCGTCCGCAGCACGCTGGACAGCGCGCGCCGCGGCGCGCCCTACCCCCGGCCTGCGGCATCGGTACTGCGCGGCGGCCGGGTGGAATTCACGGAATCCTGGCTGTTTCGCGACGACGGCCGCTTCCAGCTGCGCAGCCTGGCCGAGGCCTGGCAGAACTGATCCGTCAGTCGACGCTGGCGCCGCTGCGCTGGATCACCGGGGTCCAGCGCTTGAGTTCCGCCTGCATGAAGGCGGCGAACTCGGCCGGGGTTCCGGGCGCAGGTTCCATGTACTGGGCCTTGAGTCGGTCGACGATCGCGGCGTCCTTCATCGCCGCCACGAACTCGCGATTGAGGCGATCGATGATGGCTGGCGGTGTCTTCGCGGGCGCGACCACGCCGATCCAGGCGGTGGCCTCGACATCGAGGATGCCCGCCTCCTTGAATGTCGGGATGTTCGGCAGCAGCGGCGAGCGCTGCGGCGTGGAGATCGCCAGTGCCTTGAGCTTGCCTGCCTGGACCTGCGGCATCACCGCCAGCGGCGCCAGGGAAGCGATGTGGGTGTCGCCGGCGATGACGCTGGTCACGGCTGCCGGCGAGGAGGCGTAGGGGATGTGGACGATGAAGGTGCCGGTCTTCGCCTTGATCAATTCGACCGACAGGTGCGACAGGCTGCCGGCGCCGATCGAGGCATAGTTGTACTTTCCGGGGTTCCTCTTGAGCAGCGCGAACAATTCCTGCATCGAGCCGACGCCGAGGGTCGGGGCCACCGCGAGCACGTTGGGCTGATGCACGCCGAACGTGATCGGCGCCAGGTCCGTGAACGGGTTGTAGGGCATCTTCCGGTACAGCACCGTGTTGTTGACCAGCGGCCCGGTGATGGAGACGCCGATGGTGTAGCCATCGGGGGCTGCCTTGGCGATCGCATCGGTACCGACATTGCCGCCGGCGCCGGCGCGATTCTCGACGACGATCGCCTGCTTCAGTCCGGCGCCGGCCTTCTCGCCGACGATGCGTGCGAACACATCCGGCGTCGAGCCGGCCGCGAACGGCACGATGAGCCGGATCGGGCGGGACGGATAGTCCTGGGCGGCGGCGCTGCCGAGAGCAAGGAGGGCGCTCGCGCCCAGCACGACAGCGACGGTGCGCGTCAAGGTTCGCATGACGGGTCTCCAATGGACTGCATGTTGTGAAAGTAGCGCTCTTCGCCGGATATGAAGGCCGCCACCATGGTCCGGTAGGTGGCTTCGACCACGTCGGCCAGCCCCTCGAAACCACGGTCATGGCGTGCGGCGAGGTCGCGTGCCCGCGCAAAGACCTCGGCCTGGCGCGCCGGCGCCGCGACCTGCTGCGGATCGCGCTTGAAGCGCGCGGCGTCCTTGACGTACATCGCGCGCTCGGCGATCAGGGCGACGATGGCATCGTCGAGGCGATCGATGTTGGCGCGCACCTCGGCGAGATCGCGCGCCAGCGGGACATACGCCGGGTCGCGGAAAGCGCGCAGCGGGGCGCCGTCGGTCGCTGGCTCGTTCACTTCGTGTGCTCCCGGGGCGGCGGCGCCGGCTTTGTCGCCGCCGGCAATGCCGCCTTGATCGCCGCATAGTCGTAGGGGAGTGCCGGCGCGTCGACGGCCGCCGCCGGCATGGCCTTGAGGGCGGCATCCATCGCGGCGAAGCGGGTCTCGCTCGCCGGGTGGGACGAGAGCCAGCCGAGATCGAGCTTTTCCTGTTCGCTCATCCTGCGAAAGAAATCGCGCATGCCCTGCGGCCGGATGCCCGCGGCGACAAGCATCTTGAGCCCTTCGGCGTCCGCTTCGGATTCGTGGTCGCGCGAGAACTTGAGTCCGATGAGGTCCTGGCCGACCGACACCAGCCCGCCGAGGTCCCCGAACAGGAGGCTCACGGTCACCATCAGTCCCGCGCTCTTGACCATCGCCTTCAGGCTGTGGCGGCGCTCGACATGCTGCACCTCGTGCGCCAGCACGCCGGCCACCTCCTCGGCGCTGCCGGCCAGCGCGAGCAGCCCGGTGTGCACCACGATGAAGCCGCCGGGCATGGCAAAGGCGTTGACCGTCGCATCCTCGGCGACGTGGAATTCGTAGGCGTACGGCGAGCCCCGCGTCAGCCGCGCGCCGATCTCGCGCACCATCGCCTGCGGCGGGCCGTCGACCAGCCTGAGCCTGGCCTTGGCCTGGGCGAACACCGCCTCGCCGAGCTTGCGTTCCTGCGCGACCGGCACATGCGAGACCGCCCAGGCCGCGATCCGATCGTGCTCGGCCAGCAACAGCACCAGCAGCACGATCGGCAGGACGATCGGCAGCAGCGTCGCCCACACCATCAGGTGCGACCAGCGCCGCGTGCGCGCATCGGCGCCGAGATGTCCGGTGCCCCGGAGGCGCGCCTTCTCCGGCGCCGACTGTGCGAGTTGCGCGCGGAGAGCGGCCACGGCGGCGGCGTCGGACACGACCAGGGCGTAGCTCCCGGCGCGGCCCTGCCATTCCAGCATCACCTGGGCATCATTGAAGCCGCCCTTGCGCACCGTGATTTCGCTCCAGCGGGGCGTGCCGTCGGGCGCGTCGGCGGTGACGACACGCAGGCCGAAGCCGGAGACCTCGAACTCGACCGCCGCGCCGGCGGTCTGGAAGCCCGGCCCGTACGCACGGCCCGGATGGCGACCCGCGGCGCTCACGGGCCGCCTTGGCGCAGCGCCGAGAGGACGATCAATCGTCGTCGCCGCCGAAGATGCCGCCAAGCACGCCGCCCTCCTCGCGACCGCCACCGCCGCCGAGCAGGCCGGCAGCGGCGCCGCCGCCTGCGCCCTGCGGGGCCGCGGCGAAGATGCGCGAGGCCAGTCGGTTGAACGGCAGGGACTGCAGGATCACCGTGCCAGGGCCGCGCAGGACCGCGAAGAACAGGCCTTCGCCGCCGAACAGGGCGGTCTTGATCTTGCCGACGTACTGGATGTCGTAGTCGACCGACGGCTGCATCGCCACCAGGCAGCCGGTGTCGACGCGCAAGGTCTCGCCGGGCGCGAGGTCGCGCTTGAGCATCGTGCCGCCCGCATGAATGAAGGCCAGGCCGTCGCCCTCGAGCTTCTGCATGATGAAACCTTCGCCGCCGAAGAATCCGGCGCCGAGCTTCTTCTGGAATGCGATCGACAGCGACACGCCCTTCGCCGCGCAGAGGAAGGCGTCCTTCTGGCAGATGAGCGCGCCGCCGAGCTTCGAGAGGTCCATCGGCAGCAGCTTCCCGGGGTAGGGCGCCGCGAACGCGACCTTCTTCTTCCCCTGGCCCTTGTTCGTGTAGACGGTCGTGAACAGCGACTCGCCCGTGAGCAGGCGCTTGCCGGCGCCCATGAGCTTGCCGAAGAAGCCCGACTGCTGCGCGGAACCGTCGCCGAAGATGGTGTCGAGGTCGACGCCGTCCTCCATGTACATCATCGAGCCGGCCTCGCCGATGGCGGCCTCGTTCGGGTCGAGTTCGATCTCGACGAACTGCATCTCGGCGCCGTAGATCTTGTAGTCGATGACATCCATTGCCATGTGATTCGCTCCCTGTGTGCTAGAAGGCCCCGATGCCGGCCGCGCGCGCGGCGTGCAACGGGCGCGGCAGGACCCGCGGCTATAATCCGGGCGCGAATTCTAACCTTTCCCCATTGCGCGTTCCGCAGGGTTTAACCCTAAGCGCGGCGACGCGGCGGACGGCGCGCGCCGGTCCCGGAAGCGGAACCCCAGTGAACGTGTTCTACGAGGAAGACGGCGGCTTCAAGGTGGCCGCGGTGCTTTCCGAGGCCGAGGCGTCCCTGCAGGTCGAGGCCGCGCATGGCAAGCGCTCGAAAATCAAGGCGTCGGCGGTGCTGCTGCGGTTCGATCGGCCCCCGCTGGCGGCGTTCCGTGATGCTGCCGACGCGCTGGCCGAGGGGATCGATGCCGACTTCCTGTGGGAGGTCGCGCCGCGCGAGGAGTTCGGGTTCGACGAGCTCGCGCGTGACTACTTCGGCCGTGAACCCGCGGCGGTGGAAGCGGCGGCGCTGCTGCTGAGGCTGCATGCGTCGCCGATGTACTTCTACAAGAAGGGGCGCGGTCGCTACAAGACGGCCACCCCGGAAGCGCTCAAGTCGGCGCTCGCATCGGCGGAGCGCAAGCGACGCGAAGCCGAGCAGGTCGAGGAATTCGCGACCGAGCTCACGCAGTTCCGCATGCCGGAGGCGCTCGTCCCGCAGGTGCAGATGCTGCTCTACCGTCCGGAGAAGCAGTCGGTCGCCTATCGCGCGCTGGATGCCGCATGCGCGGCGACCGGCCTGCCGCCCGCGCGCTTGCTCCATCGCGCCGGTGCGCTCGCCGGGCCCTACGAGCATCTGCTGGGCCGCTTTCTTGCCGAGCACTTTCCGCGCGGCACGCGCTTCGCGCCGCACCCGGCCGCGGAACCGCCGGCGGAACTGCCGCTCGCCCCGGCGCCGGCGTTTTCCATCGACGATGCCGCGACGACCGAGATCGACGACGCCTTTTCCGTGGCCTCCGGCGTCTCGGGTCGATTGCGGATCGGCATTCACATTGCCGCGCCCGCGCTCGGCTTCAGCCCGGACGGTGACCTCGACGCCATCGCGCGCGCGCGCATGTCCACCGTCTACATGCCCGGCGCGAAGATCACCATGCTGCCGGACGAGGTGGTGGAGGCGTTCACGCTGAAGGCCGGCCGCACGGTGCCGTGCGTCTCGCTCTATCTCGAGGTGGAGCCTGCCGACATGGCGGTGGCAGACGTGGAGACACGGCTGGAGCGGATCGCGGTCGCGTCGAACCTCCGCCACCATGAACTCGACGACATCCTGACCGAGGCGTCGCTCGCATCCGGCGCGGGCACCTACCCGCATGCGGCCGAGCTCGCACACCTCTGGCGCCTGGCCTGCCGCCTCGAGGCCGGGCGCGGCAGGGCGTCGCACAATCAGGCCTTTCGCGACTACAACTTCCGCATCGACTGGCAGGAGCCCGGCCGACCGGTCGAGGAGGCGCGCGTGGTCATTGAAGAGCGCCGCCGCGGGGCGCCTCTGGACAAGATCGTCTCGGAACTGATGATTCTCGCCAATCACACCTGGGGACGACTGCTGGCCGACCGCGGCGCAGCGGCGATCTATCGCGTCAAGACGGGCGCCGGTCCGGCCGGCAAGGTGCGCATGACCACCGTTCCCGCGCCGCATGTCGGGCTGGGGGTCAGCCACTATGCGTGGTCGAGTTCGCCGCTGCGGCGCTATGTCGACCTCGTCAATCAATGGCAGCTTGCCGCCGTGCTTCGCGGTGCCAAGCCGCCGTTCGCGCCGCGCTCGGAATCGCTCCTGGGCGCTGTCGCGGGGTTCGAGGCGGCGCATGCCGGTTACGCGTCGTTCCAGCGCAGCATGGAGCGCTACTGGTGCCTGCGCTGGCTGGCGCAGGAGGGCCACGTCGGCGGTGCCGACGCCTTGACGGGCAGCGTCGGCCGCGACGGCAACGTGCGCCTCGACGGCATCCCGCTGGGCGGGCCTGTTGCCGGCATGCCTTCGCTCGCGCCGGGCACGCGCGTGCAGGTCCGGGTGCGCGGCATCGACCTCTGGCAGCTGACGGCGGACCTGGTGTTTGCCGGCGAAATTGGCGCGCCGGCGGAAGATATTTCCGCCGAAGCGGAGGAAAACGGCGGCGATACCGATTAGAATTCCGCATTCGAGATTCTCGGGGAACGCTCCTCGCAGCGCCCGACGTCACGGTTCGTGAGCATCGCCGAAGCGTTATCCCAGGCCGTTTCCGCGCCGTCATGGTGGCGCCGGCTGGACGCCTCACAGCGGATTCTGGGTGCGGCGCTGCTGCTTTCGACCATCGCGCACGCGTGCGTGCTCTCGGTGCGGTTCGCCCAGCCGGCGCTCGAGCGCATGCGGCCGGTGGAGAATCGGCTCGACGTCATCCTCGTCAACGCGCGGCACGAGCAGCGGCCCGTGAAGGCCGAGGCGCTCGCACAGGCGAATCTCGACGGCGGCGGCGAGGCCGCAAGCGGCAGGGCGAAGTCGTTCCTGCCCAAGACCCGCGTGGCGCAGGACGGCGACGAGTTGCGCGCGGCCTCGGCGCGCGTGCAGCAGCTCGAGGAGCAGCAGCAGAAGCTGATGACGTCGCTGCGCAGTGCGAATGCCCAGATCGCGGCCAGCGAGGCGAGGCCGGAAGTGCAACCGGAACCGACGCCTCCCGCGCCGCAACTCAGCGGTGCCGATCTCTATGCGAGCGCCACCGCGATCGCGCGCCGCGAGGCCGAGATCCACCGGCGGATCGAGGACGAGAACGCGCGGCCCAAGCGCGGCTACATCACGCCCTCGACGCGCGAGGTCGAGTACGCGATGTATTTCAAGCAATGGGCCGACAAGGTCGAGCGCTACGGCAATCACAACTATCCGGAGGCAGCCAAGGGCCGCCGCTTCCGCCTGGTGATGACGGTTTCGCTGTTTGCCGACGGCCGCATCGAGAAGATCGAGATCGACCGGAGTTCCGGCAACCGCGAGGTCGACGATGCGGCGCGGCGCATCGTCCGAACCGCCGGTCCGTACGGGCGGTTTTCTCCCGCCATGCAGGCGCGCTACGGCGTGCTCGACCTCACCATGACCTGGACCTTTGCCCGCGAGGACGCCCTCAGTGTCGAAGGATCCAACTAGCGGGAACCGCCCGGCAGGCACGGCGGCGCACGCGGGCGGCGGGCCGGATCCGGCAATGCGCGAGCGCCGCGCCTCCGACGGGCTGCTGCGCACCCTGGCCGACAACGTGCCGGCCGCGATCGCGTACTTCGACCGGGACACGCTCGAATGCCGCTTCGCCAACCGGCAGTATGCCGAGTCGAACGGCTGGACCGTCGAGAGCATCATCGGGCAGACCGTGCGCAGTGTCGTTGGCGAGCAGGCCTGGGCCGTGATCGAGAGCGACGTCGAGCGCGTGCGCGCCGGCGAGAAGGCGACGTACGTGCGCAGCCAGATGCTGCCGTCGGGGGAGGAGCGCCAGATCGAGGTCAACCTGGTGCCGCACTTCGCCAACGACGGCCGGCAGCTGGGCGCCTTCGTCCTGATCAACGACGTCACGCGCTACCACCTCGCCGAGCGTTCGATCCGCGAGAGCGAGGAGCGGATGCGCAAGTTCGCCGCCGCCACCACCGAGGGGATCTTCTTCCACAAGAATGGCGTCCTCGAGGATGTCAACGACGCGCTGCTGGGCATCCTCGGCTACTCGCGTGACGAGATGATCGGCCACAACACGCTGGAGTTCGTCCCGTCCGACCAGCACGACAAGATCAGCGAGTACATCCGCGCCGGGTCCGAGCATGTCTACGAATGCGACGTGCTGCATCGCGACGGGCGCCGGATCCCGGTCGAGATGGTCGCCAAGACCGTCCACCGGGGAGGCGAAACCTATCGCCTCGGCGTGCTGCGCGATGTCAGCGAGCGCAAGCGCGCCGAAGCGCGCATCGAGTATCTGGCGCGTCATGATGTGCTGACCGGATTGCCCAACCGCTCGTTCCTGAGCGAGCGGCTCGAGGGGATGCTGGCTCTGGCGCGGCGCCATGAGGTGCATGCGGCGATCCTGTTCATCGATCTCGACAACTTCAAGAACATCAACGACTCGCTCGGACATCACGCCGGGGACAGCCTCCTCAAGGAAGTCGCGAACCGGCTGCGCGGCGCGTTGCGCGACGCCGATGTCGTCGCGCGGCTCGGCGGCGACGAGTTCCTGGTCGCGGTCGGCGACCTCGGCGCGCCGGGCGATGCCACCCGGGTGGCCGCCAAGGTGCTTGCCGCGGTGTCCGCGCCGGTGAGCCTCGACAACCGGCAGGTCTACGTCACGCCGTCGATCGGGGTCAGCCTGTTTCCGCGTGACGGCACCGATGCGGAGGAACTGATCCGGCACGCGGACAGCGCGATGTATCGGGCCAAGGAGAGCGGCCGGGCCAACTATCAGTTCTATGCGCCCAGCCTCTCCCCCGCCGCGGCCACCGACATCACCAAGGAAGCGACGCTGCGTGAAGCCGGTGCCCGCGGCGAGTTCGTGATCCACTACCAGCCGCAGTTTGCGGTGGAAGGCGGCCGGTTGACCGGCTTCGAGGCGCTGGTGCGGTGGCGCCATGCGGAGCGCGGCCTGCTGGCGCCGTCCGAGTTCATCCCCTTCGCCGAGGCGCGCGGCATGATCGTCCCGATCGGGCGCTGGGTGCTGCGCGAGGTGTGCCGGCAGCAGCGCGCCTGGCTCGACGCCGGGTTCGAACTGCACTGCGCCGGAATCAACTTTTCCGCACTGCAGTTTCGCCGCGATTCCCTGGTCGGCGAAGTCGCGCAGGCGCTCAACGAGGCTGCGCTGCCCGCCAGCGCACTCGAACTCGAATTGACCGAGAGCAGCCTCATGGATGCCGGCTCGGTCGCGGAGAAGCTCGAAGCGCTGCGCAGGCTGGGTGTGCGCATCGCGGTCGACGATTTCGGCACCGGGTACTCGTCGCTGGCCTACCTCAAGCGCTACCCGATCGACAAGCTCAAGATCGACCGCGCGTTCATCGCCGACGCCGACGCCGGCGGAGGCGATGGCGGGGCGATCGCCACGGCGATCATCCAGATGGGACGCGCCCTCGGGCTGAAGGTGCTTGCCGAGGGGGTCGAGACCGTCGTCCAGATGGAGTTCCTGCGCGCGCGGGGCTGCGACGAGGTGCAGGGCTACCTCTGCGGCAGGCCGCTGCCGGCCGATGAGTTCGCGGCGGCCCATCTGCCACGCCGGGCCAGCGGCGTCGTCTGAGATGCGGCGCGCCGTTCGCGTCGCGGCCGTGGCGCTGCTGTGGCTGGTCGGCGCCGCGCTTGTCGCGCTGCTCGCCTACCAGGCGTCGGTCTACGCGCGGGTCTGGTGGTGGACGGAACACAATCCGTCGTCGACCAGCTTCATGGACGACCGCCTGGCAGCGATGCGGCGCGACGATCCGCGGGCGCGCCTGCGCCACGAGTGGGTCGCGTATGCGCGGATCGCGCGAAGCCTGAAGCTCGCGGTGATTGCCGCGGAGGACACCGCGTTCGTCGATCACGAGGGCTTCGACTGGAAGGGCATCGAGCAGGCGTTCGAGAAGAATCTCAAGAAGGGCAGGATCGTTGCCGGCGGCTCGACCATCACCCAGCAGCTTGCCAAGAACCTGTTCCTCTCGGGCGAACGCAGCTATGCGCGCAAGGTGCAGGAGGCGCTGATCACCTGGATGCTCGAGTCGCGGATGGAGAAGGATCGCATCCTCGAGATCTATCTCAACGTCGTCGAATGGGGCAACGGCGTGTTCGGCGCGCAGGCGGCGGCACGGCATTACTTCGGCGTCGACGCAGGGCGCCTGACGCGCGAACAGGCGGCGCGACTGGCCGCGATGCTGCCCAATCCGCGCTACTACGACCGCAACCGCGACTCCGCCTATCTGGCGCGGCGGGTGCCGGTGATCCTGGCGCGCATGAATCAGGTCGAGGCACCGTAGCGCGGGGCGACGGCGGCATCCTCCAGGGGACGGCACCTTTGCCCCTAGAATCGCGGGTTGCCGAGCCTTCGCCATGATCGAATCCCGCCAGCCCGCTCCCGAGACCGATGCCCGCGGCACCGCCGCAGCGGAGGCCGTCGCGGAGACGACGGCACAGGGCGGCGCGGCGCACCGCCCGGAGCCGATGGAGCCGGACCAGGCGCAGGAGGCGCTGGCCGAGATCCAGGAACTCCTGCGGCGCGCCCGCCTGGTTGAAGCCGTGGTGCACAACCAGGTGATGGACAGGCACGAACTGGTCGAGAACCTGGTCTATCGGCAGAATACCGCGAAGCTTGCGGCGCGGCTGGAGGCACTGCATCCCGCCGACATCGCCTACATCCTCGAAGCGCTTCCGCGCGACGACCGCATCGCCGTCTGGGACCTGATCAAGTCGGCGGAACGGGACGGCGAGATCCTCGTCGAGGTTTCCGATGCGGTGCGTGAATCGCTCATCGAGAGCATGGATCGCGCCTCGCTGGTGGCGGCCGCCGAGACGCTGGATGCCGACGAACTCGCCGACATCGCGGACGATCTGCCGGCGGGGGTCATCGAGGAGGTTCGCGAAGGCCTCACCCACGAGGAGCGCGAGCAGCTGCGCGCGGCGATGTCCTACCCGGACGATGCGGTCGGCGCGCTGATGGACTTCGAGATGGTCACGGTGCGCGAGGATGTGACGCTCGAGGTGGTCCTGCGCTACCTGCGCATGTTCGACGAATTGCCGGATCACACCGATCAGGTGTTCGTGGTCGATCGCGGCGAAACCCTGCGCGGCGCCCTGCCGATCGCCCGGATCCTGGTCACGGACGCCGATGCCGTGGTCGCCACGGTGATGCGCACAGACATGCTCACGCTCAACCCCTGGGACAAGGCCGCCGATGCGGCGCAGGCATTCGAGCGCTACGACCTGGTCTCCGCGCCGGTGGTCGATGAAGTCGGGAAGCTGGTCGGGCGCGTGACGGTCAACGAGGTGGTCGACTACATCCGGGATGCCCAGGAGGAGGAACTGCTCTCCAAGGCCGGCCTGCGCGAGGAGGAGGACATCTTCGCGCCGGTGTCGCATTCGGTGCGGAACCGTGCACCGTGGCTGCTCCTGAACCTGTGCACCGCGGGCGTGGCGAGCTACGTGGCGTCGCGCTTCGAGGGCACGGTGAGCCAGATCGTGGTGCTGGCCTTCCTCATGTCGATCGTGGCCGGCATCGGCGGCAATTCGGGGAACCAGACCATGACGCTGATCATTCGCGCGCTCGCTCTGGGCCAGATCACCCGCGCCAACGTGCGCCGGCTGGTGTCGAAAGAGGTCGCCACGAGTCTCCTCATCGGAACCTCGGGCGGATTGATCGCCGGCCTGTTCGCCTACGCGATCTCCGGCCGCATCGGGCTGGGGCTGGTGATGATGGCCGCGATGATGCTCAACCTCCTCGTCGGGTCGACGGTCGGCATGCTGGTGCCGCTGGTGCGCCATCGCCTGGGTCGCGACCCCGCGGTCGGCTCGTCGGTGCTGCTCACCTTCGCGACCGACACCATGGGGTTCCTCATCTTCCTCGGTCTGGCGAGCCTGTTCCTGCTATAGCGCGGCGATCGCCTGCACCTCGACCAGAAACGGCTCCTGCACCAGGCGGTCGACCATGAGCAGGGTGTTCGGCGGATAGGCGCCATCGGGAAACAGGCGCGGGAACTCGCGCAGCCGGAACGCCATGAACTTCGGGATGTCCTGGGAGTGCACCAGATAGGTGGTGAACTGGACGATGTTGCGCCACGCGGCGCCCTGCGAGGCGAGGGCGGCCTCCAGGTTGGCGAACACCTGGACGCACTGCGCGTCGAAATCGTCACGGCCGACGATGCCGCCGTCGCGATCCGCCGACAGCTGGCCGGCGATGAACAGGAACTCGGTCGCCCGCACGCGGGTGATCTGCGAGTACTGGCCCAGCGGCTTGCCGAGGGATTCCGGGTTGAGGATGCGGATGTCGGCCACGCGATGGCTCCCAGGAAATTTGATGGCAGGTCGACTATAGTCGATCCGTCGACGACGGTGAGGTCCGGTCAGGCGCGCAGCGCGCGCAACGCCGCGGCTGCGGCGTCGATCGTGTGGTCGATGGCGCCGGCGTCATGCGCGGAAGACATGAAGCCCGCCTCGTAGGCCGAGGGCGCGAAGTGCACGCCGGCGTCGAGCATGAGGTGGAAGAAGCGGTTGAACAGGGCCTTGTCCGCCTGCATCACCTGCGTGAAGTCCTCCGGCGGCCGCGCGCTCGCATAAATGCCGAACATCGTGCCCACCGAGGCGGCGCAGAAGGGTACGCCGGCGTCGGCTGCCGCCGCGTTGAAGCGCCGGACGAAGTCGCGCGTGGTCGCCTCGACCGCTTCGAAGAAGCCGGGCTTGCGGATCTCCGCCAGGGTGGCGAGGCCGGACGCCACCGCGACCGGATTGCCCGAGAGCGTCCCGGCCTGATAGACGGCACCCAGCGGCGACAAGTGCTCCATGAGGTCGCGCCGGCCGCCGAGGGCTGCCACCGGGAGGCCGCCGCCGATGACCTTGCCCAGGACGGTGATGTCCGGCCGGATCCCGTACAGGCTTTGCGCCCCGCCCAGGGCCACGCGAAAGCCGCTCATCACCTCGTCGAACACCAGCAGCGCGCCGTGCCGGCTGCACAGCTCGCGCATCGCCTGCAGGAACGCGGGCCGCCCCGGCACCAGATTCATGTTGCCTGCGACCGGCTCGACCATCACCGCGGCAATGCGGTCGCCATGGGAGCGGAAGGCATCGGCGAGCTGCTGCGGGTCGTTGTAGTCGAGCACCAGCGTGTGCTGCGTGACCTCGGGCGGCACGCCCGCCGACGAGGGATTGCCGTGCGTGAGCAGCCCCGAGCCCGCCTTGACGAGCAGGGCATCGGCATGCCCGTGATAGCAGCCTTCGAACTTGACGATCATGCTGCGGCCGGTGGCGCCGCGCGCAAGGCGGATCGCGGTCATCGCGGCTTCGGTGCCGGAGCTGGTGAAACGCACGCGCTCCATCGACGGCACCAGCTGGCAGACGACTTCCGCGATCTCGACCTCGGCCTCGGTGGGCATGCCGAAGGACAGTCCGCGATCGACCGCGGCGTGCACCGCCGCGCTCACCGCGGGATGGGCATGGCCGAGGATCAGGGGGCCCCACGAGCCGACATAGTCGACGTAGCGCTTGCCGTCCGCATCCCACACGTAGGGGCCGGCGCCGCGGACGATGAAGCGCGGCGTGCCGCCGACCGACCGGAACGCGCGAACCGGCGAATTGACGCCGCCGGGAATGATGGCTTGGGCACGCGCGAACAGCGCGTCGTTGGTGGATGGCATGGCGGTTCCGGTCGTGGTTGTAGGGGGCGGGACGATCAGCTGAACAGCGCCGCGTAGTCTCCGGCGCGCCGGGCGACGTCCGCGGCTTCGAACAGGTCGCTGATCACCGCCACGGCCGACGCGCCGGCGGCGACGACGGTGCCGGCGTTCTCCACCGTGATGCCGCCGATCGCGACCACCGGCACGCCGAGCTGCGCGCCGGAGGCGAACAGCGCGAGGGCGGCCCTGACCGCGCCGGGCTTGGTCGATGAGGGAAAGACGCTGCCGAAGGCGACATGATCAGCGCCGGCAGCGAGCGCAGCCGTTGCCAGGGGGGGCTCGTTGTAGCAGGAGGCGCCGAGCAGCCGGCGGCGGCCGATGCGGCGGCGCGCGGTGGCGATGGCTTCGTCGCTGCGTCCGAGATGGACGCCGTCGGCGTCGACCTCGAGCGCGAGCTCGACATCGTCGTTGACGATGAACGGCACATCGTGCGCGCGACAGACCGCCGACAGGGCGAGCGCCTGCTCCAGGCGCAGCGTCGGGGACGCGCGCTTGTTGCGGTACTGCAGGACCCGCGCGCCGCCGCCGAGCGCGGCGCGCGCGGCGATGAGCAGGCGGGCGGTATCGGTCCAGTCCGGCGTGATGGCGTACAGCCCGGCGATCGCGTTCTGCGGCACGGCTCAATCCTCCCGGGCGCGGCGCGCCCAGAAGAAGCGGTCGGGGATGAACTGTCCCATTCCCGGGCGGAACGCGGCCTTCAGCGTGTTCCAGGTGTATTCCTGGGCCTCGCGGACGGCCTGCGGCACATCCTGGCCGTTCGCCAGCATCGCCGCGATCGCGGCAGCCAGCGTGCAGCCGGACCCGTGGTAACTGCCTGCCAGGCGCGTCCAGGCGTCGCTTCGCACCAGGCCCATCGCCTGCGGGCGGGGGTCGTCCCCATCGTCGTCCGCGGGTCCGCGAACCGGCCCGTACAGCGAATTGACCACCTGCATGGTGTTCTCATGGGTGCCGGTGACGAGGACGAACTCGCAACCGAGGCCGAGCATGTGCATCGCGCACTCCTCGAGCGAGCCGTCGTCGCTGCCGAGATCGGCCGCGGCCAGGCGCCGCGCCTCGAGGCTGTTCGGGGTCAGTACCGTCGTCTGCGGTATCAGCAGCTCCCGCATCGCGCTGACGATCTCGTCGCCGGCGAGATCATCGCCGTTGCCGGCGGCCAGCACCGGGTCCAGAACCAGCGGTATGTCGGGATAGTCCGCGACAACCTCGGCGATCGCCGCCACGTTCTCGACGCTGCCGATCAGGCCGACCTTGAATGCGGATACGGACACGTCCTCGAGGACCTGGCGGGCCTGATCCTCGAGCCAGCCGGCGTCGATCGCATCGACCCCGGTCACGCGCGCGCTGTCCTGCACGGTGACGGCGGTGATCACGGTCAGCGGGTGGCAGCCAAGACTCGCGATCGTCATCAGGTCTGCCTGCAAGCCGGCACCGCACGTGGGATCGGATCCCGCGAAGGTGAGAACCAGGGGCGGCGTGGTCGGGTGGCGGGACATGCGGGTACCGGTGATGCAAACCGACATTTCGCCGCCTTGGCTCGCGATGCGGGCACGACGACACGGATGCTATGATTCAGATTCTAGCGGAACGGCCGTTATTCATCCTTGGATGAGTCGGGAATGCATGTGCCGGGCTCAATGAAGGGCAGGCGTTTTGCGAGCACGGCAATGGTTGTTCCATGCCTTTCCCCCAACAAGAACTCCATCGCATGGAAACCGAATTCAGAACCTGGATGTGCCTGATCTGCGGCTGGGTCTACGACGAAGCTGCGGGTGCGCCCGACGAAGGCATCGCTCCCGGCACGCGCTGGGCGGACGTGCCGATGAACTGGACCTGCCCCGAATGCGGAGCGCGCAAGGAAGATTTCGAATTGGTCGAGGTTTGAGCCAGCCTTCGCGACGGCCGGGCAGCCTGCCAAGTTCCGTAAAATCCTTCATAATCAAAGGGCTTGCGCCTTCTCTTGAAGCGCAGGCGTGAGTTTTTCGCCGGTGTCGAGTGCGCCGCCAGCGCAGGCTGGCGGTGCTTTCCCGACGGCACCGGCAGTGGCATGGGGATGGGCGCGCTGCCGCGCGCCGCGGACCGAAATCAGGGGCGAATGGGCCGATGGCCGACATACCGAACTTAGCCGGCGTCAAGGTGATGGTGATCGATGACTCGAACACCATCCGCCGCAGTGCGGAGATCTTTCTGGTGCAGGCCGGCTGCCAGGTCATCCTCGCCGAGGACGGCTTCGATGCGCTGTCGAAGATCACCGACCACCTGCCGGACGTGATCTTCTGCGACATCATGATGCCGCGGCTTGACGGGTATCAGACCTGCGCCCTGATCAAGAAGAATGCGCGCTTCTGCGACACCCCGGTGGTGATGCTGTCATCCAAGGATGGGTTGTTCGACCGCGCGCGCGGGCGCATGGTCGGCTCGGACGAATACCTGACCAAGCCGTTCACCAAGGACAGCCTGCTCAGGACGGTCGGCGCGCACACCTCGCCGCGCCAGTAGCCGCAATGCGGAGTTTGCGAAGAATGGGAGCCAGGAGCGCACCATGCCGGTGAAGAAGATTCTTGTGGTCGACGACAGTCCGACGGAACGGTTCTTCCTTCAGGAGTTGCTGGCCAAGGCCGGCTATGCGGTGATCACCGCGGAAAACGGGGAGCAGGCGGTCGCGCGGGCGCGCAGCGACAGCCCCGATCTGATCCTGATGGATGTCGTCATGCCCGGTCTGAACGGCTTTCAGGCGACCCGCCAGATCACGCGCGCGCCCGAGACTGCCCACATCCCGGTGTTCATCTGCACCACCAAGGACCAGGAGACGGACAAGATCTGGGGCAGCCGGCAGGGGGCCAAAGGGTACCTGGTCAAGCCGGTGGACGGCGACGAACTCATCCGGAAGATTGCGGAACTCGGCTGAGTGCCGGCTTCCCGCGCGCATCGACGTGGCAGTCAAGACCAGCCTCCGGCAATTCCAGCAGGATCTGGCGCTGCGATTGGCCGGCGCGAAGTCCGGCCAGGCATCGGCGGCGCGACTGGGAGTCCAGTGCGGCGACGACCTGTGGCTGGTCGACCTGGCGGAAGCCGGGGAGATCATGCCGGTCCCCGATATGGCGCGGGTGCCGCTGACCAAGCCCTGGTATTGCGGCCTGGCCAACGCGCGCGGCGTCCTGGTCAGCGTGATCGACTTCGCCGCGTTCACGGCCGCGCGTCCGACCGCGCGTGGCGCAGAGAATCGGCTGGTGCTCGCGAATGCGCGATTTGGCGTCAATGCGGCGCTCCTGGTTTCGCGCGTGCTGGGCCTGCGCAATCCGCGCGAGTTCCGCGCGGTCGAGAACGCCGCCGGGGCAACGCCTGTCCCATGGGAAGGCCAGGGCTGGACCGATCCTGCCGGCGCGCGCTGGCGCGAGCTCAAGCTGGCCAGCCTCGTCACCGCGCCGGCGTTTCTGCAGGTGGGCCGCTGACATGCCGGGGCCCCCGCCCGGCGCTATAACGTGGGTCGATCGATCGTAGGAGGCGAGATGGCGTTTGGATTGAAGCTCCCGTTATCCAGGAAGGGCGCCGCAGCCGGCTCCGCTGCCCAGGAAACCCTGATGGAGGCCGTCGGCAGCATCACGCGCAAGCCGCTGCCTGTGATCGGGCACCTGCCGGTCGAGCGCCAGTATTCCCTGCTGGCGCTGGTATTGCTCGCCTCGCTGGCCCTGCTGGCGCTGATGGTCGGCAAGGACGCCGCCGACGCCAATCGCGCCGCCGCCGGCGTCGCCATCGCCGGTGACGCGCTCATGCACACGCAGCGGCTCGCGAAGGCGGTGCCGAACGCGGTGCAGGGCAACGCGGCGGCCTTCGCGCAACTCAAGGAAAGTCGCGATGCGGTGGCGGTCAATCTCGCCTCGCTTTCCGGCGAGGGCGATCGTCCGGTGCGGATTTCTTCGGACGTCGAACCGTTGCTGGCGGCGGTGAAGAACACCTGGGCCCGATCCGAAGCCGACGCCGCCGTGGTTCTCGGACAGCAGGAGAATCTGTTGCGCCTCGGCGCATCGATCCGGGCGATCAACGCCAACAATCCGCAGCTGCTCGAACTCGCCGAGCAGATCGCCGCGCTCAAGCTCGCCGGCGGCGCGAACGCGCGGGAAGTCGCGGCCAGCGCGCAACTGGTGATGCTGACACAGCGCATGGCCAAGAACGCGAATGCGCTCCTTGCGGGCGATGTGATCGATCCGGAGATCGCCTTCCTTCTCGGCAAGGACACCAACACGTTTCGCGACGTCCTCACGGGCCTGGCCAAGGGCAGCGACGCATTGCGCCTGTCGGCGGCGAGCGATGCCGAGCAGAAGGAGCGCCTGGCCGAACTCGACCGGTCCTTCGCCGCATACCAGGCCGCCGTGTCCGGGATTCTCGGGAACATGCAGCGTCTGGTCAACGCGAAGCAGTCGGCGCAGCGCATCTTCCAGGACAGCGAGAAGGCCAAGGAGGCCTTTTCCGCGCTCGCGGGCGGCTTTCAGAAGGAGCTCGACGGTCGCGCCTTCAACTTCGCCGTGATGGTGCTGTTTGCGGCGATCGCGGTGCTGGCGATCGGGCTGATGTTCCTGCTCTATCGCACCGACCAGGAAGCGCAGCGCGCGCGCATCGAGAACGAGGAGACCGAAGCGAGGCAGCAGAACAGCCAGAATCAGGCCGCGATTCTGCGCCTCATGAACGAGCTGGCGGTGGTCGCCGATGGCGACCTGACGGTTCAGGCAACCGTCAACGAGGACATCACCGGCGCGATTGCCGACTCGGTCAATCTGACCATCGAGGAGTTGCGCAATGTGGTGCTGCGCATCAATCAGGCGACCG
Source organism: Burkholderiales bacterium (assembly GCA_016790695.1). GTDB lineage: Bacteria > Pseudomonadota > Gammaproteobacteria > Burkholderiales > JAEUOS01 > JAEUOS01. The sequence goes on from JAEUOS010000091.1 coordinate 110,353, forward strand.
CGCAGGTGTCGCTGGCGACGGAGTCCGCGCAGCAGACCTCCGCCGAACTGCTGACGGCACAGGACCGGCAGTCCGGCGAAATCCGGCAGACCGGAGCGTCGGTGCTGCGCATGGCCGAGGACATCGGCGAAGTCTCGCGCGGCGCACGCCAGAGCGCGGATGTCGCGCGTCAGGCGCTCGCGGCGGCCGACAAGGGGATGGCGGCGGTGCAGAATTCGATCTCCGGCATGAACGAGATTCGCGAACAGATCCAGGAGACGTCCAAGCGGATCAAGCGGCTTGGCGAGTCGTCCCAGGAGATCGGCGAGATCGTCGAGCTGATCTCGGACATCACCGAGCAGACCAATGTGCTGGCGCTCAACGCCGCGATCCAGGCGGCCTCCGCGGGGGAGGCCGGGCGCGGCTTCACCGTCGTCGCCGAGGAGGTGCAGCGACTCGCGGAGCGCTCCGCGGAGGCCACCAAGCAGATCGGCGCGATCGTCAAGACGATCCAGACCGATACGCAGGACGCGGTGTCGGCCATGGAAAAGTCCACCCAGGGCGTGGTCGAAGGCGCGCGGCTTTCCGATGCGGCCGGGCAGGCGCTGACCGAGATCGGCAGGGTCTCGCGCTCGCTGTCGGACCTGATCGAGGGAATATCGGTGACCACGTCGACGCAGGCGGAGTCGGCACAGGTGGTGGCGCGCAACATGGAGGAAATGCTCGCGGTCAACGAGCGCACCACGGACGGTACGCGCCAGACCGCCGAATCGGTGCGCCAGCTGGCCGAGCTCGCGGAACAACTGAAGTCCTCCGTGTCGGGATTCAAGGTCGCCTGACCGGGCCCGCGCCAGAACCGTCATGACCACCGGCCACGATTTCGACATCGGTCCGCTCACCTGGGTCAAGGACGAGATTCGTCAGGCCCTGGAGCGCGCCGGCGAGGCGATCACGGAATACGCCGCCAGCCCGCTCGACACGACCAGGCTCAAGTTCTGCAAGACGCATCTGCACCAGGCGCATGGCGCGCTCGAGATCGTGGGTCTGGAGGGCGTCACCCGCCTGACCGAGGAATGCGAGCAGCTGCTCGAGGCCATTGAAGTCGGCACCGTGCCGATCACGACCGACGTCGCGCGGATCGTTGTCGAAGCGTTCACGGCGCTTACGGCCTACCTCGACGGGCTGGTCGAGGGGCGCCCGCATCAGCCGGTCCGCCTGTTCCCGGCCTACCGCCAGGTGATGGCGGCGCGCGGCGCCGAGCGCATACTCGAGTCCGACCTGTTCTTCCCCGACCTCTCGCCGCGGCCGCCGCGCCGTGCGGCGACCGAAGTGCCGGCCGACATGCGCGCCTATGTCGCCGCGCAGCGGCGTCGCTTCCAGGCCGGCTTGCTGCGCTGGTTTCGCGATGCCGCCGACAACGCCGCGCTGCGCGAGATGACCGATTCGGTGCGGGCGATCGAGCGCACGCAGGCGATGGCGCAGCATCGCGCGTTCTGGTGGGTCACCATCGCGTTCACCGAGTCGCTGGTCGCGGTGGGCGCGCAGGCTGGCCTCGAGGCCAAGCGCCTGTGCGCACGCATCGACCTGCAGATGAAGCGCCTGATGGAAGGGTCGCAGAGCGTCGCCGAGCGGCTGCTGCGCGACACGCTCTATTTCGTCGCGCGCAGTCGCGTGCAGAGTGCGCAGGTCGAGGAAGTCCGGCAGGTCTATGGTCTTGCGGATGCGATCCCGGACGAGGGCGAATACCGCGATACGCGGCCCGTGGATGCCGAATTGCGCGCCCTGCGCGAGACGGTTGCCTCGGCGAAGGACAAGTGGAACCGATTCGCCTCGGGACAGGCGCACGAACTGGCGGCGTTCCGCACCCACGCCGGACGGCTGCGCGAACGCAGCGGCGGGCTCGGCGACGCGGATTTCTCGATGCTCTGCGGCGCGATCGCATCGGTCGCCGACTGGGTCGGCGCCTCGCCTGCGCGCGCGAACGAGGCACTGGCGCTCGAGCTCGCCACCGCGCTGCTGCTCGCGGAGAACGCGCTCGCGAACTTTGCGCGCCCGTCCGCGGAATTCCCGCAGCAGGTGGTCGCGATGGGGACGCGGCTCCAGGCCTGCATGGCCGGCGAGCGGTCGGACGTGGCGCCGCCGCTGCTCGACGAGATCTCGCGCCGTGCCCACGAGCGCCTGGTCATGGCGCAGGTGGTCGCGGAGATCCGCAGCAATCTGGCCGCGATGGAGACCGCGCTGGACGCGTTCTTCCGCGATGCGGGCAAGCGCGGCGAACTGGCTGGCCTGGAGTCGCAGAGTCGGCAGGTGGAAGGCGCCCTCGCGATCCTGGGGGCGGATGCCGCGGCCAGGGCACTGGCCGGCTGCCGGGCCGACATCGCGCGTTTCGCTGCGGCGGACTACCGGCCCGACATGGCCGATTTCGAGGCGCTGGCGCGGACGTTGAGCGCCCTCGGATTCTTTGTCGAAGCCCTGCAGCACGGACCGGCGGAGTTCGAGGCCTTTCTTCAGCCGGTGGCGCCGCGGCGCCCCGTTCCGGTTGAAGAGGAGACGGTCCCGGTCGAGCGCGTCGTCTTGGACGTCGACTTCCTGCTCGATGGCGACGGTACGACCGAGCGCGCGCCCGACGCGACGGTCGAGGAGGAACTGGCGGCGCAGCGGCGCGACGCGCAGGCGCTGTATTCGGCCTGGCGCGACAAACCCGACGATGCCCTGATCGCCGCCGAGCTCAAGGCGAACCTCGAGGCGATCCAGCAGGACGCGGACCTGGTCGACGAACCGGCGTTGCAGCAGAGCGCCGAGCGGGCGTTGCAGCTTCTCGACGGCGGTGCCGGCCCGGGAGCGGCCGACGTCGCCGCGGCGATGGCGGCGGTGGCGCCGACGGTGCGGGAGGAAGTGCTGCCCGCGCCGTCGGACGAGGTGCAGGCGCTTGCCAGATCGTCCGACGAAGTGGTGGATGCGGAACTGCTCGCGGTATTCCTCGAGGAGGCGGCGGAGGTCCTGCACAGCATCGGCGAGCATCACGGGCTGGCGACTGCCGAGCCGACCAACGGCACGCTGCTCGCGACCATTCGCAGGGGCTTCCATACCCTGAAGGGCAGCGGGCGCATGGTCGGCTTGACCCGCCTCGGCGAGGCGGCCTGGGCCGTCGAGCAGGTGATGAATCAGTGGCTCAGCGACGAACGGCCGGCCAATGGCGACCTGCTGGGCATGGTTGCTGCGGCCCACGGGATATTTTCCGAGTGGATCGCCGCGCTCGCGGGCGGCGGCGGCCCGGGACCCGACAGCGAACCCCTGGTGCGCGCGTGCGAGCGCATGCTGGCGGGCGAGCGCTTCACCCTGCAGGCGGCGGTGACCGCTGCGCCCGAAGCCGCGGCGCCGTCGCCCGACCAGACCGTGGTCATCGGGGACCTGCGCCTGAGCCGCGGCCTGTATGGCATCTTCGTCGACGAGGCGGCGACCCATCTCGAGACGCTGCGACGCGAAGCCGTGCTTCTGGCCACCGAAGCGCAGCCGCCGCGTGACGAGTTCGTCAGGGCGGCGCATACCCTTGCGGGCATCGCCGGGACGGTCAGCTTCCGGCGCCTGCATGAACTCGCGCGCGCCATCGAGCGCGCGGCGCTGGTCGCCAAGTCGGGCGGCATCGTGCCGGAGCCGGATGACGTGGCGATGTTCGATGATGCCGTCGAGGCAGTCGGCGAACTGGTCAACGCAGTGCGCGAACTGCGCGTGCCTCCGGACGTCGGGCCGCTCGAGGTGCGCATGGAGGAGCGGCGCGCGCAGTGGCTCGCGGCGTCCGGCGAGATCGACCCGGCGCTTCTGCATGTCGAGCCGCCGCCGCTCGACGAGGACCTCGACGTGCCGGCCGGCGTGCCGGCGGCGCACGCGGGGCGCGCGGCCGCTGGGGGCATTGATCTCGACCTCTCGGGTGACGACACCGTGCCGGATGCCGCGACGCTGCCGCCGGCAGCGGGCGCGGCGCTGCCGCCCGCGGGCGAGGTGCAGGCCGCGGCCGCAAATGCCGACGCCGATATCGATCTCCGCATTGACGAGGCGATGCTGCCCGTGTCCGGGGCCGTGGAATCCGAGCCCGGGCGGCCGGACACCTTCGCGGAACCCGATCGGCATGGCGGGGACGCCGACGGGCCGCCACGCGCGGAACTCGATCTCGATCTTGATCTCGACGTGGCGTCACCGCCCGAGCCGGCGACCGTGCCGACGACGCTGACCGTTGCGCCAGGGACGGCGGAATGGGGCGCCGAGCCGACCGACGCGGCGCTCGATCTCGATCTCGATGTTGCGTCATCGCCGGAGCTCGCACCGGCACCGACGATTCTGACGGCGGCGCCGGAGGCCGCGGAATGGGTCGCCGAACCGCCGCCGGGGGCGGAGCTCGATCTCGATCTCGACGCTGTGCCGCCACCGGAGCCGGCGGTGGCGCCGACGACCCTGACGGTCGCACCAGGGACCGCCGAACCGGATGCGGGCGCGGCGGGGCAGCCCGAGACCCCGGTGGTGGCTGGCGCTTTGGCCGGCGCGGCGGTCGCCCTGACGGACTGGTCGTCCGACAACCTCGATGCGGCCCTGACGACCGGTGGCCAGCCCGCCGAACCGCTGGCTGCCATCGTGCAGGACCACGACGGGAACGCACGCGCGGGCGGCGGCGTCGCGGTCGACGGCGGCGAGGCGCCCGCGGCGGAAGACGGCCTGAGCATTGCCGAACTGCGCGCGCGCGGCTTCGATCCGGCCGAACGCCTGCTCGAGCGCATCCAGGACGAGATCGACCCGCAGTTGCTGCCGATCTTCCTGGAGGAGGCCGCGGAGCTGATGCCGCGGCTCGGCCAGCAGTTGCGCACGTGGACCGGTGGTGGCAGCGCCGACGCGCAGGGATTGCAGCGCACGCTGCACACGCTCAAGGGCAGCGCGCGGATGGCGGGTGCCATGGGAATCGGCCAGGTCGCGCACAGCATGGAGGCGCGGGTCGAGCATGCGCTCGGGCGGGGCCTGTCGCCGATGGTGGCCGACGGCCTCATGTCCTCGTATGACCGCATCAGCGTGTTGCTCGACGGGCTGCGCGGCGACGGGCCGCAGGCATCCGCGACGAGCGTCGCTGACGTCGCAGACGCCGCGGGCAGGTCCGACGCCGCGGCGGGCAAGGCGGCGGCGGACATCGCACGGACGGACATCGCAGGGGCGGACGTCGTGGGGGCGGCAGCGCCTGCCGCGCCGGCGCGCGCGCTGCCGGCGGCCGGTGCGGTGCAGGCCGCCGAGGACACGGGGGCGGCGACCTTGCGGGTGCGCTCCGACCTGGTCGACCGGCTCGTCAACGAGGCCGGCGAGGTGGCGATCGCGCGCTCACGGATCGAGGGGGAGCTGCGCGCGCTCAAGTCCGGCTTGCGCGAGCTCACCGACAGCGTGGCGCGGCTGCGCCAGCAGCTGCGGGAGGTGGAGATCGCCGCGGAATCGCAGATGCAGTCGCGCCTGCGCGAGGCCGAGGAGCGGCACGAGGCGTTCGATCCGCTGGAGTTCGATCGCTTCACCCGGTTCCAGGAAGTCGCGCGCATGATGGCCGAGTCGGTCAACGACGTCGCGACGGTGCAGCAGGCACTGCTCAAGGGCGTCGACGATGCCGATCTGGCGGTGCTCGCGCAAGCCCGGCTCAATCGCGACCTGCAGGGCAACCTCATGCGCGTGCGCATGGTGCCGTTCAACAACGTCGCCGAGCGCCTTCACCGCGTCGTCCGGCAGACGGCCAAGGAACTCGGCAAGCGCGCGAACCTGGATATCCACGGCGTGCAGACCGAGATCGACCGGTCGGTGCTCGACCGCATGACCGGCCCGTTCGAGCACCTGCTGCGCAATGCGGTCGCGCATGGCATCGAGCGTGCCGCCGAGCGCGCGGCGCGGGGCAAGAGCGAGATCGGGCAGATCCGGCTCACGGCGCGCCAGGAAGGCAACGAGTTCATGCTCGTGTTCGAGGATGACGGCGGCGGCCTCGACCTGGCGCGCATACGCGCGCGCGCGGTGGCGATGGGCCTGGCGCGCGACGACGAGGAGATCGCCGATGCGCGCGTTCACGACTTCATCTTCATGCCCGGCTTCTCGACGGCCGACGCGGTCAGCGCGATCGCGGGCCGCGGCGTCGGCATGGACGTGGTGCGCGCCGAAGTCGCCGCGCTGGGCGGGCGGATCGACACCGAGTCGACGGCGGGACAGGGCACCCGTTTCACGATCGCGTTGCCGCTGACGCTGGCGGTGACGCAGGTGGTCATGGTGACGGCAGGCGGCCAGACCTACGCGGTGCCGTCGGTGATGGTCGAGCAGGTGAGGCAGATGCGGGCGGACGAGCTGGCCGCATGCCATGCCGCGCGCATGGTGCGTTGGCAGGATCGCGAGTACCCCCTCCACTACCTGCCGCGCCTGCTCGGCGACGACGCGGTGGCGGCGCAGGCGCAGCGCATGACGCCGGTGCTGTTGATGCGCTCCGGCACGCAGCGCACGGCGGTTCATGTCGATGCGCTTGCCGGCAACCAGGAGGTCGTGGTCAAGAACATCGGTCCGCAACTGGCGCGCGTTTCGGGCATCGCCGGTGCCACCGTGCTCGGCGACGGCCGCATCGTCTTGATCCTCAATCCGGTGCCGCTGGCGGCGCAGGCGCTGGCCGATGGCGCGCGCCATGCCGGCCCGGCGGGCGAGGCCGTGGCCGGCGCCGGCACGCGCACGCCGGCCGCGCCGCTGGTCATGGTGGTCGACGACTCGCTGACGGTGCGCAAGATCACCTCGCGGCTGCTGCAGCGCGAGAACTACCGCGTCCTGACCGCGCGCGACGGGGTCGACGCGCTGGAGCAGCTGCAGGAAGTCCGCCCGGACATCCTGCTGGTCGACATCGAGATGCCGCGCATGGACGGGTTCGATCTCGTGCGCAACGTCCGCGCCGATGCGGCGCTCGCAAAGATCCCGGTCATCATGATCACGTCGCGCACAGCGGAGAAGCACCGCAGGTACGCGATGGAGGTCGGCGTGAACATGTTCCTGGGCAAGCCCTACCAGGAGGACGCCCTGCTCGACGGCATCGCCACGCTGGTGGGCCGGGTCGACGTTCCGGCGTGAGTGGACGGGCTGAGCCCGTACGCCCGCGTCGGGCCGCGTCCGGCTGACCTGCCCGCGCGGCCGGACGCGGTCGAACCGCCGTCGCGCCGCCCGTCCCCGGGCTGCCGCCCATGAAAAAGGGCGCTCCGACGAGGAGCGCCCTGCATGATCTGGTAGGCCGTGTTGGATTCGAACCAACGACCAACGGATTAAAAGTCCGCTGCTCTACCAACTGAGCTAACGACCCGTTTGCGATTTCCCGCAAGCCAAATATTATAGCGCCGACCTGTCGGCGTCGTCAAATGACGTGGCGGTATCGCCGGTCCTAGGTCCTAGGCGCTCCGCTCGATGCGCCAGACCTGGTATCGGAACGCCGCGACCGAGCCCGCGACGATCGCCGCCAGGGTCACGAAGGATCCGGCCGCCAGGGTGGAGATGCCGGTCAGGCCCTGCCCGACCGTGCATCCGAGCGCCGTCACACCGCCGAAACCCATCAGCGCGCCGCCGGCCAGGTGGTTCAGGGTGTCCTCGGCGTCGCGAAAGCTCTCGAGCCGGAACGTGCGCGAGTAGAGCGACCAGGCGAGCGAGCCGGCGACCACGCCCAGGGTGGCAGCGACACCGAAGGTGACGATGCGGCTCTTGTCGCTCCACATCATCAGGAGTTCCAGCGTGTAGGCCACGGGCGCGACGAAGGAGAACGACTCCATGCGGCCGCTGTTGGTCGCGGCGAACGCCTCCTGCAGCGTGTTCGGATCCTCGCTGAGATAGCCGATCCGGCCCGACACGTACCAGCCGCCGGTGATGACCAGGCCGATGATCACGCTGCTGACCAGATTGTCCGCGCGGCGGAACTCGCCGGAGCGCAGGCAGAAGGCGAGCAGGGCGGCCGCGATCAGGAGCGTCGCCGCGACGCGGGCGACGCCGCGCTCGATGCCGGCCAGGCGCGCGAGCAGCGACGGGAGGTCCTGCGACCCGGCCAGCGTGACGCTCACCGGGTCGAGGTAGGCAACCCGCCAGACACCGAACACGCCGCGCAGGGTCATGTACGCGGTGATGGCGAGCATCAGCAGGACGATCAGGGACTTCAGGTTGCCGCTGCCCACCCGCAGCAGCGTCTTGCTGCCGCACCCCGAGGCGAGCGTCATGCCGACACCGAAGCATGCGCCGCCGATGACGCAGGACAGCCAGTTGAGGCGTTCGCCCACGTAGATCGACTTGCCGAGGTCGATCGCGCCGGCCAGGTGCAGGCCCTGCGCGCCCGCGATCGCCACCGCGATGGCGGCCAGCCACATGCGCATGCGCGTCCAGTCGCCGATGTTGACGATATCGGAGACCGCGCCCATCGTGCAGAAGTTGCTGCGCTGCGCGACGACGCCGAAGACGAACGCGAGCGCGAACGCGAGCCAGGCGACGGTGGGCGCGAGCGCGGCCGGCGTGATCTCGTTCACGGCGGGGGACTCCTAGCGCAGGCGCGGCAGGCGCGTGCGCGCGGTGGCCGCGGCGTCGCTTTGCGGATAGCGCTTGATCAGCGCCTCCATCGTCGCCCGCGCGCCGCGCAAGTCCTTGAGATCGGTTTGCGCCGACGCGATGTTGAGCATCGCGTCCGGGGCCTTGGGATCGTCGGGCCAGGTATCGACGACCTGCTGCTGCGCCGCGATCGCCGCCTTGTAGTCGCGCAGGGCGAACAGCGAGTTTCCGATCCAGTACTGCGCGGACGGGGCCAGGGTGCTGCGCGGATGCGCCTTCAGGAACGCGCCGAAGGCCTCCACCGCGCCCTTGTAGTTGGCCGCCTTGACCAGGTTCAGGCCGTTCTCGTAGGCGCGCTGCTCGTCCGGGCCGGGGCCCTTCGGGGCCTCGACGGCCGGCGCGGGCGGCGGGGTCTCGAGCTTGCGCACCCGGCCGTCGAGGTCGACGTAGAAGTCGCGCTGGCGCCGGGTGGCGTTCTCCAGGTCGTTGACCAGAACCTCGATCTGTCCGCGCAGCCTGGCGATGTCCTGCTTGAGCGCCTCGATCTGCGCGTTGAGGTCGAGCACCTGCCGCGCCTGGGTGTCCGCGCGCGGTTCGAGGGCACCGGCACGGCCCTCGACCGACTCGATCCGGCGCGCGTCGGCGGCGCGCTGCGACTCGAGCTGGCGCACGCGATTGTGGAGCTCGTCGTCGCGGAACAACTGGGCCTGCGCCGGCGCCGCGCTCAGGAGCGCGACCGCCGCCAGCGACGCGAGCGCCGCCCCGGTCAGGCGCGCGCTATTGCGCACGATAGGACAGGTCGCTGCGGCGGTTCTCGGCATAGGCGGCCTCGTCCTTGCCGGGGGCCTTCGGCTTCTCCTCGCCGAACGAAACCGCCTCGAGCTGGGCGTCCGGGACGCCGAGCAGCACCAGCATCTTCTTCACCGCCTCCGCCCGCTTCTGGCCCAGCGACAGGTTGTACTCGCGGCTGCCGCGCTCGTCGGTGTTGCCCTCGACGACCACCCTGCGGCCCGGATTCTTGCGCAGGAAGGCCGCGTGCGCCTCGAGCAGCGAGCGGTATTCGGCCTTGACCTCGAAGCTGTCGAGGTCGAAGTAGACGCTGCGCTTGGCGAGGACGCCGGTGGTCAGCTCATCGACCGCGGGCGGCCGCACCGTCGTGATGACGCCAGTCTGGCCCGTTGAAGGCGGCGGCTTGCTCGGCGAGTCCTGCGCGGTCGCAGGCGCGCGGCCTTCGCGTTCGGTGACCGGTGCCTCCGGCTGCCGGTCGCCCGCGGACGAGCAGGCGGCAAGGAGGGTGACCACGACAATGGCGGGCAGCAGTCTTCGCATGGCATTACCTCGCTTCTGGTTGGCGGAAATTCACTTTGCAAACGGGCCCCAGGCGGGCTCGCGCGCGTCGGCGGCGGACACCGAGAGGCGCTGCTTGACGCGGCCGTCGACGGAGACCGCGGCCAGCACCCCCCTGCCGGCGATCTCGGTCGCATACAGGATCATCTTGCCGTTCGGCGAGAAACTCGGGCTCTCGTCCTTGACCGTGTCGGTAAGCACAAGTTCCTGCCCTGTCGCCAGGTCGAGCGTCGCGACCTGGAACTGGCCGTTGTTGCGCGTCACGTAGGCGAGCGTCTTGCCGTCCGGGCTGGGCTTGGGGCTGACGTTGTAGGTGCCCTTGAACGTCACGCGCCGCGCATCGCCGCCGACGGCGGGCATCCGATAGATCTGCGGCCCGCCGCCGCGGTCGGAGGTGAAGTACAGCGTGCCGCCGTCCGGCGAGTAGGCAGGCTCGGTATCGATCGCGGCGCTGGTGGTCAGGCGTCGCGGCTCGCCGCCCGTCGCGGGCACCACGTAGATCTGCGAGGCGCCCGAGAGCGTGAGAACCACCGCGAGCTCGCGACCGTTGGGCGCCCAGACCGGGGCACTGTTGCTGCCGCGGAAATTGCCGATCAGCGTGCGCCGGCTCGTGTAGATCTCGTGCACCCAGATCTGCGGCTTGCGATTCTCGAACGACACGTAGGCGAGCCGGCTGCCGTCGGGCGACCACTCGGGCGAGATGATCGGCTCGCGCGACGTCAGCGCCGACTGCTCGTTCTGCCCGTCGTAGTCCGCGACGATCAGGTCGAAGCGTGCGCCGGACTTCTTCACGTAGGCGATCTTGGTGTTGAAGAACCCCTTCTCGCCGGTGATCTTCTCGTAGATCTCGTCGGCAGCCCGGTGCGCGGTCACGCGCGTGAGGGCGGGCGCGAGCGTGAACGCGAAGCTCGCCAGCTCGGCCTGCTTGACCACGTCGACCAGTCGAATGCGCACCGTCAGGCGTCCGTCGGGAGCCGGCGCCACCACGCCGATGGCAAGGAACTCGGCGTTGCGCGCGGTCCAGTCCGCAAAGCGCACCTGCGACGACTCCGTCGGCACCGGCGAGACGCCGGACGCGTCGACGATGCGGAACAGGCCGCTGCGCTCGAGGTCGGCGCGCACGATCGCCGTCAGGCTCTCCGGCAGCGCGGCCTCGCCGGGGAAGCTGGTGACCGCGATCGGATACTGGCGCGCGCCGGCGCCGCTGACCTCGATGGTCATTTGCGCCCGCGCGGAAAGGGCGCATGCGGCCAGGACGAGACAGGCGAGCAGGCGGATCAGGGGTGTCATGCGGTGCACGAAGCGGCGGCTGGTCAGGTGCGATCCGGCGCGGCGGAAGTCGCGATTATAAGCGCGGCCGTCATTCGTCCTTCGGGCGCATGCGCAGATTGAGGATGCGCGGCGGCGTGATCCGGTCGCTGGTCGGCGGCGGCAGCGGCGAGGCGGCCTTGATCGCGCGCTCGGCCGCCTCGTCATAGGCGGCGTTGCCGCTGGACTTGACCAGGCGTACCGTGCCGACCTCGAGGCCCGGCAGCAAACTGACCTCGAACCATGCCTCCGGATTGCCGGCGACGGCGGCGGCGACGGCATAGGGGATGCGGCTGCGCACCTTGGCGCCGACGCGCGCATTCCACTCCGCCGCACCCTTGGCCGCCTGCGCCGCGGCGTCGGCGGCGGCGCTGCGCGCTTGCGCCTCGCGCTGCAATTCCTGCGCGGCCTGACGGCGCAGTTCCTCCTTGAGCAGTGCCGCCTTGACCGGGTCGTCGGCCGCCGGCGCGTCCTTCCGCGGATCTGCCTTGGGGCGCTCTTCGCGCTTCGGCTCGGGCTTGGGCCGCTCGTCGCGCTTCGGCGGCGGCTTGCGCGCTTCGTCGCGAATGGCGATGTCGGGCTTGGGCGGGGGCGCCTCGGGTTGCACCGTCTCGCGCGGCGGCGCGGCCGGGGCGGGGGGCGGCGGGGCGGTCACGGCGCGCGGCGGCTCGGTCCAGAGCTCGGCTTCGACGACCGCGGGTGGCCGGCTCTGCCAGCGGATGCCGAAGAACAGCGCCACGACCAGCAGGCCATGGACGGCCAGCGCGAGCAGGAACGGGCCGAAGCCGCCGGCGGCGCGCGCGCCCGGGGCGCGCGGCGCGATTGCCGCGGCGCTCACGGCCGGCCGGCCGGCTTCACCGCCAGCGCGACGCGGCGAATCTCGGCCTTCTGCAACTCGTCCATCACGGCGAGCACGGCTTCGTAGCGGACGCTGCGGTCGGCCGAGATCACGACCGGCGTGTCCGGCCGTTCGACCTGGCGCGCGCGCGCATAGCGGACCGCGTCGGCACGCTCGACCGGCTTGTCGACCTGCGCGGCGCCGCGCTCGCGCAGGCGCAGGCCGCCGTCGGCAGCGATGACGATCTCGATCGGCGTGGCGGCCGCGCCGGAGGACCTCGCCACCGACGGCAGATCGATCTGGCCCGGCACCACCAGGGGTGCGGTGACCATGAAGATGACCAGCAGCACCAGCATGACGTCGATGTAGGGCACGACGTTGATCTCGTTGACCATCCGGCGCCGGCCGGCGCGTGCGCGAAAGGCGGCCATCAGCGCGCCTGCCTCTGCAGGATGTTGGAGAATTCCTCGACGAAGCTCTCGAAGCGGATCGACAGGCGGTCGATGTCGTGCGCGAAGCGGTTGTAGGCGACGACCGCCGGGATCGCCGCGAACAGGCCGATGGCGGTGGCGACCAGCGCCTCCGCGATGCCGGGCGCAACGCTGGCCAGCGTGGCCTGCTGCACGTTCGCGAGGCCGCGGAACGAATTCATGATGCCCCACACGGTGCCGAACAGCCCGACATAGGGCGAGACCGAGCCGACCGAGGCGAGGAACGCGAGATGCGCCTCGAGATCGTCCATCTCGCGCTGGTAGGTCGCGCGCATCGCGCGCCGCGCGCCCTCGAGCTGGGTCCCGGCGTCGCCGCGCGCCGCCGCCTTGAGCTTGACGAACTCGCGCATGCCGGCCTCGAAGATGCGCTCCAGGCTGCCGGACCGATGCCGGTTGTTCGCCGCGGACTGGTACAGCGCATTGAGATCGCCGCCCGACCAGAAGTCCCGTTCGAAGCGATCGGTCTGCGCGCGCGCCGCGCGCAGACCGAACCACTTGCGGAAGATGTAGGTCCAGCTCATCAGCGAGACCACCAGAAGCAGCGCCATCACCGCCTGCACCGGCACGCTGGCGTTGGTGATCAGACTGAGGATCGACAGGTCCTGGGTGACGGTCATGCGTGCATCTTCTGCTGGATGAATTCGGGGATGGTGCGCGGCGCGAGGCCCGGGTACTCGAGACACGCCACCTGCACGCGCGCGCGCGCCACGACGTCGGCGCCGCGCCGGGCTTCCTGCGCCAGCACCAGGTACACCTTCTTGACCACGGCCGGCACGACGCTGACCTCGAGCATGTCGTCGAGCCGGGCCGCGCGCAGGAAGTCGAGCTCCATGCGGCGCAGCGCGAACACCACGGCATGATCGCGCTTGAGCGACTCCTGATCGAACCCGAACGTGCGCAGCCACTCGGTGCGCGCGCGCTCGAAGAACTTCAGGTAGTTGGCATGGTAGACCACGCCGGACGTGTCGGTGTCCTCGTAGTAAACGCGCGAGGGCCAGACAAAGGGTTCGTTAGCGGACGGCGAGTCGATCTTCGGTCTCCCGATCGGATCGGCGGAAAGCACCGATCCGCGCGATTCTAACCGACGCCCCTCGCGCCCCGGGCGGAGGCCGGCCTAGAACAGCTCCTGGTTCGGCGCGCCGGGCGGGGCCGCGACGCCGAGGTGGCGGTAGGTCGACGGCGTCGCGACCCGGCCGCGCGGCGTGCGCTGCAGGTACCCCTGCTGGATCAGGAAGGGCTCGAGCACGTCCTCGATGGTTTCGGCTTCCTCGCCGATCGCCGCGGCCAGGTTGTCCAGGCCGACCGGCCCGCCGGCGAAGCGGTGCACGATCGCCTCGAGCAGCTTGCGGTCCATCAGATCGAGCCCGATGGCGTCGACCTCGAGCATGGCCAGGGCCGCGTCGGCGACCGGCCGCGACACCCGGCCTTCGGCACGCACCTCCGCGTAGTCACGCACGCGGCGCAGCAGCCGATTGGCGATGCGCGGCGTGCCGCGCGAGCGCCGCGCGATCTCCAGCGCGCCGTCGTCGTTGACCGCGACCTTGAGCAGGTCGGCCGAGCGCGTGACGATGCGCGTGAGTTCCGCGGCGGAATAGAACTCGAGGCGCTCGACGATGCCGAAGCGGTCGCGCAGCGGATTGGTCAGCATCCCGGCGCGCGTGGTCGCCCCCACCAGCGTGAACGGCTGCAGGTCGAGCTTGACCGACCGCGCCGCCGGGCCTTCGCCGATCATGATGTCGATCTGGTAGTCCTCGAGCGCCGGGTAGAGGATCTCCTCGACCACCGGCGAAAGGCGATGGATCTCGTCGATGAACAGGACGTCGTTCGCCTCCAGGTTCGTCAGGAGCGCGGCAAGGTCGCCGGGGCGCTCGAGCACCGGGCCGGAGGTCTGGCGCAGATTGACGCCCATCTCGCGCGCGACGATGTGGGCGAGCGTGGTCTTGCCGAGGCCCGGCGGGCCGAACAGCAGGGTGTGGTCGAGCGCCTCGCCGCGCTTCCTCGCGGCGGCGATGAAGATGCCGAGCTTTTCGCGCACGCGCTCCTGGCCGATGTACTCGTCGAGCACCCGCGGGCGCAGCGCGCGCTCGAAGGCTTCCTCCTGCCGCGACTCGGGCGCAGGCGCGACCAGGCGGTCGGCGCCGGCACTGATGCGGTCGGGTTCGATGGCCATGGTCGCCCGCCGCCTCAGACCTTGGAAAGCGCCTTGAGCGCCTGGCGGATGCCTTCGGCGACCGACAGGCCGGGCGCGAGCTGGCGGATCGCGGCAACCGCCTCGCGGTCGCTGTAGCCGAGCGCGAGCAGGGCGTTGAGCACGTCGTTGCCGGCCGGCGCGGGACGGTTGACGTCGATCGCCAGCGACAGGTCGGCGCCGAGCTTGCCCTTGAGTTCGAGGAGCAGGCGTTCCGCCGTCTTCTTGCCGATGCCGGGGATCTTGGTCAGGCGGCCGCCGTCCTGCATGGTGACCGCCTGCGCGAGTTCGGCCACCGACAGACCGGACAGCACGGCGAGCGCGATGCGCGGGCCGACGCCCGAGATGCGCGTCAGCTGGCGGAAGGCATCGCGTTCCGCGGCCGTGGCGAAGCCGTAGAGCAGATGGGCATCCTCGCGCACCACCTGCTGGGTGAGCAGCACCACGGTGGCGCCGTGATCGGGCAGGCTGTAGAGCGTGCTCATCGGCACGTCGATCTCGTAGCCGACCCCGCCGCAGTCGACGAGGATGCGCGGCGGATTCTTCTCGAGCAGCGTTCCGGCGATGCGTCCGATCATGGGCAGGCAGTGTAGCCGATGGCGCGTGCCGGCCCTAGTCGACCAGGCGGCCGCCGCGCAGGCGCAGGCCGGCGCGCACCGCCGGGCTGGCGGCATGACTGGTGTGGCAGATGGCGGCGGCGAGGGCGTCGGCCGAATCGGTGCCCGGCGTGCCGTCGAGGCGCAGCAGCCGCCGCACCATCTCCTGCACCGCGCTCTTGTGCGCCTTGCCATGGCCGGCGACCGCCTGCTTGATCTGCAGCGCGGTGTACTCGTGCACGGGCAGGCCGGCCGCGACCAGCGCGCAGATCGCCGCGCCGCGCGCCTGGCCGAGCAGGAGGGTCGATTGCGGGTTGGCGTTGACGAACACCTTTTCCACCACCGCGAGGTCGGGCCGGAACGCGGCGATCACTTCGCCCACGCCGTCGAGGATGACCTTGAGGCGCGCCGGCAGTTCGCCGCGCTCGGCGATGCGCACCGTGCCGCTCGCCACGTAGGTGAGCCTTGTGCCGGCGCGCTCGATCACGCCGTAGCCGGTGACGCGCAATCCGGGATCGATGCCGAGAATGCGCATCGGCGCGGCGTCAGTGCCGGAAATGCCGGATGCCGGTGAACACCATCGCGATGCCATGCGCGTCGGCGGCCGCGATGACCTCGTCGTCGCGCACGCTGCCGCCGGGCTGGATCACCGCGCGGGCGCCGGCCTCGGCGACGACGTCGAGCCCGTCGCGGAACGGGAAGAAGGCGTCCGATGCGACCGCCGCGCCGGCGAGGCTCAGGCCCGCGTTCCGGGCCTTGATCGCCGCGATGCGGGTGGAGTCGACGCGGCTCATCTGTCCGGCGCCGACGCCGAGCGTCATGCCGCCGCCGCAGAAGACGATGGCATTGGACTTGACGAACTTGGCGACGCGCCACGCGAACATCATGTCGGCCATTTCGGCGACCGACGGCGAACGGCGCGTGACCACGCGCAGCTCGCCGGGCGCGACGTTGCGCGCGTCGGGGGACTGCACCAGGATGCCGCCGCCGACGCGCTTGAGATCGTAGCGGTTCTCGCCGCTGTCGCGCGGGACCACGAGCAGGCGCACGTTCTGCTTCGCGGCGAACACCTCGAGCGCGCGCGGCTCGAACGCGGTGGCGATCACGACCTCGACGAACTGCCCGGCGACCGCGGCGGCGGTCGCGCCGTCGACGCTGGTGTTGAAGGCGATGATGCCGCCGAACGCGGAGGTCGGGTCGGTCTTGAAGGCGCGGGTGTAGGCGTCGCAGGCACTCGCCCCGATGGCGACGCCGCACGGATTGGCATGCTTGACGATCACGCAGGCGGCGGCGTCGAAGGTCTTCACGCATTCCCACGCCGCATCGGCGTCGGCGATGTTGTTGTACGACAGCTCCTTGCCCTGGAGTTGCCGGTAGTTCGCGAGCGTGCCCGGCGCCGGTTCGGCGTCGCGATAGAACGCGGCCGATTGATGGGGGTTCTCGCCGTAGCGCATCTCCTGGGCCTTGGCGAACTGCAGCGTCAGGCGGTCCGGATAGGCATGCCGCGCCGGCTGCGGCTCCGGCGCCGCGATCGACGTCAGATAATTGCTGATCGCGCCGTCATAGGCCGCAGTGTGCGTGAACACCTTGGCGGCGAGCGCGAAGCGCGTCGCGCGCGTGGTGGCGCCGGCGCCGGCACGCATCTCCTCGACGATCCTCGGATAGTCGGCCGGGTCGGTGAGCACCGTGACGTCCTCCCAGTTCTTCGCCGCGGAGCGCAGCATCGTCGGGCCGCCGATGTCGATGTTCTCCACCGCGTCCTCGAGCGTGCAGTCGGGGGCGGCGACGGTGCGCACGAACGGGTAGAGGTTGACGCACACGAGGTCGATGTGCTCGATGCCGTGCTCGCGCATCTTCGCCACGTGCGCGGGGACCGCGCGCCGGCCGAGCAGGCCGCCGTGGATCTTCGGATGCAGCGTCTTGACGCGTCCGTCGAGCATCTCCGGGAAGCCGGTGTACTCGCTCACCTCGGTGACGTCCACCCCGGAGTCGCGCAGCAGCGCCGCGGTGCCGCCGGTGGACAGGATCGCGACGCCCATGCCGCGCAGCGCGCGGGCGAACTCGACGATGCCGGTCTTGTCGGAAACGGAAAGCAGGGCCTTCTTGATCATCGCAGCGGGTCGGGGCGGGTTCGGTCGGGCTTACCGGATGCGGTGCATCTGGATCTTCTTGCGCAGCGTGTTGCGATTGATCCCGAGCACCTCGGCGGCCTCGGTCTGGTTGCCGGCAGCGTGGTCGAGGACGACCTCGATCATCGGCTTCTCGACCGCGTGCAGCACCATGTCGTAGACCTCCCCGGGCTTGGCGCCGTCAAGATCCCGGAAGTAGCGCTCCAGCGAGCGGCGCACGCATTCGCCGATCTCGTTCTGGCGGTCCTGTCCCTTGTTCATGCGGCGAGAGCCTCCCTGATTCCGTCATTGGCCGCGTCGTCCGCGCCCGCCTGGCCATAGACCAGGCGCTCGTCGCCGCCGCCGGCAAAGAACTCGGCGACCGCGCGGTGCTGATCGGCGGTGCTGTCGAGCGTGTTCATGCGCTGGCGAAACGCCGCGGCGCCCGCGATGCCGCGCGTGTACCAGATGATGTGCTTGCGCGCGGTGCGCAGGCCGGTGAATTCGCCGTAGAACGCGTAGTGGTCCTCGAGGTGGGCGAGCAGCACCTCGCGTGCTTCCGCCAGCGTCGGCGGCGGCAGGTGGCGGCCGGTGGCGAGAAAATGGGCGATCTCGCGGAACAGCCAGGGCCGGCCCTGCGCGGCGCGACCGATCATCAGCGCGTCGGCGCCGGTCTGCGCGAGCACCGCGCGCGCGCGCTCGGGCGTGTCGATGTCGCCGTTGGCGACCACGGGAATGCGCACCGCGCGCTTGACCGCGGCGATCGTCTCGTACTCGGCTGTTCCCTTGAAGCCGCAGGCCCGCGTGCGGCCGTGCAGCGTGAGCATGGCGATCCCGCCGGCCTCGGCGATGCGGGCGATCTCGAGCGCATTGCGGCGGCCCGGGTCCGGGCCGGTGCGGAACTTGAGCGTCACCGGCACGGCGACGGCGGCGACCACGGCGTCGATGATCCGGCGCACCAGGTCGGTGTCGGCGAGCAGCGCCGACCCGGCCCACTTGCTGCAGACCTTCTTGGCGGGGCAGCCCATGTTGAGGTCGATCACCGCCGCGCCGCGATCGACGTTCACGCGAGCCGCGTCGGCCAGCATCGCGGGATCGGCCCCGGCGATCTGCACCGCCACCGGCGCGCCCTCGCCGCGATGGTCCATGCGCCGCTGCGACTTCGCGCTGGCATAGAGCGCGGTGTTCGACGCCACCATTTCCGACACCGCGTAGCCGGCGCCGAGGCGCTTGCACAGCATCCGGAACGGCCGGTCCGTGACCCCCGCCATCGGGGCCACGAACAGATTGTTGTCGACGGTGTGCGGGCCGATCTTCAAGATGTCCGACTTTCGCGGCGGGAGTGCTGGCCCGGCTTCGAGCAAGGGCGCGGATTATACGCCCGGACGCGCGCGGCATTGACCGGGCGCGGGACACCGGATGCCGCGGCCTTCAGCGGCTGCCGAACATCATGCGGCGCGCGATCAGCGTGCGCAGCCACGGCAGGGTGTCGACGAGCGCGAGTCCGGCGCCGCGGGCCGCGCGCAGCGGGGCGATCTGATTGGAGAACAGCGACACGTAGGCGTCGGTGACGGCGACGGTGGCATTGCGGTCCCCCGCCCGGCGCCGCTGCCAGGCGTGCAGCGACGATCCATCGATGCCGTCGCGCAGGGCGAGCGCGAGCTCGAACGCGTCGCGCAGGCCGAGATTGAGTCCCTGGCCGGCGACCGGGTGCAGCATCTGCGACGCGTTGCCGATCGCGACCTCGCGCGCGCCGACGGCGTCGGCGCGGCGGCGCGCGAGCGTCAGGGGGAACGCGTGGCGCGGTGCGACCGCGGTCCAGCGATAGGGCGTGAAGCCGGTCGCTGCGGACAGCGCGCCGAGGAATGCCGCATCCGATGCCTGCATCAGCGCGTCCGCGCGGGGCGGGCGCATGCACCAGACCACCGAGAACCCGCGCTCGAGCGGCAGCAGCGCGAGCGGACCCTCGGCGGTGAAGCGCTCCCATGCGCGCGCGTCGGCGGCGTCACGCGGCTCGACCTCGGTGACGAGGGCGGTCTGGCCATAGTCCCGGACGTCCGCGCCCGGCCCGGGCGACCCTTCGGCGCGCACCAGCAGCGCGCAATCGACCGCGTCGGCACCCACCGCCGCCCGCACGCCGCCGTCGATCGAGGCCGTCGCGCCGACCGGGCTGTCGTGGCGCACCTCGATGCCGCGCCGGTCGGCCTCGGCGGCCAGCGCCTCCACCAGCGGGCCCAGGCGCACCACATGCCCGAGCGCGTCGATGCCGTGATCGCGCGCCTCGATGCGCGCGCGGCCGAAGCCGCCTTCCTGCGAAACCATGACCGTGCCGATCGGGGTCGCGGCCAGGTGCGGCCACACGCCGAGTCGATCGAGGATCTGGCGGCTGCCGTGGGCGAGCGCGATCGCGCGCGCGTCGCCGCGCGCGGCGCCGCGCGCGCGGCCGTCGGCCACCAGCGGGCGCAGCCCGACGCTTCGGAACGCCAGGGCGGCGGCCAGGCCGACCGGACCGGCGCCGACGATCAGGACGCGCTGCCCGGTCAAGCCGCGCTCACCCGCGCATCCACGCTTCGATGTCGGCGACGGTCTTCGGGCAGTCGGCGGTGATCAGCTCGCACCCGGTCGGCGTGACCAGCGCGTCGTCCTCGATGCGGATCCCGATGTTCCAGAAATGCGCGGGCACGTCCTGCGCCGGGCGGACGTAGATGCCGGGCTCGACGGTCACCACGTTGCCGGCAGCCAGCGGCAGCCAGTCCGCGCCGCGCTTGTAGTCGCCCGCGTCGTGCACGTCGAGTCCCAGCCAGTGGCCGGTGCGGTGCATGTAGAACCGGAAGTAGCCGCCCTCGCGCTTGTTGCCCTGCTCGATCACGCCATCCAGGCTGCCCTGGAGAAGTCCCAGGTCGAGCATGCCCTGCGCCAGCACGGCCACGGCGGCCTCGTGCGGCACGTTGTAGGGCGTGCCGGGGCGGGTCGCAGCCACCGCCGCCGCCTGCGCCGCGAGGACCAGCTCGTAGAGATCGCGCTGCGGCGCGCTGAATCGCCCGTTGACCGGAAACGTCCGCGTGATGTCGCTGGCGTAGCTCCGCAGCTCGCAGCCGGCGTCGATGAGCAGCAGCTCGCCGTCGCGCAGCGGCGCGTCGTTGGTCACGTAGTGCAGCACGCAGGCGTTGGCGCCACCGGCGACGATCGAGGTGTAGGCCGGCTGTTCGGCCCCGCCGCTGCGGAACGCATGCAGCAGCTCCGCCTCGATCTCGTACTCGTGCCGCCCGGGCCGGGTCGCGCGCATCGCGCGCTTGTGCGCCGCCACCGAGATGGCTGCCGCGCCGCGCATGGTGGCGATCTCGCCGGCATCCTTGACCAGCCGCATCGGGTCGAGCATCGCGCGCACGTCGCGGATCGCGGCCGGCGCCGACAGCCCGCTGCGCGCCATGCCGCGCACCGCATTGAGCGCGCGCGTCACGCGCGCGTCGAATCCCTCGTCGAACCCGACCGAGTGAAACAGGTTGGCGGCGCCGGCCAGCAGCGCGGGCAGGCGCGTGTCGAACTCCTCGATCGAATGCGCCTCATCGAAGCCGAAGCGCTCGCGTGCCGCATCCGGACCGTGGCGGAAGCCGTCCCAGATCTCGCGCTCCTCGTGCTTCGGGCGGCAGAAGAGGATCGAGCGCCGCGGCTGGCCGGCGACGACGACGATGACCGCTTCGGGCTCGGTGAAGCCGGACACGTAGAAGGCATAGCTGTCGTGCCGATACGGATAGTGGGTGTCGCGATTGCGCGCGCGCTCGGGCGCGGTGGGAATGACCGCGACGCCGCCGCCGGCGGCGTCCATGGCGTCGGCCAGGCGCGCCCGGCGCGCGACGAAGGAGGTGATGTCGAGTCCGTTCATCCCGGGGATTGTAGGCCCGAACCGGCACGATCCGCGCGCAGCGCCGCATCCAGTTCGGCCAGACGCTGCGGTGTCCCGACGTCGGTCCAGGTGCCTTGCCACAGCTCGCCGGCCACGCCGTCACCCGCCATCGCCGCGCGCAGCAGCGGCGCCAGCGGGGCTCGGGCGCCCGGCGCGATCGACGCGAACAGCGCCGGGTGGTAGACGCCGATGCCGCTGAAGGTGAAGCGGGGCTCGCCGCGATCGCGGACCCGTCCGGACTCGAGGACGAAATCGCCGCGCGGGTGCTGCGGCGGATTCGGCACCATCACCAGCCACGCCACGAGCGGCGCGGCGTCGACGCGCGCCGCCGCGGCGTGCGCGCGCCGCAGGTCGAATTCGCAGTAGACGTCGCCGTTGACGACCAGGAACGGCTGCGCGCCGAGCAGCGGCAGCGCGCGGGCGATGCCGCCGGCGGTTTCGAGCGCTTCGGCTTCGCGCGAGTACGCGATCGTCAGGCCGAGGCGGGCGCCGTCGCCGAGCGCCGCCTCGATCTGCGCGCCCAGCCAGGCGTGGTTGATCACCACCTCGCGCACGCCGGCCGCGCGCAGCCGTTCGAGGTGCCAGACGATCAGCGGCTTGCCGCCCGCCGGCAGCAGCGGCTTCGGCGTGTGGTCGGTGAGCGGGCGCATCCGCTCGCCGCGGCCGGCCGCGAGAATCATGGCCTTCATCGCAGCACCCACTGGAAGAGCCAGAGTGCCGCCATGCCGCACGCGATCGTCAGGAGGATGTTGCGGGTGTGCCAGGCGACGAGCGCGGCGAGCACGCCGGCGCCGAGGCGCGCCGGGTCCGGGGCGATCGCGCCAGCGGTGACGAGCAGATCGGGCCAGACCAGCGCGGTGAGCGCGGCCACCGGGACGAAGCGCAGCATGCGGCTGAACCAGGGCGGGGCGCTGAAGCGTCCGGCCAGGCCGATGAAGGACACGCGAATCGCGAAGGTCACCGCGCCGGCCGCGAGCATGGTCAGCCAGAGGCTCATCGCGGATCGCGCCGATCGAAGGCCATGCCGGCCAGCATGCCGGCGCCGGCGGCCGCGATGATCGCCAGCTTGTAGGGCAAGGCCTGCGCCGCCACCGCCGTGACGCCCGCGACCGTCATCGCGGCCCAGTCGGCGCGCGCGCGCAGCAGCGGCACGACGATCGCGATGAAGGTCAGGGTGCCGGCGAACTCCAGCGACCAGCCGGGCGGAATGCCGCTGCCGAGCGTGACGCCGGCGATGCAGCTGAGCTGCCAGACCAGCCAGAGGCCGAGGCCGGCGCCCAGCAGGTGCCAGTGCCGGTGGGGACCGGCGGCCGCGCCCTCGAAGCGCGCGAGCGACGCCGCATAGGACTCGTCGGTCAGCAGATAGGCCAGCGCCGCGCGCCACGCGCCGTTGAGGTGGGCGAGCGCGGGAGCCAGGGCGGCCGAGTACAGGGCGTGGCGCAGGTTGATCGCCGCCACCGAGGCGACGACCAGCGGGCCGGGGGTGCCGGCGGCGACCAGCTGGGTGATCATGAATTGCGCCGACCCGGCGAAGACGATCGCGGCCAGCGCGATCGCCAGGCCGGCCGGAATCCCGGCCTTGACCGCCAGCACGCCGTAGATGAGGCCGAACGGCACGCTGCCGGCGGCCAGCGGTGCGACGGCGACCAGTCCGGCGACGAACTCGGCGCGTCGCGTGGCGCTCGGTGACACGTTCAGAACGTGTATCCGGTGCCCGGCGCGACGCCCTCGACGCGGTCGAGCAGGCGCAGCAGGCCGGCGAAGGCGGCGTAGCGCACACAGGTGCGGCGGACGTAGCGGAGCACCAGCGGGAGGTCGCCGAGGTACTGGTCCTTGGCGTCGCGGTGATACAGCCGGGCGAAGATCCCCAGGACCTTGAGATGGCGCTGCAGCCCCATCCACTCGAACGCGCGATAGAAGTCGGCGAACGAGGGATCGACCGGCAGCGCGGCGGCGCGCGCCGCCTCCCAGTAGCGGATCGCCCAGTCGAGCAGCCGCTCCTCCGGCCATTCGACATACGCGTCCCGGAGCAGCGACACCAGATCGTAGGTGATGGGGCCGCGCACGGCATCCTGGAAATCCAGGATGCCGGGATTGGCGCCGGTTCCTTCGTCCGCCGAACAGACCATCAGGTTGCGCGAGTGGTAGTCGCGGTGGACGAACACCTGCGGCTGGGCGAGCGCGGCATCGGCGAGCAGCCCGAACGCCGACGCCAGGGTCGCACGATCGGCATCGGTCAGGACATGGCCGCGGTGCCGCTCGATGTACCACACCGGCAGCAGCTCCATTTCGCGCATCAGGAGCGTGCGGTCATAGGGCGGGAGCCCGGCGGCCGCGGCGTGGGCCTGCATGCGCACCAGTGCGTCGATCGCATCCCGATAGAGCCGGTCGGCGCTGGCGCCGTCTGCGTTCAGGGCCGACAGGTAGGTGCGTGTGCCGAGGTCGGTCAGCAGCAGGAACCCGCCGGCGAGGTCGGCCTCGAGTACGCGCGGGACGTTGACGCCGCAGGCCCCGAGCAGCGCGGCGGCACGCACGAACGGGGCGCAATCCTCGTGCTCGGGAGGCGCATCCATCACGATGCGGCTCGGGCGGCCGTCGTCGAACCGGATCCGGAAGTAGCGCCGGAAGCTGGCATCCGCCGACGCCGGCTCGACGCGCGCGCCGCTGGCGGCGCAGCGTGCGGCGACGAACTCGGCCAGAGCGTGCTGTCGATCCAAGGGGACGGGAGGAGCCGTCGGCGGCGCCTGCCGGCGTTCGGTCAGCGCGGGACGGTGACTTATAATTGCTTGAATTTTATCGGATTCACCGGGTCGCGCCAGTCCTGGCGCGATTTGTTTTCCTCGCCAATGCCGACCCCCCGTCTGGCCTGCGTGATGCAGGCGGCCTGCGTTGCCGCGGCGGCAACCGCGCTGTCGGCGCATGCGCGCGAGCCTGCCGCGGCGCCCGGCGAGCCCCTGGTGCTCAGGCTCGAGACCACGCTGCGGCCGGCGCGCGAGGCCGGCGGCGCGCTGCCGGTATTCGTGCAGGGGACGCGCATCGAGGGCGAGGCCGGGCGCCACACGGTGGTGCAGGGCGAGGCGGAACTGCGCAAGCAGGACACGGCGATCAAGGCGGACCGCATCCGCTACGACGTCCTCGATGACGAACTGGAGGCGCGCGGCGGCGTGCGGGTGCTGCGTCACGGCGACCTGTTCACCGGCACCGAGCTCAGGCTCAAGCTCGATGCGCGCACGGGCCTGTTCCTGTCGGCGGAGTATCTGCTTGCCAACGACCGCGCGCGCGGTCGCGCCGGGCGCCTGGAGTTTCTCGGGCCGGACAGCTATCGCGCCACCGACGCCACCTACAGCACCTGCGGTCCCGACAACGACGACTGGCACCTGCAGGTGGGGGAACTGAAGCTCGACTACGGCCGCGACGCTGGCGAAGCCGA